>JAHZIV010000015.1 GCA_022601255.1 Gammaproteobacteria bacterium
AGAACGTTCGCGATCAGTATCCTCTATACGTAAAATAAAATCCCCGCCATGATGACGCGCAAACAACCAGGCAAACAAAGCTGTACGGGCTCCGCCAATATGTAAGTATCCCGTTGGACTTGGGGCAAAACGGGTTCGAATCTTGTTTTGTGACATTTAATGCTCCGAGGTTATTACTGCAAACATCCTGGCAATCTTGAGCAACTCTACCGCAAAATGGCTCGCCTCCATCCCGTCGGCTGCGCTTTACTTTTGCTATAGAGTTACTCAAACTCGCTCGACGGATGTTTGCAAGGTTCGATGAATCGCTGTATCTATAAGATACGTACTATAGCGTTTTGTCCGATTTTATGTCAATGATAGAGTTAATAAACCGGACTCTTGCTGCCCAGGCTGCAACCAACGCATGCCCTGTACCGCATTAATAGCATTCGGATACGACATCCAGGGTTCCACGCAAATAAATGGCTTGTCTGGAATGGTGTACAACTGTACATAAGGAAATAGATCTTTATCTTCTACACCCTCTGCAACCATGCTAATGCAATCACCATCAGGAAATGTTAAGCAACACAATTTGTCTTCACCCATAATAGACAGTTGTTCATTAATTTCTGGATTCGCAATGGAGGATGGCAGTTTAAGGCTCGCTTGTTCACCGATAATATCCGTCAATGCTTCGTTATATTGCAAACGCCTTTGTGGAGAAAATTGTATGGTTACGTCTTGCTTGCCTTGATTCGCTGGAGGTGTCAAAAAATAAGGGTGAAAGCCTGCAGCATAGGGCATCGGCTTGTGATCGAAGTTGTGATAAGTTTGATGACATAATAATTTATTATGTTGCAGCTCATAATGTAAATCTACTTGGAACTTAAAAGGATATTGTTTGAGCGTTTCATCCGTGTAGGCTAAACGTAAATTGATGCTATCTTGTTGCTGCGCTATGACCTTCCAGGGCATATTCCAAGCAAAACCGTGAATGGCTAATTCATACAAATGACCATCATAAAGATATTTGCCATACTCACCATTCCGGGCGACACGTGCACACACCGGAAAGCAAAATGGCCATGCACCTGGTAAGTCATCAATCGTATCATCCCAGAAGCAGTCATGTTGATACAGTAGTTCTTTTAAGCCTTTTTTTCCCTGCATTTTAAGTGATGCTAGATTGCCACCGCGTTCAGGTACAAAGACAGCTTGGCAGTCGCTTTCGTTAGCTTGAAGGGTAATGCTTTTCATTTCAGTCATGTTGGCTTCCTGTGTTTGAAAAAAGTTGGTTCAATATAGCAGCAACACGATAACCCGCAAGTGCTACTTGCTGCATCACGATGAATTTCCCCAGCTTGATATAGTTACGAGAAGGTTTGGTGTTGAATTGAATGTTGTAGGCATCTCGAGTGCCCAACAGGTAACTGTTGTGTGCCCAGTCCTGTGTATTTTGATCGGCAAGGCGTTTCTGAAATTGGCTCTCAGGGTAGTGTTGCATAATACTATTAGCAATTTTCTTTATTTGCCAATAATTCATATAATGCTTGCGTGTCACAAATAGGCCAAAGCCTCTATCCCATAGTTTATGTAGGTTGTCTGCATTACGACTTTTTACCATAAACAAATTGCCGCCTTGATCGCCACTAGGAAATTGTTTGGAATATAGCGTTGTGCAATGCAGTGGTTGGCTTGCATCGCCGATTAGATGAATTAAAAAACTTAAATACCAAGCTTTTTGTTGTGTGCTTAAACTGTGATCCTGCAGTTTTGTGCGACACTGATTTATCGCCCAGACTAAATTGTCATGATGCAACGGTAGTGGTGTTATGTGATCATGAATCAAAGGTATATTGATAAAGTGCCACTCGTTATATTGCGTAATGCCCTTTGCGCGTAATTGATCGGGCCAACTTGATGCATGCATCAATCGGCTGTCGGGATAACGGGAATGAAATAGACTTGCGGTGATAGGGTTAATGGCCTTGCGTGTGTTTGGTGTAAGGTGTTGATATGCGATGTAGCCAATGGTGCGATGACCAGCGCCATTCCAAGCAAAGCTTGAAGTTGTAGTTAATAAGAATAGTGCGTAAACAAGTATCTTCATCATTGTTCGCAGTGTAGCAGATTCGTTATGGTAAAGACAAAGCTTGTTTTATAGACTTACTATTTAAAAAAAGCTACAGTTAAGGGTGTGTAAAAAACCAAAGGGATATTTTAATGCCTATATTGCCAAAGAGAGAATCTACCAATATTGGTAAGGACGAGCTTAAAGAACTTCGTGCAGGCTTGTCTGGAGGTAAGATTTTATATGAGCCGATGTCGATATCGTCTGCTAAGTCGGGGTCTGCAAAGCCATTAATGATACACTTGGGCGAGAAAAAATTAGCTATATTCGGTCCCAGTCCGGAGCTAGTTTTTGACCCCAAAAAACCAGATGATTTGTATTCCTTCTTGGCGCTGGGGCAGGTTAAACGCGTTATTCTGCTGGATACAAAGCGCCTTTCTATGCGGCCTACTAGGGAGCTTACCGAGGTAGATGCGAGTAATCTTATAGATCATTATGCACACTGTCATGTGGAAGTTATATATCAACATGGTCATACACGATTTGATTTAGCAGACATGGATGGGTTGCCCGAAGAGTTGCAGAAAACAGGCCTCGATGGTTGTAAAAAAGATTTGCTTAAACTTCTGGGGGAAGGCTATTCGCTGGGCAAGGCGCTTGCAGTACTTGAGATTCAGGCTGTCAGAATAGAGAAATTTTACGATGAGTATGGTCCTCACGTGCTTAAAAAAGAGAAAAGCGAGTCACAAGAATCGTATCGTGAAAGGGTTGCCGACTTAGTCTACTTTCCGACTTCTGTAGAAATACTGGGTTTTTTATTGAGTCTTTATGATAGCTTTAATAAGGGAAAATATGCTTATGTGCATCGTGTGGCGGGGTCTGGTCGTACAGGGCTTTACCTGGTGTGCTTGATCATGTTTATTAGGAATTGTGATTTTGAAGATGCCGCAGATGACATCAAAATGCATTATCCTTTAGCCAAGGATGAGATTAATAAATATAAACCTTGTGCCGAAAGGTTCCACGATAAATACATAGTATAAAGGACTAACTCATGAAAAAAATATTCGCAATTCCGCTAGGGTTTTGTTTGTTAACTTCAATGACGAATGTTTTTGCGGCATCAACCGACCAGCAAATCGCAACCTTGCAAAAACAAATGAAGCAGCAACAGCGGCAGTTGGCCAAGCAAAGGCATGAACTTAATCAGTTGGCATCAGGTAAATCTACCGTGCGATCTCGATCGTATTCACAGGTTGTGAAAACAAAATCAAAGAAGGTTGCGATTCCAACAACTCGTTTAGTGCTGGGTGATAGTAAGGCAAACTTATCTCTTTCGGGTCAGATTAGTGCGGTAAGTTTCTATGCGAATGATGGCAAGCAGGGTTATATATTTTATGGTAATAATGATATTTCGAACTCTCGCCTGAATTTTGATAGTGAGTTGCAGCCCACCAAGGGTTGGAAAATTGGCAGTCATATTCAATTTGGTTTTAACTTGAATCCATCCAATACAGTGAGTCAGACAACGCCAAGCCCAGCAGCAGCCATTGATATGCGCAAAGTTGAGGTTTATGTGCAATCTAAGCGTTATGGTGCTTTATTCTTCGGAAAAGGTGATACAGCTTCAGATGATACTGCGCATTCTGATTTATCAGGTACTAATCTGGTGGGTCGTTCAACACTTGAAGATATAGGTGGTGGATTGTTATTCCGAATTTCAAGTACAGGAGCATTGTCAACTGTTGCGGTTGGTGATGTTGTTAATGGCCTGGATGGTTTTTCCAGGCTTAATCGAATTCGCTATGACACACCTAGCTTTCATGGTTTTAATTTAGCAGCATCTGCGGATGAAGGTAATCGACAGGATGTTGCATTAAAATTTGACCGTAACTTCAGTGGTACTCAAGTGGTAGCACAAATTGCATTGGGTTCTTCTCAAGGCCTGAACACAGGTACTGCAAATGTTGCAGAGGGCAATCAATTGAATGGATCTGCTTCAGTATTATTTCCGGTGGGCGTAAGTTTAACCGGTGCCAGTGGTACTGTGTTTGCAAGACAAAGTGGCAGAGACAATCCACACTATTATTATTTAAAACCGGGCTATCAAAGAAAATTTAGTTGCATTGGTTTAACTGCACTGTCGGTTGACATGGGGCAATATTATAATTTTGCCCAGAATGGCGATCGTGCTGATAGTTATGGCGTACAAGCACTGCAAAATATTAATGCCTGGAGTTTAGCGGTATATACGGGTTATCGACACTTCGCGTTGCATCGTTCAGGAACGCCGTTTGATGCGATGAATTTGCTTATTTTTGGAGCGCTATATAAGTTTTAACTACCATAAGGGCTTTAATGCGTAATTTTGTTTTTCCTAAAAATTATACCTTAGCCTCTATGGCTCTGCTTGCCATATTATTTTTTATTATCATTGGTGGCACTGTATATCATCAAATACTAGAACAGAAGCTTTCAAAAATCATGGTTGAAAAGTCAGTCTGTGATAAGGCGCTTCAATCGTTATTCTTATCGCATCTTTATCTTGAAGAGCGTTTAAATAATGAGTTGCCTCATACATCAATAGCGTATATGAAGCATCTAAATAATTTCAAGAATAATGTAGAGAAACTTAAGAAGACAGAGCATCATCTGTTTCCACATAATTTTAATGAATTAGTGAATAATTTTATTTCTATTACTCACAAAAGGACTCAGAATAATACTAAAAGTGTTGAGCTTGAATATCATCGTGCTTTTCTTAAGTTAGAGGGCGCGATTAATGGGCATAATATAGCTTTATCTGATATTTTTGCAAAAAGTATGCAATATGAATATAAAGTGGCTCTTGCCGGGTTAATTTTGACGCTGATTGTTTTATTAATCGTATTTACTATTTTATTTAGGGTGATTTTTGTATCTGGGCAGGCTGAAGGTGAAGTTTTTAGGTTAAAAAGTATAATTGAAAATACACCAGATTTTGTTGCTATGGCTGATGTTAATGGAAATACATTATATGTTAATCCGGCGGGTAGAGCCATGATGGGGTTTGGTTCAGAGGAAGATTTATCAAAATACAAGATCGCAGATTATCATTCAAGAACTATGGCGGAAAATATTCACCGTATTTGTATTCCTGCTGCTATTCAGAAGGGTGTCTGGAAAGGTGATACAAAATTTAAATCTAGCAATGGCGAAGAAATTTCGACTTCTCAGGTGTTAATCGCACATAAAGATAAAATGGGTAAACCTATTTATTTTTCTACGATTGCACGTAATGTCGAAAAGGAGAAGGCTGACACTCAAGAGATAGTGCATCATGAGCAGCTGGAGAAACTTGTGGCTGATGTTTCAAAGAACTTTGCTATGACAGATTTATTTTCTGTTGATGCCTATATACAGAATAGTTTATCTAGTTTGGGCAGATTTTCACACGCTGATCGCGCCATTATATTCTGGTTGTCAGATGATGGAAAGGTTTTGAATAATACAGATGAGTGGTGTGCGCCTGGGGTATCTTCTGAAAAGTCTAAATTGCAGAATATTGACTTCAGTCAATACCCATGGTTTGGTCAGCATATGTTGCAAAACAAGCCTGTTATCGTTAATGATGTTGCTAACTTGTCAGAAGAGGCAGCTCATGAGAAAGCAGAATGGCAGCAAGAGCATATTAAATCATTACTGGCGGTGCCTCTAGCTCATAATAACGAGTTTACTGGTTTTTTGGGGGTTGTGAATGTCATTAAAGAAAGAGAGTGGCAGGATGACGATGTTGATCTGCTAAGCACATTAGGTAGTGTTCTGTTGCAGGCAAAGATGATGCAGTCCAGTCCAGATATGAATGAGTTTCAGATTTCGAAAAAAACCAAGCTATTGACACAAACCATCGCTGCGATTGCCAGCACAATTGAAAAACGAGACCCTTATACGGCGGGTCATCAGTTACGTGTTGCAGAACTCTCTGTTAAGATTGCAAAAAAGCTC
>JAHZIV010000016.1 GCA_022601255.1 Gammaproteobacteria bacterium
ATCTTGGTCAAAACAACTGTGGCAACAAAATCCACAGCAACAAATTACCTGTGTCATTCCGAAGCTTGAACAGATACGCAACCCCGTTGATAAAATTTTTCATGAATACAATATTCCCTACAATATTTCGGCAGGACAAAAACTAACAGAATTCAGTCTGATTGAGCAGGCATTAAATATTTTACAATTAACGCTCGGCCAATTTAACAGCGCTGAATTAGCTGGCATATTACAATCACCCTACTGCAGCCAGCATGAAACAGATATTGACATGGGCGCCATGCTGGATAAAGAAATTCGCGAGTTAAATGAGGTAGAACTTCCTATTAACGCCTTATTCATAGCGTTTAACAAGGTACAGTCGCATTACCCTAATAGTAGCTGGCTAAGTCGTTGGCGCGCATTTTGTGATACCGCGCAAACACTTAAACCATCAGGGTCCAGCCTTTACTGGGCAGAACAATTTACAAATCTTTTAATCGCAATCGGGTGGCCAGGAAATAGAGGCTTAACCAGTATTGAGTACCAAGTATTACAACGTTGGCGCAACTTGTTAAAAGAGTTTAGCGAGCTTGACATAGTAATACAGAACATCTCTCAGAAAAAAGCGATTGAAATGCTACAAACACTTGCCAGTCAGGCTGTGTTCCAACCCGAAGGTAGTGAAGCACCCATACAAATATTAGGACTTTTGGAATCTGCCGGCCTGCAGTTTGATGCACTCTGGATCATGGGACTTGATAGTGAGAGCTGGCCACCAACTGCTAACGGCAACCCCTTTATTCCTTACTCAATCCAAGTTAAATATGCACTACCACACAGCAGTGCGGAACGTGAGTATGAATACAGTAAAAACACCCTGACAAGATTACAAAAAAGCGCAAAACAAATTGTTATCAGTAGTGCACAACAACAAGGCGATAAAACATTAAGTCCAAGTAATATGATAGCTGCCATCAAACTTTCACAAGACCCCATAACAACTGCCACAACAACTTATCCATGCAAGGAGATAGAAACACTGGTAGATGACACTGCCCCCAAGATAAAACAAGATGGTGCCCTACAAGGCGGTAGCGAAATTATAAAATTACAAGCACTATGCCCATTCCGCGCCTTTGGAGAAATACGCTTAAAAGCCAGACCTATGGTCGAACCCAGCCTAAACCTTGAAAGCTTTGAGAAAGGCAATATTGTACACCGCGCACTACAAGATATTTGGTTACAGCTAAAAAATCAATCTCGCTTAAAAAATATAAGTGATGAAGAATTAGATAAATTAATCGATAATACCGCAACCCATGCAATCAAAACTCAACAAAAAAACCTTCACTCAGAATCTCATCACTATTTTTTAGAGACTGAGAAAAAACGCCTTAAGCAATTACTGAAACGCTGGCTTGAATTGGAAAAGCAACGCCCCGACTTCCAAGTGCTCGAACGCGAAAATACACACCACCTTGACATCAATGGGCTCTCTATTCGCTGCCAAGTAGATCGCATTGATGTCTGCTCAGATGGTCGCTACATAATTGACTACAAAACAGGTCTTAATTCGCCCAACAGTTGGTTTGGTGAACGCATGACAGAACCGCAACTGCCGCTATATTGCAGCTTCATTGACGATATTGATGGCATTTGCTTTGCAGAGGTAAGAAACTCTGAAGTGAAATTTAAAGGCATCGTAACAGAATCAGCTGAGGCAACATTCTCCGATATTTTACCAATCGATCAAGGCAACCACCCCGACTCCATGCAGGACTGGCAATCACAAAAAAAATATTGGAAAACAGCGATTGAAAATCTATTATTAGATTTTTCTAATGGCTGTGTTGAGGTGGACCCACTTGATAACACACTGACATGTCAATATTGCCAACTGCAACCACTCTGCAGGATTCACTATAATGACTGAAGCAATTGATCAACATATTCGTCAACAAGCACTCGATACACAGCAATCTTTTATCGTACAAGCGCCGGCTGGATCCGGCAAGACTGAACTTCTGACGCAACGTTATTTAGCACTATTGTCACAGACTGAAAAAGCACCTGAAGAAATCGTTGCAATTACATTTACCCGCAAAGCAGCGGCAGAAATGCGCGAACGCATCCTGCAAGCTCTGGAGATTGCAACACAAACCAAACCAGAAAAGCCTCACCAGCAAATAACATGGCAACTTGCTAAAAATGTAATGCAGAAAGATACGCGACAACAGTGGCGATTGTTAGACAATCCCAATCGCCTGCGTATTTTAACACTCGATGCTTTAGCGAGCTTTCTCTGCCGACAGCTACCCATACTTTCGCAATCCGTTGCAAATCTCAGCATTAAAGAAGATGCGCTGCCATTATATCAGCATGCAATTAAAGAGTGCTTTCAGTACTGCATTAATCACGAAACACTAAGTTTGAAATTACAAACGCTATTACTGCATCTCGACAACCGACCAAACTTATTAAGCCAAATGCTGGTCCAACTGCTACAAAAACGCGAACAATGGTTACCCCACATATTACAGCATTCTCAAGATTCAAATTCCCTTAGAGTTTACATGCAGACAGCACTAAAAACTCTAAGCAATGAAATTATTTATAGCTTAAATACAATCATGCCAGACAATCTAAAAAGCCAATTATTTGATTGCGTAAAACAAGCTGCACAAACGCTTTATACCAGCGACCCCAACAGTCCTATCTGTAAAATATTAGATTACAATGAACCTCCAGATGAAAATATCGCATCTCTTGATAACTGGCTTGCCATTGCGCACTGCCTACTTAAAAAAGATGGCAATTGGCGCAAAACAGTTGATAAAAGGCAAGGGTTTACAAAGGCAACTGAACTAAAGCAACATTTTGTTGCCTTACTCAATAGTATTTGTGACGATAATGCACTTAACAGTGCCTTGAATGATTTAATGATCTGCCCACCGATCGACTTCGAGCATCATCAGTGGCAATTGATAGAAGCCTTACTAGACATTCTACCCATCTTAGCTGCCCAGTGTCGCTTAACTTTTTTTGAGCATGGCCAAATTGATTTTATTGAATTAAATATTGGCGCCCAACAAGCACTAGGATCACCAGACACTCCAACAGATGTAGCACTGCAATTAGATTATCGTATTAAACATTTCTTAATAGATGAATTTCAAGACACCTCGATTACTCAATATAAATTACTTGAAACATTAACTGCTGGATGGCACCCAGGTGACGGGCGGACATTATTTCTAGTTGGCGACCCTATGCAATCTATTTACCGATTTCGAGAGGCGGATGTCAGCTTATTTTTACGTGCCAAGCAATATGGTATTGGCGAAATAGCATTAACATCACTCACACTGACGCAAAATTTTAGAAGCGAAGAAACCATCATTGAATGGGTGAACCATTGTTTCTCGCAAGTATTCCCAAAAACAGCTGATATCAATACGGCCGCAATTCCCTATACCAGCTCTGTGACAAGCAAGACCACAAAAGGCCACGTTACTTGCCACCCACTACTTGATTCTAATTCTCAGACTCAGGCTCACCATACATATGAACTAATCAAACACTATCAATCAGCAAACCCACAACAAAGCATTGCAATTCTAGTGCGCTCACGAAACCACCTTATTGAAATTACAAAGTCACTTTCAAACCATAATATTGCATACGAGGCAGTCGATATTGATCCGCTACACAGTACTTCTGAGATATTAGAACTATTAACCTTAACAAGAGCATTATTACATCGTGCAGACAGAATTGCTTGGCTAGCATTATTACGCGCACCGTATTGCGGCCTACAGCTGGCAGACATTGACACTATTGCAAATCGACAGCCGGCATTAACCCTTTGGCAAACTATTCAAAAATCTAACGCGATTGAAAGCTTAAGTCAGGATGCCAAATCCCGTCTTTCGCATCTCAATACCGTACTCAAGAAAGCATTTACAATCCAAGGTACTATGCCATTTTACAGGTGGCTTAAAGAAATCTGGGTAAATTTAAACATTGCAGCAAATTACACTGCATCACAAATTGAAAACTGTGATGTTTTTTTTGAGTGCTTACTGCAAATGCAAACAGAGTCAATACAGATTAACATTAAAAATATACAGCAACGACTTTTCAAATTGTTTGCAAAACCCGACATAAAACAAACGAACACAGTTAAATTAATGACAATACACAAGTCAAAAGGACTCGAATTTGATCATGTCATCTTACCTGAGCTTAATCGAAAAACCATGATGGATAAAAATCAACTACTTCTGTGGCAGGAACGACTTAACAATGCTGATCAACGCGATCTCATTATGTCGCCAATGAAACATATTACTGATCAACATGATCCTATCTATCACTACTTAAGCACTATTGAGAAACAGAAAAGTTTATTTGAGTCGCAACGACTTCTCTATGTTGCAGCCACTCGCGCAAAGAAATCCCTAGACTTGATTTTTTCATTATGTAGCAGCGACAGTCCCAAGCAACCCTACAAAGCACCTGTAAAAAATAGCTTTGCGGGAATGATTTGGACATATTATAAAAATGCATTAATTGAAAAGATCATTGAGAAAAATCATGATGAGCCAACAAGCGATTTAGAAGAAAAAATAAAATTTAAACGATTCAAAACGATCAACTTTGATAATTCACTCATGGACGAATCAACAACACACCTTAATCATGATGTTGAAATTCACATAGAAGAAAATTACTCTACAATCTTAGGCACTGTTGTTCATTCTATTTTAGAGCAGCTTTCTACGCTATCTTTGTCTCAACTAAAATCTTTCGACATGACGCCTCAACAATCCCAATGGCGACAACGTCTCTCTCAGTCTGGCATTCCAAATAATAAACTGATCGCTGCAATGAATGATGTTAATCTTGCCATCAAGAATACACTTACCGATGAGCGTGGATTATGGTTATTAAATGCAGATCGCGAACACGCATACTGCGAATACCCCGTTACTGTTGTTAA
This sequence comes from Gammaproteobacteria bacterium, assembly GCA_022601255.1. Taxonomy (GTDB): domain Bacteria; phylum Pseudomonadota; class Gammaproteobacteria; order Coxiellales; family Coxiellaceae; genus JAHZIV01. The sequence continues at coordinate 4,985 of JAHZIV010000016.1, forward strand.
AAATACTAAAGTTAAGCACCTTATTATTGATCGCTGGTTTATTGATTCGGATAACATCTTGTGGATTATTGATTACAAAATTACACACAAAACTGATGATACAGAGCAATACAAACATCAACTAGAGCAGTATGCTGATGCTCTAAAACAGCTTCATCCTAAATTAACGATTAAAACTGCTTTATATTTACCACTGACCAAACAGTTTATACCCATGGAGCCAGTTTTAGAAAAGATATTCTAACGCAAATAATGAATCGCACAATAATATGATAGCCCAAAGATCATAATGCTCATCAAGCCAATCGCAAGAAAATCCCAACCAAAAGGAATGAGCCCACTACCACCAAATGAGCCTAAACTTGAAATCACACCAATACAAATAGCATATAAAAACACCCACCAGGCACGATGCCACTCAAAGTTAAGTAGGCGTCCCTTCTTAGTGCAACGATAACAGGCTAACACACAATAGCCTATTAACATCGTGATTAACATTTTATAAATAATATCCCAGCCCGCCCAATAAATAATTAAATTGCAGATATAAAATGCCAATATACACAAGAATGGCGCTGCTGGAATTTTAAACGGTCGGCGCTGGTTCGGCAATGTCTTGCGTAACACTAATAATGATAATGGCCCTACAGCATAGGCAAACACCAAGGATGACACCAAGAAGCTCACTAATTTCTGCCAAGTAGGGAATGGCAAAAACAACAACAAGCCCAGCACATAATTAACCACCAACACTCGGCCCGGCACACCATGTTTATTTAATTTATGCAAAAATAATGGTAGATAACCATTTTCCTTCACCGCATAACCTAAACGCGATGCAGTGGCCGTATAGATCAGTGCCGTACCAAAAGGCGACACTGCCGCATCAATATAAAGTATCTTGGTAAGCCACAACAATCCAAGCCCCGTTGCCAGTCCCACAAAAGGCCCCGCATCCCCCTTAAACGCCAAGTGCTGCCACCCATGTTGCATGCTAGTGGGGCTGAGCGCACCCAGAAATGCCACTTGCAAAACAACATATAAAATAATGCTAATAGACAACGCGCCTATGATAGCAATAGGAACAGAGCGCTGAGGATTTTTTGCCTCACCTGCTAGCTGAACGGCTGGACTATAGCCTATAAATGAAAAAATAACACCGGCTGTTGGTAGTGCCGTTAAAATTCCCTTCCAACCAGAGGTTAGAAAAACACCGTGAGTAATATTACTCACATGAAAATCTTTGACTAACAATATAATAATTGTCAACACAGGCACAATAATTTTAAGAATAACAACAGTACTGTTGGTCTTTGACAATAATTTCACACCATAACCATTGATCAGTATCATAATCAACATTAAAAATGCTGCAGCCAGAATCCCATAACCACTGAGCACATGTGAATGCGCATGCGTGCTTGAAAGCAGCCAAGGTAAATAGGTGGATGCATATTGCAATAAAGCCATTGTCTCGATAGGTGCAATAGCAATCGATGACAACCAACCAATCCAAGCCATACTAAAACTCACCAACGGCCCATGACTCAGATGCAAGAAACGGATGGTACCACCCGTCATAGGAAATGTACTGGACAACTCAGCAAAGGTCATTGCCACTACCATCATAAGGCAGCCACCGATGATCCAGGCAAGTATGGCAGCAGGACCCGCTAATCGTGCTACATATAAAGGTCCAAACAACCAGCCTGAACCTACAATACCCCCCAATGCAGCAAACAGCATTCCCCAGGTACCAATGTGACGCTTCAAATTCATTCGCCGATAATACCATAAATATTACAATGTGGGCCGAATAGTTACCCAAGCATGATTATTTATTGTTATAATAACACTTTCGTTTAGGATTCTGTGATGGCACAAAATGAAAACAATCTAGTTTGGCTGGACCTTGAGATGACAGGATTAAATCCTGAGCATGATCGCATCATTGAAATTGCAACCATTGTAACGGACAGTAATCTTAATATCCTTAAAGAAGGACCTGTTTTTGCTATTCATCAGCCTGATGAGTTACTTGATAATATGGATGCATGGAATACCGAACACCATAATAAGTCAGGCCTTGTGAGCCGAGTTAAGCTAAGCAATGTGAGTGAAGCCATAGCCGAAGATAAAACTCTAGATTTTATCCAGCAATGGGTCCCGAAAGACAAGTCGCCTATGTGCGGAAACTCTATCTATCAAGATCGGCGCTATCTTGTAAAATACATGCCAACCCTTGAAGCTTATTTTCATTATAGAAATCTAGATGTCAGCACACTGAAGATTCTCGCACAGCGATGGAATCCAAATGTAGCCGGAGGATTTAATAAAGATTCAAAACATATTGCATTACAAGATATTCGAGATTCTATTGATGAATTACGTTACTTTAAAAAACATTTTATTGTTACAGACTAAAAGGAGTTATTAAAATGGCAAATATTATTAGCATCATTGTGGCTTATCTAATTGGCTCAATTTCATGCGCAATTATTCTGGCTAAAGTATCTGGCAAAGCAGACCCACGCAGTCAAGGTTCTGGCAACGCTGGCGCTACCAATGTATTACGCACCCAAGGGCGCAAGAGTGCCATCATTGTACTGATTGGTGACTTCCTAAAGGGTGTCGTTGCTATTATTATTGCACACATTCTTGGCGCAGGAACTATTGCAACGGGCTTTGCTGCACTAGCTGCTGTCGTTGGACATATTTTTCCAGTATATTTTAAATTTAAGGGTGGCAAAGGGGTTGCAACATCATTGGGTGTTATCATTATGCTATCATTCTGGACCGGCATTATTACCCTTGCTGCCTGGATTGTAACTGCATTCGTAACACGTTATGCCTCACTTGCATCGCTTATCGCGGCAGCAGTTGCATTTATTCTGATGATTTCAATAGGCAATGCTCATTATGTATTCCCAGTATTTCTAATTGCAATACTGATATTCTGGAAACATAACGCGAATATAAAACGATTACGCCAAGGCACAGAAAATAAAATTAACTTATAAGTGAGAGCTAATCAATCGTATTAATCGGCCAACGAGCTCTTGCAGCAATGGTCCAGTCTGCATCACCTAAATTCAAACCATGCTGTAAACGCAAATAACCGAGATACGCAACCATGGCACCATTATCTGTGCAAAACTCATGGCGCGGATAATAGACATCAACATTTTTTAATTTTGTTTTTAAATGGGAACGCAATTTTTTATTAGCACTAACACCCCCCACAACCACCAAACGATCGGTGTCTGTATATTCGAGTGCTCGTTTTGATTTTATAAATAGCGTATCAATAATTGCATCCTCAAAACAACACGCAATATCCGCCAATGTTTGAGGATCATGATCATTGTTCTGGTAACAAGTCACCACGTGCGTCTTTAAACCGCTGTAACTAAAATCAAATCCAGGACGTTTACACATTGGGCGTGGGAATTCGAATCTTGATGGATTACCCTGCTCAGCTAATGCTGCAAGCTCCGGACCACCTGGATACGACAGCCCCATAAGCTTGGCAGTTTTATCAAACGCCTCACCAGCAGCATCATCCAGAGTTTCTCCTAGACACTCATAATCACCTAAACTTTTTACATGCAACAACATTGTATGACCGCCTGACACCAATAGCGCTACGAAAGGGTATTCTATCGCAGCATCCTCCAACAAGGCTGCCATCAAATGCGCTTCCATATGATGCACACCCAATGTAGGGATATTTAATGCAAAGCCCAGTGTTTTCGCCAT
>JAHZIV010000017.1 GCA_022601255.1 Gammaproteobacteria bacterium
CCACCAGACAGGTTCAGTGCCCTCTTTTTCAGCCACAAATAAACGTACATTTAAATGAGTGGTGGGGACATATGGATTTTTTGGATGCAACACCAAAGACACCCCCATTGCCTTAAATGAACGACCCACTAACTCAGGGCGGTGCGCAGTTGCAGATGCTGGTAGAGTATCACCTTCAACATAAGAAAAGTACACACCTGCTTGCTCAAATACATGGCCACCTGTTAACACACGGCTGCGGCCACCGCCACCTTGCTCGCGCTGCCAATCATCCTGCAGAAATGTAGCACTACCATCTACTTCCTCTAGCGCCACGCAAACCGCATCTTGCAATTGTTTTAAATAGGTAATGACCGGTGTAACATCTATCATAGTTCCAACAAACCTAACTCAGCATAACGCTCTTGCCGATAACTAGAAGCTGTATGACGCCCAGAAAGTCTCACTTCATCAGGCGCATGTACAAATAAAGGCATCGATAAGCGTGATTTAGTCGCATCTTCACCTTCAGGGTTAACTACCCGATGTGTTGTGGATGGGTAGTAGTGACCGGTGCATTCCTGCAGCATATCCGCTACATTGACGATGATCCAACCTTTATTACAAGGTACATCAAGCCATTCACCATTGGTATCTTTTACTTGCAAACCCTTTGCAGTAGCAGCAGGCAATAATGTTATAAAGTTTATATCTTCATGTGCTGCCGCACGGACAGCACCAGCAGGCTCATCGCCCTTCAATGGTGGATAATGAATCATTCGAAACAATGTTTTTTCACAGCCACGCACCATATCAGGCAGAGGCATGGTAAATTTGTCACATACTTCTTTCGGTGTTTTATTTTGAATCCAAGTTAATAATTCTAATGCCATTGCATCTAATTCATCATATAGACTCTGAGTTTTTTGCTTTAAAAAACTGGGGCAACGACCTTTTGGATAATAATGATAAAACTCTTTGATATCCGCTAAGTCATAACCTTTAGCGGCCTCAGACTTCTCTAAAGGAATTAGTCCATCATGTGTTTTTTCATCGAACAAGAAATCTCGCTTATCTTGCGAATTAAAATAATGATCCCAGTCTGCATAAACCTCATCAACAAGATCATTATCAATCGGGTGATTGGATATGACGGCAAAACCAATCTCCTTTAATGAATCTACAAACTGCTGCGCTGCATCAGTTGCTGTAAAATCAACTATTTTCATTAATATCCTCCTCTAAAATTATTATTCACATCATTTTTGAAAGCTTAAAATAATCAACCTGAATAAGTGTGTTAGTCATTTCCGCACCACTTCCTTCTTTTAACTTATACAAGTATTTCTTCATAAGATATAAAACAGTCATGGCATCTTCTCTAAAATTCTCATTGGAAAATTCAATCACGCCAATGTTTGGGTCAAAAATATAAATTGTGCCTTTGCCTATGTGATAGAGCATACAGATTGCATGTGAAACCTCAGAGTCTATCTTCAGTCCTATATTGGCAACAGTCATGACCACTTCTTTAGAATGCTCTTCACCTTCCGGGGCCCGCGGAACATCCACGATCAAGCCTTGAAGCAAACCCCCTAGCGAGTGTTTTGCCTTATAGAAATCCTCATCGCTCTTATATGTTACATAAGTGGGGTCTGCGAAATATTGTGTATAACAGTATTCAACGACACTGTTCTTTTCAATTCGACAACTCAATGACATGGACGCATATATTGAAAATTTCTCAGACTCAAGATTAGCTATTGCATCCTCGGCTGTAACACTCATTCCCATAACCTGCGAATAAACTTCTCCACCTTCTTTATACACTGGCTTAATAATCTCTTTTCCAATAAATTCTCTAAAAATATCTGGGTAAACTCTTCTGCCACTTCCTCGGGGTGCTGTAAAATCCCTCGGGTAATCATCTTCGTCCTGAAGCATCATGGACATCTGAAGGTAAGGATCTACACCCTCTCTAAAGTAATCAAGATATCCCGAAAAAAATTGCATGCCATCTTTTATTGCAGGATCTTCATTTATTTTCAGTGCAACATACTTATAGAACAGTCCCACCAATGCATAGCAAGCACCACCATCGAGTTCAATTTTACTTAGGTCTAACTCGAGCACTTGATTAAACTTCACTACATAGATGCCCTTCATTCTTTTAATAACTTTTTTTACAACATAGTAAAATAGTTTTTTCTTAGTGCCTCTCACATTCTTCCTCACTGGTTCCTAATGTGATGAGCGGCAACAAGGATTCTGTCTCAATATAGTGCTCGCTTTGCTGCTTAACATTCTCCCGATAATAATTACCTCCATAACCTACAAATCGTGTGACAATATCAGCCGCTTCCACATCATTCATCCCATCACCCACCAACATGACACGTGGATATCGCTTGTTAATTTCTTTTATAGCAAGTCGCTTGCCACCTTTCTTACCTGGAAATGCATCACGGTTAAAATCACGATAACGTTTTTGCGAATCAAAAAAAATATCAACAGCGTAAACATTCTCCGGTGGGATACCCAATTTCTTCGCAAAAATTGTTACCGCCGGATTCATGCCTGCAGAAATGATAAAGATAGCCTTTCCTAATTTTCTAAAAGTTGCCAACACTTGATCAACACCTTCGCTGCGTGTCTGGTAGTACTGCTCTCCCAGCGCCTCTAATTGCTTAAGACTTGGCTTCACATAATCCAGTCTTTGTTGATACAAATCACTATTGATACCAGACTCGCTCATGGCACGCTCAGTTAACGCACACACCTGCTCAAATACATTATTTTGTCTGGCGCATTCATCTATGCCTTCGATTTTACTTAACGTTCCATCGCAATCAAATGCAATTGCATCAATCGGTGCTGATAAATGTTGCTCAAAATTATTCATGCCGGCAGTATAGCGTTTCTTGCCTGCCTGGATCAAGCACACTATATAAGATAAGATTGACGACATGGACATTAACAAAGAACGCCCCCAATGGGCATCACACACTTCTTTTATTTTCGCAGCCTCTGCTGCGGCAATCGGTTTGGGTAATATTTGGCGCTTCCCCTACGTCGCTGGTCAGAATGGTGGTGGTGCGTTTGTAATCACCTACTTGCTTTGTGTTTTGTTGCTCGGCATCCCTTTACTGATTGCTGAAATTGTTATTGGTCGTGCTGGCAAGCAAAATCCTGCGGGATGTTTCAAAACACTCGCACTGAAATCACATCGTAGCAGTTTCTGGGGCTGGCTGGGCTTTATTAATTTACTGGCCGCTTTTCTTATTCTAACGTATTACACTGTTATCTGTGGCTGGGTTGTTAATTACAGTTTTAGCGCCATGTATGGTCAATTCCATCATATCACCGAACCTTCAAGTCTACATACTTTTAAAACCTTACAGTCACACTTCGGACAAATGTTATTAACCACCACACTAGTAATCGTCTGCTCTATGGGTATTAATATTTTAGGGATCAAAGGCGGACTCGAACGCGCTGTGATGGTGATATTTCCTGTACTACTGCTACTCATGGGATTATTGCTAGCCTATGCCATCATGAAGGGCAACTTTTCACAAGCGCTGCATTTTTTATTCCACCCAAATATAAAGCAATTCACCGGCAAAACCATTCTATTAGCATTAGGGCAAGCATTTTTCAGCTTAAACATTGCCATGGGTGTTACTGTGATGTTTAGCGCCTACTTACCTAACAAAATCAGCAGTGTAACAGCAGCCATAGGTGTTGCCTGTGCCGATACCGGATTTGCATTACTATCTGGCCTTATTATCTTTCCAATTGTATTTGCCTACCACCTTAAAGTGGCAGCAGGGCCCAGTTTAATCTTCCAAACATTGCCAATCGCATTCGGGCAAATGCCATTTGGTAATATCATAGCAACGTTGTTTTTTGTAATGCTATTCTTTGCAGCATTCTCTTCTGTCATTTCATTATTTGAACCGAGTATTTGCTGGCTGATGGAAAAATGCAATATTAATCGCAAAATTTCTGTTGTGATTTGTGGCACCGTTTGTTGGTTGTTAAGCTTCGGTACGATTACATCGTTTACACACCCGCATTGGCACCATGCGACAGGCAGTAATTACTTTCATATTATTGATTTCCTAACAGCTAATATCATGTTACCTGTGGGCGGGCTGTTTATTGCACTCTTCTGCGGCTGGTGGCTCGATAAGAACATCATCAAACAAAATCTACACTGGGATGTGAATAGTCTGTGGTACCAGAGCTGGCAATTTATCTTGCGCTACTTTGCACCAGCTGCCATTTTTCTGATACTATTAGCCTCTCTTAAAGTACTCTAACGCCGGAAATTAACATGTTTAAGATTCAGATACTCAACAACATTGCACAGCAAGGGCTAGAACAATTTGACAACAAACATTATGAGCTTAACGCTGAACCTAAAAATCCTGATGCAATTTTATGTCGCTCTTATAACTTGCACGACATGGCAATTGAAGACTCAGTGAAAATAATCGCTCGCGCAGGTGCTGGAACCAACAATATACCACTTGATAAAATGACCCAACTTGGCATTCCAGTATTGAACACACCCGGAGCCAACGCCAATGCCGTAAAAGAGTTGGTGATTACGGGATTATTATTAGCTTGCCGCAACATCTGCACTGCCTGGGATTATGCACGTAATGTAGAAGGTGATGCAAAAACAGTTGCTACAGAGGTTGAAAAAAACAAAAAAAACTTTTCCGGCTATGAACTCCCAGGAAAAACACTCGGCATTATTGGCTTAGGCAACATCGGTGTTAAAGTTGCAAATGCTGCTCGCTACCTCGGCATGAATGTCATCGGCTATGACCCTGCTATCACAGTGAAAAGTGCATGGGAACTCAGATCATCGGTCAAACAAGCCGAACAGTTGCAGCAGGTATTGCGCGATAGTGATTTTATTTCATTACATGTCCCACTTAACAAACATACCAAAAACTTAATTGATAAAAACGCCATCAACGGCATGAAAGATAATGCCGTGCTATTAAATTTCGCGCGTGATGGCATCATTGATCAACGAGCATTATTAGCAGCACTACAATCCGGAAAAATACATCGCTATGTGTGTGACTTCCCACACCCTGATTTTAAAAACAATGAAAAAGTCATTTGCCTACCACACCTAGGCGCTTCCACAAAAGAAGCCGAAGAAAATTGCGCTGTAATGGCAGCTCAACAAATAAAATGTTTTCTTGAGACTGGGGAGATCAAGCACTCAGTAAACTTTCCGAATGTAAAGCTGGCTAAAACTGATGGCCATCGACTCTCGATCGTAAACGCCAATGTTCCGAATATGGTAGCACAAATCTCAAGCGTGCTATCAGAAAACAATCTTAATATTATCGACATGATCAATAAGTCTCGGGACAATATTGCCTACACACTCGTGGATGTAAACACAAAACCCCCTTCAGATACTTTAAAAAAATTAAGTGCTATCGAAGGCGTGGTTAAAGTAAATTTACTCTAAAACTTTTTTCACAAAAGGAATCGTAATCCGATGCTTAGCAATCATCGAGGCGCGATCAAGCATTTCAAAAATATCAAATAACGCTGCCATATTACGCGGAAAACGATTTAATAAATACATGCAAACCTCTTTTGGCAACTCTAAACCACGTCGCTCTGCTCGCATCTGCAGGGCAGCAACTTTTTGCGTATCATCAAGCCCCACCAATTGAAACACCAACGCCGAACACAAACGAGAATTTAAATCTGCTAACTGACATTGCAATTGTTGTGGCGGCGATGGTGCCGACACTACTAATTCTGCATCGGTTTCTCGTATACGGTTATATAAATGAAACAATGCCTCTTCCCAGTGCGCCTGCCCCAAAACTTTCTCAATATCATCCAGACAAACCAAATCCATCTGCTCCAGACCTTGCAACATTTCAGGCTGTAACTGCCAATGCTCACTCAAGGGAACGTATGCAGTTATAAGGCCTTTGTTCGCATAATCATGACAACAGGCCTGCAGTAAGTGACTCTTGCCGGAACCACCCTCACCATATAAATAAACAAACGCTTCAGCATTAGATGCTGTCGTCAATGATTTTAAATATTGCAACACACTGGCGTTGTTACCTACGCAGAAATTCTCGAAGGTTGCATCATCATTGAGTTTGAGTGCTAGCGGTATTTGAACTTGCATCTTTACTATTTAGCCCCCATTCAGAATAGCCCGTAGATGACCAATACGCTTTGTATGTGCCTGAGTATTAACTTGCATCTTTACTATTTTGACCTACCCACTGGTAATATAAATCTGCAGCATGAGCTCCTTGTGTCAGTGAGGAGGGTATAGGCTTTAACACATCATCATTTGATAGTGTGTTATTTAATGCCTGACTACCGCCAACGGTTGTCACATTTAATACCACAGTTGAATTCGCCATATTTTCTACATCCACCTTGCTAACAGCAGATAAGTGCCGCATGTATTTCAGCAAGGCTACATATTCATTTAAGCTATTAACATTGAGTACTTCTAGCGATACCTGTGTTTGCAGTCCGTTATTGGTTGATATCGCATATTGATTAACCATAATATTCGCTAAGTTATTCACGCCTTGCGCCACTAAATCATCGATCGAACTGGCCTGGTTACTCCAATTTAATGGTTGGTTGTTCATCAACAACAGCCATTGCGCTTGCCACTGTTGTGGCGCCACCTGTTTAATGTCACCTGCCAACACTACTTTCACACCATAACGTTCCGCAGCAGATAACAGTTTCTGCTGATCAAATGCTTTTGTCGTATCCGTATTAATATAATTTTGATCCTGCAGATCCAGTACCGGCAACAACACCTTTAAACCTCGTTGCGCAACATCCGCTTGCAAGGCCTGACCCAATGCATTATTCAAACCCATCGATAGAATATAAGGTGTCTGCTGGCCATCATCTACTGACAACCATACCAGCGTCTTCAGCCGACCCTGCGTCCAGATGGGTTGATTTGCCTGACTGAGTAGATTGTTAATGCCATTCTCATCAAAGTTAATCTTAACCAAAAGTTGCTTATTGCCCTCTTGATCCAGCTTACTCTCGTAACTGTAACTTTGTATATACTGATTAATTTGCGACATCACATTCTGTATTTGTGGCAATGTCATGACCTGCTGATTACCACTGATTTTAACCAACACATTCGCAAACGCCACCGGGAACACTTTCTGCACGGCACTATAAGAAGGATCTGAAATTGGCAACTCTGCTGTATATAGATTATGAGTATTGGCACGCGCCAAACCGAATGATCCCGAGATCAAGAAAAATATGAGCAATAGTGTTGGTAAGAGCTTCTTCATAACTCGATAGTATACCTCATTTTGATGCTATTGCATTTCGAAAACTAACAGAGCTTTCGAGTTGATACAATATATCCTGCAAACCTTGGGA
>JAHZIV010000018.1 GCA_022601255.1 Gammaproteobacteria bacterium
CGAGAACAGTGTTGGCTGGCGTATTGATTATCAGGTGATTACACCGGGCTTAAAAAATAAAGTAACTGGCGCGAAAGTTTATAAAAACAAATGGTTCTCCGATCATGCGCCGTTAATTATCGATTATGATTTTTAATGCTTCTCTCTGTGCTGTATTGATATCACCAATGCCTTTCTTTGCGAGTGTTAGCATCGTTTGCAATTGTTCTTCAGCAAAGGTATCACCTTCGGCGGTCCCTTGAATTTCAATAAAACGTAAATCATCTGTCATGACAACATTCATATCGGTTTCCGCATTTGAGTCTTCGGCATAATCTAAATCTAAAACAGGTGTTTGCTTGTAAATACCAACAGACACAGCCGCGACTAAGTGGCGCAGCGGGTTTGTTGCAATCATTTTTTTGCTTTGCATAAATTGAATGGCATCCGCGAGTGCCACGCTAGCGCCACTGATTGCTGCAGTACGTGTGCCGCCATCTGCTTGAATCACATCACAGTCAATATGTATCGTATGCTTGCCGAGCTGTTCTAAATTAACAGCAGCTCTTAAGGAACGACCAATCAATCGTTGAATTTCAATGGTACGCCCTGTTTGTTTTCCGCGAGCCGCTTCGCGCTTCATGCGTTCATTGGTCGAGCGAGGCAGCATGCCATACTCAGCGGTGACCCAGCCTTGATTTTGATCCTGCAAGAACCGCGGTACATTATTGTCTACGCTTGCAGTACAGATGACTTTAGTGTTGCCAAAGCACACTAGTACAGAGCCCTCGGCATGATGTGTGAATTGGCGGGTGAAGGATAGGGGGCGCATTTCATTGGCTTGACGATTACTTGGACGCATGGAGTTGACCTTTTGTTTACAAAGAGGACTAGATATCACATATTAAGCTCTATTGTAAAGGACTGTTTTCTGCTACCATCTCTCTATGATTTGTAGCATGACAGCGTTTGCACGCAAGCAAAAAAATAATGACTTTGGTACCATCACCTGGGAAATGCGCTCCGTTAATCACCGTTATTTGGAGATGTCGTTGCGTTTGCCAGATGGATTTCGTCATTTAGAACCCACTGTTCGAGAAATGGTTGCCGAACATCTTAAGCGTGGCAAGGTGGACTGTACATTAAAATTTAGTCCAGGCGAGGCTGCGCCGATTGATTTTGAGGTGAATGAGCCAGTGCTTGATAAGCTGTTCCAGGTGCGTGAGCAGGTAAAACAAAAAATGCCGGATCTGCAGGCAAATCTAATGAATGTGTTGTCATGGCCGGGCGTGTTGCGAAAGCAGCAGCAAGAATCCAGTGAGCTCGATGCAGTTGTGATGGCACAGCTCAAAGAGGTATTGTCTCAAACAATTAAAACACGTGAACGTGAAGGCGTTAAGATCGCAGATTTTCTGCAGCAACGTTTGCAGTTAATTGCAACACAGGTGCAAGCAGTTGAAAAGAAAATGCCTGAAATTATAGCGTCAGAGCGAGAGGCGATTTGCCAAAGATTTGAAGAATTAAAATTGGAAATTGATCGTGAGCGTCTCGAGCAAGAGATGTTGTGGCTCATGCAAAAAATGGATGTTGCTGAGGAAGTGCAGCGTCTACAGGGACACTTAACGGAAGTAAAAAGACTGTTAGACAAGGGTGGCGTACTGGGTCGCAGATTGGATTTCTTGATGCAGGAGTTAAACCGCGAGGCGAATACGCTGTCGAGTAAGTCTGTCAGTATTGATGTGACGCAGGCAGCAGTTGAGATAAAAGTGTTGATTGAGCAGATGCGTGAACAGGTACAGAATATTGAGTGATGCAGTGAAAACAGGTTTTTTATATGTTGTTGCAGCACCTTCTGGTGCGGGTAAGACAAGTTTGGTGGCTTCTTTAATTAACTCGGTTGAGGATGTTGTTGTTTCAATTTCATATACTACCCGACCTTGTCGTCCAGGTGAGACAGCCGATGTCGAGTATCATTTCGTACATGAAGCAGTATTTGAGAAAATGATTGAAGAGCACGCGTTCCTAGAATATGCAAAGGTGTATCAGCATTATTATGGGACCTCCCGTCAATGGGTCTTGGAGCGTTTGAATCAGGGTGTTGATGTAATATTGGAGATAGATTGGCAAGGTGCGCAGCAGATTCGTGAAAAATTTCCAGAAGCGGTATTAGTTTTTATTTTGCCGCCATCGATGTCAGTTTTGGAGGAGCGCCTGCAGCGACGCCAGCAAGATGCAGAGGATGTGATTGCGCATCGTATGGCATCTGCTAGAAATGAGATTTCACACTATAATGAATATGATTATTTGGTAGTGAATGATGACTTTGGTGAGGCGCTCAGTAATCTGCGCCGTATCGTGCGCACTCAGCGCTTGCGTCGGTGTGTGCAGGAGCATAAATTAGCACCTCTATTGCAAGCGCTGTTAGCTGAATAAGTTGATATAGCAGGCAGTTTCTGAGATAATCCTGACCAATCTTGACGTGGAGCGAAATAGCGCTTGCACTAACATCTTAATTAATTGATATATTGGAGTTTTTATGGCACGTGTGACAGTAGAAGACTGTTTGGAAAATGTTGAAAATCGTTTCGATTTAGTCATTAAGGCAGCTGAGCGTGCTCATGCACTGGAGATGGGGGCCGCTGATCCTTTGGTGCCTGTGGATGGAGATAAGCCCTGCGTGATCGCCTTGCGTGAAATTGCTGAAGGTCTGGATATCAGCCAGAGACGCATTCAGGAAGAGGATGAAGAGATCGATATCGAAGCTGGGGCAAAGAGCTGGTCTGAAGCTGAGCGCCAAGTTATCGAAGAAGATATCCAAATTACCGAAGATAAGCGTATCGATCCAGAAGACCTCCTTTCTGATTGATTAAATGCCCGTCTATAGGCCATTTTGAGTGATTGGGGGCCGCCTAGCTTCGTCACAACATTTTATCATCAGCAAATCTCTGCTATCATCCAAGAATGATCTTAGGATATTTTTGGCATGCGTTTATTTAAGAAATTGCGACGAAAGCTCGACTACCTAGATGATGAGCAGATCGAACAAATCCATCAGGCTTATTTGGTTGCGTTAGATGGTCATCGAAGCCAGAAACGCAGTACAGGCGAACCCTATATTACACATCCCGTTGCAGTGGCCTGTTTGTTGGCTGATATGAAATTAGATTATCAGAGCATTATGGCAGCACTGTTGCATGATGTTATCGAAGATACGAAGGTAAGCAAAGAAGATCTCGAGCAGCAGTTCGGTAAAATAGTCGCAGACTTGGTCGATGGCGTGAGTAAGCTCACCCAAATAGAATTTGCATCGAAGGTAGAAGCACAGGCCGAGAATTTCCGCAAGATGGTTATGGCCATGTCAGATGACTTGCGGGTCATCCTGGTAAAGCTAGCAGACCGGTTACACAATATGCGAACACTCGGCTCCTTGCCCAACCGCAAACGACGTCGCATTGCGCAAGAAACATTAGAAATTTATGCTCCCATTGCAAAACGATTGGGGATGCGCAATGTATCGGTAGAGCTTGAAGAAATTGGTTTCATGACATCCTATCCGATGCGTTATCGTATTTTAAAAGAAGCAGTACGTAAGGCACGCGGTAATCGTAAACGTGTATTACACTTAATAGAGCGCACTATTAAAGATGGCCTGACAAGTCAGAACCTACCATCTTGTGTGGTAATTAGTCGTGAGAAGCATCTTTATAGTATTTATCGCAAAATGCGTAGTAAGGACGTTCCTTTTAATGAGATTATGGACGTGTATGCTTTCCGTATTATTGTTGATACAGCAGATACTTGTTATCGTGTTTTGGGTGTGGTGCATAATTTATTTAAACCTGTTCCAGAACGTTTCAAAGACTATATTGCTATATCAAAAGCAAATGGTTATCAATCATTACATACAACATTGTTTGGTCCCTATGGCTTGCCAATTGAGGTGCAAATTCGTACTTCTGAAATGCATGAAATGGCAAATAGTGGAATAGCCGCGCATTGGATTTATAAATCGGATGAAGAAGATGTCAGTCAATCACAGATTCGTGCACAGCAGTGGGTGAAAAGTTTATTAGAGTTGCAACAAAGTTCGGGTAACTCTCTTGAGTTTATTGAAAATGTAAAAGTAGATTTATTTCCAGATGAAGTTTATATCTTTACTCCGCGCGGTGAAATCATGGAATTACCCGCTGGAGCAACAGCGATTGATTTTGCTTATGCGGTGCATACAGATGTTGGTAATGGTTGTGTTGCCGTTAAGATTGATCGTCAATTAGCCCCGCTATCTACAGTTTTAAGGAGTGGGCAGACTGTTGAGGTGATTACATCTTCTCGCGGTGTGCCTGATCCGGCATGGCTTGATTTTGTGGTAACCAGTAAGGCGCGTAGTGGTATTCGACATTTCTTGAAGAATCAGCAGCGAGGACAGGCAGTTAGCTTGGGTCAGCAGATGCTGGATAAATTCTTGGCGAGTCAATCAATGGCGCTGAAGAAAACTCCAAAAGCTGTAATGGATTTTGTGATTGAAGAATCTGGTCTGAAGTCTATTGAGGAACTGTTTGCAGATATTGGCTTGGGTAATCGTGCAGCAGCGTTGACAGCCCAGCGCATCGTAGACGTATACCGAAAAGAACAACACCTCGATCAGAAAGAGACAAAGCAGGTAGAGCAGACGCCGCTAGTGATTAAAGGCACTGAAGGCATGGTGTTGAAGTTCGCAAAATGTTGTTGCCCCATTCCTGGGGATCCGATTGTGGGAATACTTAATGCTGGTAAGGGTGTCACCGTGCATGCAGAACGTTGTGAGCAAATTTTAAAGTTACGACGGAATCCAGATCAAACAGTTTCATTGCGCTGGTCTTCTGAAATTAAAGAAAGTTTCTTGGTCAGTATTAGGTTGGAAGTGATTAATCAGCGTGGTGCGCTTGCTGTGATGTCATTAGCTATTTCAGATGCGGAGGCCAATATAGAAGATATTAGTGTTGAAGAGCGAGAGGGTTCGCATTATTTTGTAACGTTTAAATTATTTGTGAAAGATCGTCCCCATTTAGCCAAGGTAATGCGTAATTTACGCCAGATACCTGCAGTTGAGAAGATCATTAGGAGTTAGTTATCCGCCCCATCGGAACATATTCATCTTTTGTTAAGGCCGGCAATACAATTTATGTGTCTGGGCAAATACCCGTGGATCCTGACAGTGGTGAGTTAGTGCAAGGGCCTATTGAGAAAATCATTTCCCAGGTATTTAAAAATTTGCAAACAGTTGTTGAAGATGCTGGAGCTGAGCTCGGTCAAGTGGTAAAGCTAACAGTGTATGTGACAGATTTAAAATATTTTGAAGATGTAAACAAGGTAATGCAAACCTATTTCTCTGCGCCTTATCCGGCACGTGCGCTCATTGAGGTGAGTCGTTTGCCAAAAGATGCGTTGATTGAAATGGATGCTATTGTGGGTTTGGATAGTTAGGTCTTATGAGTGATATCAGTTTATTAAAAGGCGTGGGTCCGAAAACGCGACAGAATTTGGCACAATTAAATATACACTCTATTGAGGACCTATTGTTTCATTTACCTTTGCGTTATGAGGATCGCACTCGTATTACGACGATGGGTGCTTTGCAGCCAGGCGATCGTGTTTTGATTGAGGGGGTCGTCACAAAGACGACTATTATAGGGCGGGGGCGACCTAGTTTAATCAGTCGTATCGAAGACGATACGGGTTTTGTCATGCTGCGATTTTTTCATTTTAATGCGCAACAACGTCAACGCTTAATGACCGATGGATTACGCCTGCGTTGTTTTGGTGAGGTGCGTCAAGGGCGTATGGGTGGTCTGGAAATGATACATCCCGAATACCGTGAATTAATGTACGCTGATGAAATCATGTTGAGCGATCGTTTAACGGCAACCTATCCCACCACGCAAGGGTTGAGTCAGCCGATGTGGCGTAAGATGATGCACCAGGCATTGGCCTTTTTGAAAACTGATATGGTGTTAACAGAATTATTGCCGGATGCACTTTTATCTCAGTTAAAATTAGCAAGTTTAAAGGCAGCCTTGATTTTTGTGCACGAACCACCGGCCGGAATCGATGTGAAACAATTGATGGAAGGCGTGCATCCTGCACAGCAACGGTTAGCGTTTGAAGAATTGTTAGCGCATCATTTAAGTTTGCAGCGCTTGCGTCAAAAGCTGCGTCGTCGTTCGGCGGTATGTATTGATAATCCAGGAACTTTAGCAGAACAGTTGCGACAAAAACTCCCGTTTACTTTAACCGCCGCGCAGCAACGTGTGTTACAAGAAGTAGATGCTGATATTCGACAGCCTTATCCGATGATGCGGTTATTGCAGGGTGATGTCGGTTCTGGAAAAACCATTGTGTCAGCTTTGGCAATTTTGAAAGTGGTGGAGCAGGGACATCAGGCGGCGTTGATGGCGCCGACAGAATTGTTGGCAGAGCAGCATTTTGCCAATGTTTCTGCTTGGTTTGAGGGGTTAAATATAAAAGTTGGTTTTCTGGTGAGCGCGCTGAAAAAGAAACAGCATGAGGAGGTTGTGAATCAATTAGTGCGCGGTGATATTGATGTGATGGTTGGAACGCATGCCTTGTTTCAAGAAGCGGTAAGATTTAAAAATTTGGCGTTGATCGTCGTGGATGAACAGCATCGTTTTGGCGTGCACCAGCGTTTGGCATTAAAACAAAAAGCGGTGGAGGCGGGGATTCATCCACACCAATTGATTATGACGGCGACACCGATTCCACGGACATTGGCAATGACAGCGTATGCGGACTTGGACTATTCGGTGATTGACGAATTGCCGCCCGGACGACAGCCGATTCAGACGGTGTTAATTTCAAATGATAAGCGCATGCAAGTGTTAGAACGAGTGCGTGCGAGTTGTCAGGAGTCGCGCCAAGTCTATTGGGTGTGTACGTTGATTGATGAATCGGAAGCGCTGCAGTGTCAGGCTGCTGAAGTAGTATCAGTAGAGTTAAAACAAGCATTGGCGCCTTTAACCGTTGGGTTAGTGCATGGTCGCATGAAGAGTGAAGATAAAGAAGCGATGATGCAAACATTTAAAGCGGGTGACATTGATGTATTGGTGGCAACGACCGTAATTGAGGTCGGTGTGGATGTGCCGAATGCCAGCTTGATGGTGATCGAAAATGCAGAGCGTTTAGGTTTAGCGCAATTGCATCAATTGCGTGGTCGTGTGGGTCGTGGTTCTATTCAGAGTCATTGTGTGTTGTTATATCAGACGCCCTTGAGTTCGCAAGCACGCCAACGTTTAAAGGTAATGCGTGAAAGTACTGATGGTTTTTATATTGCGGAGCAAGATTTATTGATGCGTGGCCCGGGTGAGGTGCTGGGAACGCAACAGGCGGGGATGATGCGTTTTCGCGTGGCCGATCTCAATCGAGATCAGGGTTTGTTGCCACACATAAAAGAAGCACAACGCTATTTTGAGCAAGCGCCAGAAGAAACGACCAGTCGCTTAATCGGTCGTTGGATTCATCATGCAGCCGATTATGCGCAGGTGTGAGTTTTTGCGCTGACTTCCCCAGCGCCGCCGGCGATTTTTGGGTGCTGTTCTTTAAATAGTGCGCTTACATTAGCAACAGCACCATTTAAGTGATCCGATGTCTCAGGGTGGCCATTTGTTTTTGCGCTCTTTGGTGCGGGTTCTTTGAGTGCACTGATCAATTCTTTGATGCATTGGAAGATTTTATTTCTCATGTCTGCCGTTTTGTCGAGGGTGCCTTGTGCATGTAGAGGCAATATAAGATGACCTATCTTTTTATGCGAATAGAGGCTGCCTTTAGTCAGTGGTAATAGTATTTGATTTATTTTACTTAAAAATCCCTCGGGGTTTGATAGATCTAGGGTTGAAGTAAAGCTTGCTTCAAATGGTGCTGCTTTTTTTTGAGTGCCTATAGAAATGGGGTTGTCAGGGTGACCTCCGATATCCATTAACAAATGAAATTGCTGTTTTGGGTTGTAAAACTCGATAGCTTGTAGCCGAGCACCACTCTCTAACTTACGAAACTCTAGCCCTTCTATTTCAGTTTCATCAGTACCATAAACGATAATATGTGTTGTTACGGGTAGTGTTTTGTAAAGAGCGCAGAATATGAGAAATGCAAAAAACTTGCTGTGTGCGCGACTGTCATCGTCGTGTTCGTGAGTTGGTAGGGCTATAACTTCTTTTACGCCAGCTTGGGCCCTGTGTATAGAGTGTCTTCTGCGGGTTGCTGTGCTGTCTTCACTAGCTGCCCCAGCAGCTTCGCCTGCTTCATCAGGATCCGGTGCCCACTGAGTATGTGATAATTCTGGTGCATAGGTGTTATGAAAAGTTTTGATGAGTTGCGCTAGCACTGGGTGACCCCCCTTGTCAGCCAGGTATTTTGCGCAAATTCTTTCCGGAAGCGTAACTGCCGGGTGACATATTTCTGCTATAAAACCAGCAAGCTCTGATGTCGATGGTATCACGGTCTCTCTCCTTAGGTTTGTACGTGGGCATTATACCTAAGTTCAAATATTGTAACCATATGATTTCAAAAATTTAATAAGAGGATCTGTGGTGCTGAGTTGAAATCTCACGATCCGTCCCAATATGCTATTCATCGAATCAATATCAATTTCAGGAGACAGATAAATGGCTGAAGCTAAGCAAAATGCGCAACAAGAAACCATGTCCTTCCAGGCGGAGGTGCAGCAGTTACTGCACTTGGTGGCGCACTCTTTATACAGTAATAAAGAGATTTTCTTGCGCGAGTTGATTTCAAACTCATCGGATGCGGCAGATAAATTACGTTATGAAGCATTAGAGAACAATGCGCTCTACGATGGTGATACCGACCTTAAAATCTGGGTAGACTTCAATAAAGAAAATAAAACGGTGACAGTGCGTGATAATGGTATTGGCATGAGTCGTGATGATGTCATTAATAACATCGGTACCATCGCACAGTCGGGTACGCGTGCTTATAAGCAGCTGATGGAAGCAGGTAAGAGCGATCATGATTCGCAATTGATTGGCCAATTTGGTGTGGGTTTTTATTCAGCGTTTATTGTGGCGAAGAAGGTTGTTGTTAAAACACGTCGTGCTGGCATGAAGGAAGATGAAGGCGTGCATTGGGAATCCGATGGTGAAGGCAAATACACGATTAAAAATATCAAACGCAATCAGCGTGGCACCGAGGTGACTTTATTTTTAAGAGATGATGCTGACGAATACCTTGATGAGAATCGTTTGCGCACTATTATTCGTAAATATTCAGATCATATTTTATTACCAATTATGATGGCAAAAATGGATCCAGAAGCGGATAAGAAAAAAGAAAAAGGCGAGATCGTTGTTCCTGAAGAAGAAGTAGTAAACAGTGCCAATGCTTTGTGGACATTATCAAAAAGCAAAATTAAAAAAGAAGAATATATCGATCTCTATAAGCATATTTCGCATGATTTCGAAGAGCCGCTTACATGGGCGCATAATAAGGTTGAAGGCCAAAATGAGTATACGAGTCTACTTTATATTCCAAAGCGTGCGCCGTTTGATTTATGGAATCGTGATCAACAGCGTGGCTTGAAGCTGTATGTGAAGCGTATTTTTATTATGGATGATGCTGAGCACTTTATGCCGATGTATTTGCGTTTTGTGAAAGGTATTGTTGATTCGAGTGATTTGCCGCTGAATATTTCGCGTGAGTTGTTGCAGAATAATAAAGTGATCGAGCGTATTCGCACGGGTTGTATTAAGCGTGTGTTATCGATGTTGGAACAGATGGCTGAAAAAGAAAAAGATCAGTACAAAGAATTCTGGCAGCAGTTTGGTGAGGTAATGAAGGAAGGTCCGGTAGAGGACTTTGCGAATAAAGATCGTGTGGCGAAGTTATTACGTTTCAGCTCGACGCATGATGATAAAGAAGAACAAGAAATTTCTTTGCCAGATTATGTCAGCCGCATGAAAGAAGATCAGAAGAAGATCTACTACGTGATTGCCGATAATTTTGTGGCTGCGAAGAATAGTCCGCTATTAGAAGTGTTCCGCAAGAAGGGTATTGAAGTCTTGTTGTTAAGTAATCGTATCGATGAATGGTTGGTGTCGCATTTGACGGAGTTTGATGGCAAACAATTGCAATCGGTGGCTCAAGGTTCTTTGGATCTTGGAGATCTTGATGATAAAGAAACAAAAGAGCAGCAGAAAGAGGCTGAAAAACAGTTCGGCGATGTGATTAAGGGCATCAAGAGTGCGTTGGATAAAAAAGTTAAGGATGTGCGTGTGACGCATCGTTTAACGGATTCGCCGTGTTGTGTGGTGTTTGATGATCAAGATGTCACGGGTCATATGGCGCGTTTGCTGAAGGCGACGGGTCAAAAGGCGCCGGAAGCGGAGCCTATTTTGGAATTGAATCCAGAGCATCCGATTTTAGTTAAAGTGAAAGAGCAGTCTGGTAATAAAGATGTATTAAAAGACTGGTCGGAGTTATTGTTGGGTCAGGCGTTGTTGGCTGAAGGTGAACAATTAAAGAATCCGGCTGCGTTTGTTAAGGATTTGAATAGCTTGCTGGTGAAGTTGGCGGATTAAGGGCTCTTGTGTAGCAGTAATCAATAGAAAATGCGATTCTGAGAACGCAAGGTGAGCCGCGTATGCCAGATTGGGACATTTTGACACGATGTCAAAATGAATCGAAATGAGACAGGACGTCGAATCTCGATGACCCGATATGGCAAAGCTGGCGCAAGCTGAGTATCTCAAATGAGCATTTTGAGTGGTTAAAAGCAGCAGCATTTTTTTTGGAAAAGTTTCTAGATACGGAGTCGACAAAATGAAAAACATTTTAAAAATAACTTTAGCAGCAGCGTTATTAATATCAAGTGCAGCGCATGCAATGATGCAATGCCCTGGCAGCACCGGCTTTGTTGCGTTGGGTGATTCGATTGATAAAGTTATCAAGGCTTGTGGTCAGCCACAAAAACGTATCGATCAAAAGCCAGCAAAAGACGTTACTAAGATCTGGCAGTACAAATTAACGGGTAAAAATACCGCAGTAACGCAAGCCGTCTGGCTAACCTTCAATAATAATAAACTGACACAAATTGCGATGAATCGTGGCGTAACAGTGATGTCACGTCAGCTAGCGTGTCAGGGTGGTACTGTTATATTAGGTAATTCAATGGCGACAGTAAAACAAGTCTGTGGCGAGCCATTATTAATTCGCTCTATTCAAGACTTCAGGCCTGGGATTGCACAACAACAAGCACCACAAGACAAGATAGTTAATTTAATTTATAAACCCAATAGCTATACACCTGCAAAAACCTTTACCTTTAAGGGTGGTCAATTAGTGGCGATTCAGTAGGCATGGGTTAGTATTTGACAGCCTGAGATGTGGTTAGTACTATGCTCTTGAGTTAAACGTTTAGGAGTATTGATTGTGCCAAGTTCACCTTCCTCAGCAGCGGCTGCAGCGTTACCTGCTACTCAAGCAGAGCTCAGTAAAATTCTATCAGGTTTAAGTCAGGTATTCTGGCGGCCAGAACTTCATAGTGTGGAGCTGGCTATACAGTTTCTAAAAGATCACCATCAATTGGCACAACAGCGCATTGGCCTTTGTGTTGGCCAACATTTAGTGCATACTGATGAAAAAGGCAAGATTGTAACAACTTCTCTAGTTGAGATTGATAGAGGCGGTTACGTTGATCAAAGTGACGCAGCTGCTACTGCTGATACGGTGATGGGTTCGTTTGAACATTTTCCAAAGATGTTTACAGATGCTGAAAGACAAGCAACAACTGAAACCTTAAAAGCAGGTGAAGTTAGAAAAATTCGTTTAACTGGGGGTAATTGGTCAGTGGCTACCTTATCCTTAAGGCCACGTGGGCAGTATTATGATACGGTGGCATTTTATTTTCCAAGGGGGTGTTATGGCTATGTGATTGATGCAGGTAATAGAGTTGATTTCAAGCAAATAAAGTTGGGAAACACATCTGTTACGATGGAGCACTCGGGAGATGAAACCCATGATGATGGTGTGCCTATAACGCAATTATTGCATCGCATTGTACTTAAAGGTATACCTGCTGATACTGTGATCGCTCTGTGTGTCTATGGTTTTAGTACAGCAAAGTTGGTTGATTTTGTTGGTTTAGGACTCGACCCTTGTATGGTGATTACGCATCAAGAGGGTGGGCAAGTTACGCCTTTGCTTGCGCCTACCGATTTAACTCCCGCTGTGGTTGGAAAAGATTCCAAGATGTTGCCTGTTACACTATTAAAATCAATAGGGGATGGTCAGTTCTATGTATATGTGCCAAAGCCTGCTGCTGGTCTCGAGAATTTAAATACAGGTGAGCTGGATTCTAAAGCTAAAGCAAATATAAATCGGCATATTGCCGATATGGACAGAGCCATCGAGGTGCTTGGAGCTGCTCCTGCACCACCTGAGGTTATTGCGAAAGCAGAGCAGCAACCCAGGCCTGATGACTGCCCTATTGCGCATTGGGTGCAGCCTGAGCTTCCTATGGTGAGTGCGCCAGCTGATGGGCGATTGGCTTTATGTCAAGGTGACGATCCTGTTGTATATCCACCGTTGCATTGTGTAGTCAGTGGTACTTCTGCATTGGCTTTGCCTGCTGTTGAGTCTGCAAATGCTCGTATTAACGTATTTTATGTAACAGATTCTAAAAAATGGAATGTTGCGGTGATCCGTGCGCGTGAGGAGTATAGTAATGCGATTGTGATTTATGTAACAAATAATACAGACTTTCGTTCATTGAAGGCATTACCATTTATGGCGATGGGCCCGCGTGGGTTAGCAATCGTTCAAGTGGGTGATTGCTATTATCTCTATCGCCCAGTGTGTCATGAGATGTACCAAGGGTTATTGCCGGCAGAGATTTGTCATAAGCCCTATGCTGATATTACAGAATATGTGGCTGGCGATAAGATTGCTAAGTGGGCAGCGGGATTGCCAAAGGACTTGCCTATTGAGGAATATTCTAGACCTTCTGCTATTAAGGATACACGCGTTATGTTGACGCTTGGCTCACCGTTGGTAAGCTCAGAAGAGTTTCTGCGATATCTGTCTACAGTAGATTTAATTAATGATAAAGAAGCGGTACAAAGAGTGTTGTCAGCGTTGGCTCAGTATGTGCGAATATTGCCAGGCAATAAATATCAAGCGCTGCGTGAAGCAATATTAGCAACATTACCGAAGCCAGATAAGGATCAGAGAGTTCGTCTGGAGCAAGCACTTAAAGAAGCAAGTGAAAAATATTGGCGTCTAGGTGATGATGAGTCACGTGGCAAATTTTTTGAACTTAAAAAACAATTACGGTTATTGTTAAAGTCTACTCAAAAAGAAACGTCTGTATCAGTTGAAGGGGGGTTGGGGCTGTTAGTATCGGCGTTAACAACGTGGGCATTAGTCTCGACAAAGGATACTTACAGTGGTGTGCAAACGGCCACTCTTTCTGCAAAAGCATCTGCTAGGGCGGCTAATATTGAGGATAATGTTGCAGCAGCTTTAGTGGCTCCTGCGGGAGAATTATTAGAAGCTGCTGCTGAGTCTGTCTATCCATTGCGCATGGAGGGTAAAATCACGGATGGCAAAATGTCTTGCATGGTTGTGCCTCGTGTATCTGCCCAGAGTGATGCGTATTTATTTGCAGATATGCCAACAGAAACAAAAGGAATGGGTCATCCTTTCGCCTCGGAAAAGGCTTGCTGTTTTGCAGCAGAACCAGGTACTTGGGAAGGGGAGCATTTTCATTCGATGTTTCTGATGCCCATTATAGAAGCTGCAACTGAGTTGCAAACATTGACTGAAGTGAATTGGGCAGAGCAGTCTGCAGGTTTAGGGGCGGAAACTAATGAGTTACGTATAAAAATGCGTGGCGAACTGGCGGCATTGTTGAAGCTTAAGAGTGGCGCTGATCCTGAGGCTGGTCATGCGTATATTGACTTGATGTTATCCGCTGCTGAAGCAATAGAAATAAAAAGTGATGTAGGTCAACTTGTGGTGCGCAGTGCACTCTATCAGGCATTGTTAGCTTGTGGATCTGGTAAAAAAAGGCCATTTTCTGATATTCGATTGATGTTTATGGCAGACGATAAATCTGTCTTGCACCAAGTAAGAACGCTAAAAAGTGAAGATCTTGATTATGCTGTTCGTATGCATCGATTATTAGATGCTGCAGGTTGGCAAGCGGATAAAAAGCAATTTCAACGTAATATGGTTCGGTGGACGCTGGGTATGCTAAGTCGTCTTGACAGAAAGAAATTTAGATATACTACTGAGAAGGGTGGAAATTCCGCTATACTGCGTCTCATAAAGGGAGCGCTTGAGGAGCCACCACAGCGACCTAATTACTTAACTGGCTGGGCGAATCTTAAGCGGGGTTCTGACTGGGAATGTGATAGGTATGATAATTATGCTTTTCACCATTATCGTTCGTTGGTTAAACATGGTAATGCGAGTAGAGTCTATGTGCTGAAAGTACTTAGAGAAAACGGCTATCCTATATTTTACAATGTGGGAGATGCGAGAGCGTATTTGAAGCAACATGGAGAAGATGTGCCAGGCGATGATAAGTCATTAACAGGTGTTTTAAATTCTGTCCTACAGCAAGTCGGAATTACTTCAGAGAGCCCGATTTATTATGGTGTGATGGATTTGCTTGCGGAATCTTTTGATTTTTCAGGTGGTGATGCTCATGATTCATTGTCAGATTTTGTTGATTCGCTTTATAATCAATGCCATCCTGTCACTGATAGTAATGTCGCGTTTAACACAATGTATAAGCTCATTGATGAAAGAGCGGAACAGGTCAGTAAAGCAGTAGTAGATGCAGCAGTTGCGGCAGGTGCCTTTAGGTCGCCACAATGTTCAGGTGAGATGGTAATTCCTGTGGAGGCTGCTGCGGCGCCTGCGCCTTAGTGCCTATGCTGAATTTACAGCATCTTGTAGCTTAGTAGCTAGAACGGTATTTTCTAATAAAGTCGCCACTGTCATTGGTCCGACCCCACCGGGAACCGGTGTGATCCAACTGGCACGATGTTTTGCCGTTTCAAAATCAATATCACCCGAAATCGCACCATTACTTAAGCGGCTAAAACCTACATCAATCACAATTGCGCCGGGTTTAATCCAATCGCTTTGAATAATGCCGGGCTTACCAATCGCAGCAATAACGATATCACCTTGCTGCACTTCACTTGCGAGATCTTTTGTAAAGCGATGACACACGGTGACGGTGCATTTCTGTAGTAAACATTCTAGCGCCATCGGCCGACCAACAATATTTGAAGAGCCAATAATCACCACATGTTTACCTGCTAGGTCTTCATCTGTATGTTCTA
>JAHZIV010000019.1 GCA_022601255.1 Gammaproteobacteria bacterium
CAAATTTTATTAGGTGATCCTGCTCGGCGAAAAGATATTATAAATGCCATCTGGTCAATGAATAACTTAGTGATGCTAATGCACCACTTATCCGCTGAAAAAATTAAAATTTTATTTGCCAACATGGCTGATCAAATTTATAAGAGTTTCCTAAAAGAAGATAATGATCAATACCAAAAGTACCACACTCAAATGCTTGCATTGTTAACATCTCTACCTGATGAGAAAGCAAAAATCATTCTTGATACATATCACCTCAGAATGATGCAGGCAATAGAATCCTTTGATGATTTTAAGAGTATGAATAGTTTATGCCCAACACATTTTGTATATTTTTCGAGAAACCTAAGAAAGGAGCAGATGGAAGCCTGGGAGCTTGACTTCCTGGCTTTGAAATATTATCGTCACTACCAAGGTGAGACTCGAGAAAATTTTTTTACGGCTATAAAAGAAAAAATTGTCGATGATATTATCCGTAACCCATATCGCATGACTTCCATTAAAGATCTACTTGATGAACGTCACTGGCTACAATGCACCTCTCTGATACTAAAAGACCCACGTTGCATCATTAAAACTAAATATGATTTTAACCGGCTCTACGAAAAATTAAATGCAACACAAAGACAAGAACTCATTCAGAGGTCTGGTGAATTGTTTGCCGAATTCCTTACTGATATCCATGATTACTGTGATCTTTACAATACACTGGATATCGATGATAGAGACCTGTTTTTTGAAGTGAGTGGAGGCATACGCCAAGCATATTCGTTGTCTTATCGTGACTTTAGTGATACATATTCTAAACTCAATGACTCACACAAAGAAATATTTTTTACTGAAAGGGAACAGTCTGGCTTCAAAGAAATAGATGATGAACATTTTATCGATACTTATAATGGATTGAGCAATGAACATAAATTACGTTTCTTTGATAAAAGACATGACGCCATCCTCGATGGAGAACTCGACACGTTTGAATTCAAACGTGTCTACACAACATTGCTTGCACAACACCAAAAAATGTATGTTGATCATGTAATGATAAAACTAGTAGATCAGATTGGAAAAACAGATACCACAGAACTAAAAGCAATGGTCGAACGCGTCTATAAAGCAACACAAGGTGAACACAAATCACTTATTTTTGAAAAAGTTTTTATACCTTTTTTAGAACATCTAATATCTCTTAGTAATGTTCACTTGCAATTAGATAGTTGTATTAGAATTTGTAAAAGTCTTGAACCTCAACATCAAGACAAATTTTTTGATGGCTTTAAGCATATGCTTCCGTCTATCATAGACTCCTATAATTTTGCTGAATATCATAAAAAACTTGAAGCCAGACATCGACCTTTTCTTACCGCAGAATATGCAAATCAGTATGCTAGAACGCTAGCAACATCCTCCGATTTTTTTAATCGTTCTTACGACGCTCTAGATAACGATGAAGAGCGCCGCATATTGGTTGATAAAATGCTTGCAGCACCAGTAGGTGATAAAGAAAAATTTTATTTAGAAAGTGAATATACATGGAACATATTATATGCGAAGCTAAACGAAGATGGTAAAACACAGCTACTAGAAAGCACCTTAACCCATAGAGTGCAGAAAGTTTATGGGAGAGTTCAATATGAAAGAATGCTAGACAGATTACAAGCAGCAGACAAACCTAGATTCATTGACGCCGTGCAAAAAGATATATTAAACATGAAACGCATTTATGATGCGTTAATTGAAAGCACGCGCTCTTTACGCGCCAGCTTTCCAGCATCACATTTGTTTGCAGAAGATATAGAGCCAGCAAAATTTATTGACCGCTTCTTTAAATACCTTGAATCAAAACCAGAGTCCCTACTAGCAAAAGCGTGGAAATTGTATAGTAATAATGTTAAATATCTTGCAAGAGAAGTTGGCGAACCTAACCCTGAACTTCAAGAAAAACTAGAAGCAACAGCTGAAAAAAACTCATGGTTTGCTTCAAGCGCTGGGTTTTGGGGCAATAAAGCTCTGCAGCCAGACAAGGAGGGGGCTGAAACAAGCCGTCACAGTAGAATGCTTGATCGCCTTAACAACCCTAGCAGAAAATAATGCAGCCTCATGATACCTTCACTGATACGTAGGTGCATTCATTTATTCCCGAACCTTGCCGACAATACTCGCACGAATCTGTTCGGCTAGTGCCTCGCAACACTGCTGACGCGAATATTGTTCACGCCAAAACATTGCGATCTCGCGAAAGGGTTCTGGCTTTGTAAACGGCCGTATTGTGATTAATGGGTTGGTGACCGAGGTACGAATCGACATCTCTGGCAATATCGTTATACCGCCACCTGCAGCAACAATATGCCGCAATGTCTCAAGACTGGTTGCCTTAAATCCCTGCTTCTCGACCGCGCCTGAGAACCGACACGCATCGAGCGCCTGCTCTCTAAGGCAATGACCCTCCTCGAGTAACAACAACTGTTGATTCTCTAATTCATCCATTCGAATGTTTTTTTTATGACTTAACTCGTGTCGCGACGGCAGTGCCACTAGAAATTTTTCGACAAATAGGTT
The DNA here is from genome assembly GCA_022601255.1 of Gammaproteobacteria bacterium. GTDB lineage: Bacteria > Pseudomonadota > Gammaproteobacteria > Coxiellales > Coxiellaceae > JAHZIV01. Next base: position 2,560 of record JAHZIV010000019.1, read on the forward strand.
TTCAACGACCAGGCCTTGCTCCTCTACTGGCAGTGCCAATATGATCGCATCTAAAGAGCCTTCTCGACATTCACGTAGAATATTTTCAGTTTTATTTTCATAGATGATTAACTCTAGCTTAGGAAACCGCCTTTGCAAATCTTTTAGTATCTGTGGTAATAAATAGGGGCCAAGCGTTGGAATAATGCCAAGACGAAAGGTGCCAGCCATCGGATCTTGCGCATGCTCGGCAATTTTCTTGAGCGTTTCAATCTCTTGTAAGATTTTACGCGCCTGCACTAACAGCTCTTTTCCACGAGGCGTAATCATCACTTGCTTATTACTGCGTTCAAATAATTGTACGCTCAACTCTTCTTCGAGTTTCTTCAATTGCATGCTCAGCGTCGGTTGACTGACACAGCACGCATCCGCCGCCTTTCCAAAGTGCTGCAACTCTGCCACTGCAATAAAGTATTTTAGATCACGTATGTTCATAACGTTCCTTAGCATCCGACGACGCTGGCTTTGTCAGCGATCGACAATTGAAGATTCGGCTCCGAGCTTATCCATCCATGGATGTCCCGATCACATCCTTGTGATCTAGTCGCCTCGCTTTCAATTATCTCACGCTTCCCGCTGCGCTGGCTCACCCTCAGCCCATGAAAAATCCAGCAATAAATAAAATATATCATAAAATAGTTATTAATCAATAAACATGATAGTAAAATGCTGGAATGTACATTTGCCTGTTTTTATTGACAAAATAATGAACCCCCCATACACTGCAGCAAATAACTGAGGAGCAAACAATGTCAGGTAATGAGAGCCTTAATGAAAAATTATTTATTGCGGGAATAGTCGCAATCCCGCTGTATTACCTTATAGTGATGGGGCATGTCTATAATTCAACTAGTAAACCTGAACTAGAAGCCAAAAATAAAAAAAGAAAAGAATTAGCTAAGAAACTACTAGAAGAGAACAATTTATTAAGAGAGGAACTTGGCCTAGAACTAATGACAATCAGGGCATCCTGGGAAGCCATAGACAACAAAATAAGCCGCCGAAACTGTTTTAAGATGGGCAGTGAGAGAAGGCTAGAACTATTTCTCCTCGTGACTACAACTATATTATTCATGGCTGCATATAAACATTTGTTCGCAGACGGAACAGGAGCGCAGACTCAGACTAATGCCGCAAATGATGCTTTTATAACCACTTACGTGGTATTAACCCTCAGAGATTTATCAACCAGACGCGAGAACATTCGCAAACACATGAACAGATCCTTCCGTGATTGGTGGCGAGCACCCTACCTTTTTCATAAGCCTAAACCCAACACAGAATTTTATGTCATCCCAGATTTATCACGAAAACTTGATGATGTTATCGAGGATATACAAACAGCACTCACAGACCTGACCGCCTCTAGTGCCCACGAAGAATCTAAAGAGGGCATACGTCTTTGGAATGAATTGGGTCGTACGCGTATGGAATTTGAAAATTTGGCCTTAGAGATTGCTTGTGCAGCAAAGCATGTCAGTGAGGAGTTTGTAAAAACTGAAGAAGCCGCCGTTGCATGTAATGATACCCTCCAAACTGCACAAGGCATGATAGATGCTCTTGCAATCTTAAGTAGCCAAACAAGGCAAGATGAATGGAAAAATCAACTCGATACAGCTGTAACCGCAGCTCAAGAAATGGTAAGACTATCCACCATCGTCAATGAGTATGCAAAGCAAATAGAAGCACGCCCCGCAAATGCATATACAACTGTATCTGAAATGGATTCACCGCCGCCTCAACACGTTCCAAATTCAGATGATGCTGGTGAGGCTATGCCTCTGCTGCTGCACGAGCCTCGTCATTCACGTGTAATTTAAAGGAGTCAAACCTATAATGTTAGATGATAAAAAATTTGCTACCGTACAGACTGCTTATGCTGGCCTCTTCCTTATGCTCGTTCTGGGGCACAGGTACAGCCAAATAAGCGAAAAAAACCTTGTTCAAGAAAATCAACGAAGACAGACCAAAACAGAAGAAGCATACATCGAAAACCAACTCTTAAAAAAGAAGTTAGGTATCGATTTTGATAACGAAATTCTTGATCCTAAAAAAATAAGCACTGTAAACTCACGTGAAGACCTAATAGTGATTATTACTCTTATAGTCACAGGCACACTGATTACGGGTGCGCTGGGTCTGCTGCATCCAGAAAAAAGGGCTGAAAATATGGTTTCAGCTAGCTCTTATACCCTTATTGCAGTAGGTGCCCTACTTGGCATTAGAGATGTTGTTGCTCATTGCAGACAACATGGTTGCTCTTCTCTATTTAAACGGCCCCAAAAGCCTCGCACAACAAAACTCACAGACATTCCAACCTTACAAAATCAACTCAACCAATGCATAGCTGATGTCATCAACATGAAAACAGAACTCATGACATTAGCAGCACAAAATGATGGGAACAAGAAAAAACGTGATCATAGAGAAGAAAGAATAACAACTATCCTAGATGACCTTAGAGTTGGCATTCTGAAGCTTGAAAATATCATACTCACCACTCAAATCGCCGCAGATAGTGCGTATAACTTTGTGAAAGAGCATACTCCTGAGAGTGACAATGCGACTCTGGATGAGATTGATTCCGCACTGAACAACGTAAAACGAGTTACTGCCGAACTTGTTTCTGCAGGTAATAGTTATCGGGAGTTGTTGGCAGCTATGGATCGTAACTACAGAAAACCAGAAAACAGACAAACAATGGATCAGCAGTTAGATCAAATGACAGACTTCGCTAGAAATGTGATGCACTCAGCCACGGATATTGATACTCGCGCACAAAACATCGAGGCCGCAAGGGTGCGCGGGCCTGCAACTGTCATTGAAATGGATTCACCTCAACAGGCTCCAAATCCAAATGATGCTGGTGAGGATACGCCTCTGATTCGTCATTCACGTATGATTTAGATTTTTATAGCAGTCGGTGGTGTGATCATTCACCATCCCCACCGCCTGCATAAATGCATAACAAATTGTGCTGCCGACAAACTTAAAACCTAACTTCTTTAAAGACTTTGCCATCTGATCTGAAATATCTGTGCTTGCCGGCACCTGCTTTAATGTCTTCCAATGATTGATGATTGGCTCACCATCCACAAAGTCCCACAAGTATTCTGAAAAACTGCCATGCTGTTCTCGATACTGCAAATACACTTTAGCATTACTAATGATAGCGTTGACCTTTAAGCGATTACGAATAATGCCTGGATTCTTTAACAGCGTTTCAACTTTACGTGGTGTATAACGTGCTATTTTTTCTGCATTAAACCCATCAAACAGTTTACGATAATTATCACGTTTTTTTAGAATTGTAATCCAACTGAGTCCCGCCTGCATACCCTCTAAGTTTAAAAACTCAAACAACTGCCACTCATCATAGACCGGCTGCCCCCATTCATTATCATGATAATCTATATATAGAGGATCATCGCTTACCCAAGCGCAACGTTTTTTCGCCTGATATGATTTCTTGGCTGCCATAATAAAGCCCTCTTTTGTAAATGTTGATAATACTGGCGGCTCATCACTATAGCCGCTATATTATGTCGAATGCAAGCAATCATCAATAAACTCATCAACAACACCATCATCATGGTACTGACCAGAATAAACCCTTTCACTCAACACCCTCCAATGCCACCGTCAAAAACCATGGCCATTGCCTCTGACTGTATTCAGATGCAAACTTTAATTCAATATTGATGCCCCGCTGATGGGATAATCGGTCATACCGTGCCTTAAAACGAGCAACAAACGGAATCAGCGCCTCTGCACGTTTGTTATTGATTTTTTCAAACAAAGAATGATGCGCCACGTAGAGTGACTCCGTCACCTGCTGTTGTCTGCCTTTGTATTTTTTATGCAGCTTAAATGTCATTTTATTGTTATCGAAAACAATACTATTCGCAACTGCATGGCTCAAATCATTAATAAATAACAATGACGCCAGTTGTTCACGCTCTTGTAAATCGATTAAAGTTTTTTGCACATGATACTGCCGCTTAATAACAAGCAACATACTCACCAACGCCATCAACAGCATTATTGCTAACGCATTAGCCACTATCATTTCGATCAAAGTAAATCCTGCTATTCTTGGTGACATTCTCATAATCACCGCCCCAGGATTAAATGATAATGTTGTTGCGAACCCCAGCTTAACTCTGCCCAACACGTATTGCTGCAATGATATTGCCCTTTTGCTTGTGGCAATAATATTTTATTTTGCTGATTCCAGTCTGATAGTACTTGTTGTCGATATGATGGGATAACAATCTTTAGTCGTTCTAGTATTGAAAATAATTGTGTTGCAGCAATCGAATGCTGATAAGCGCCTTGCAATACGCGTGATTCTTTAAGCTGTAATAGCAGTGCGCCAGTTAACAATAGCGATAACATCGACCACGCGATTAATACTTCGAGCAAACTAAATCCTTGCGACTTTATTTTGATGTTCATACTCCTCTGCAATGAATAAAAAAGCAGCAGTATTTTTTCAACAACACAGTCAGATTATAACGAAATAAAAAAATAAATATTACCGTAGACTATAGTAACCAAATAACTTCTCGTGCTTAGAGTTGGAATATGGATACCCCGATCGATGTCGGGGTATGACGGAGCCGTAGACTATAGCAATGATTATTTATTAGTGATTCCGAACTTATCCAGCAAATCTACTGGAAACACGATCGTATTTGATTTATCACCCGCAATATCAATTAAGGTTTGCAGATAACGTAACTGCAAGGCCGATTTTTCTTGATCCAAAATATTTGCAGCCTCACGTAACTTACTCGCCGACTGCAATTCACCCTCTGCATTAATCACCTTGGCACGACGCTCACGCTCCGCTTCCGCCTGACGCGCAATCGCACGCACCATACTCTCATCTAAATCCACATGCTTCAGCTCTACATTTTGCACCTTAATACCCCAGGCATCCGTTGCGCCATCGAGTATCGATTGAATGTTTTCACTCAACACTTCACGCTCCGATAACATCTCATCTAAATCATGCTGACCGAGCACCGAACGCATCGTCGTTTGTGCCAACTGACTCGTGGCCTCAAAATAGTCCTCAACCTGAATAATACATTTCTGCGGATCCACCACGCGGAAATACACCACCGCATTTACGCGCACCGATACATTATCCTTCGAAATTACATCTTGGCTCGGTACATCCATAACAACAGTTCGCAGTTGCACTCGCGCCATCTGTTGAAACACTGGGATAACAAGAATCAAACCCGGACCTTTTACTTTCCAAAAGCGCCCTAACTGAAAAATCACACCACGCTCGTATTCTTTTAGAATATTAATCGAACTAAATAAAAGGATCGCCACAAAAGCAACCGCAAACAAAATACCAATAGTCATATTAACTCCTATTTTTTAACTTTAACTTTCAATCCATCCACAGACTGCACAGTAACCTTTTGACCAGGCTTTAATCCATCCGGATTGCTAATATGCCACAATTCGCCCTGGATTTTCAGCCAAATCTTATCACGACCGACAACAACTTCGCCAGTCTTATCCAATATTGCATGCTTGCCACTCTGTAACGCCCCTCGCCGTGAACGCCACACCATAGCAATCACACCTAAAAACACCAGTCCAGAAACCGTCGCTACTGATGCGACTAGAGCAGTAGATAATGTATAGCCAACCACATCTTCATCCAGCAACAGTATCGAACCTGCAATGAGCGCAATCAACCCTCCTATCCCGACGATACCAAAACTTGGCAAATGAATCTCCGTCACCATCAATGCCATACCCAATAATATTAACGCAAGTCCCGCATAACTGATCGGCAGCATCTGCAAGCCATACAAGCCTAACAACAAACAAATACCACCCAACACACCCGGCGCGATCATACCCGGGCTAGCAAATTCAAAAAACAAACCGTAAAAACCTGCCATTAATAATAAATAAGCAATGGTTGGATCGGTGATGATCGATAATAACTTAAAGCGCCAACCTGTTGCTATAGTGACAAGCTTGGCCGTCGTTAATTTTGATTTTACTAACAACTGCTGCATATCTGCCGCGATAAAATTAATAACATGACTGCGTAAAGCTTCTTGTGCTGACAGACTCGCACCCTGCACTACTGCTTTTTCTGCCCACTTTACATTTCGCCCTCGCAATTGTGCCAAGCCTCGAATATAAGCTCGCGCATCATTTAAGGCTTTTTTCTGCGAAGCCGACAATTTTTTGGTGGCCTTGTCGGAGCCACCAATATTCACAGGCGTTGCAGCACCTAAATTTGTACCCGGCGCCATTGCCGCAATATTACAGGCATATAATATATAGGTGCCAGCACTGGCCGCACGTGCGCCTTTGGGCGACACATATCCGATCACGGGGATTTTAGAGGCGAGAATCGATTTGATGATACCGCGCATTGATTTACTCAAACCACCCGGGGTATCGATTTGCAAGATAACGGCACTGGCGCTCGCTTGGTTCGCCGATTCAATCCCACGACTGACATGTTCTTGAATCGCAGGGCCAATGGCGCCATTGATATCGATAAGATAAACCGTTTTTGCAGCAGCGAAACTCAATAGCGGCAAAAACAGCATCACAATCAACAATAGTAGTTTTTTCATCAACATGACCCTATTCTGCCATAATTGTTTATAAGGATATACCACAAATATATCGCTATAACTTCAGGTTACACTGGTCAAAGTGGGCGAGATAAATGAACACCTATCTATTTATTATTCTAAGTATCAATATGTTAACCACTAAAAACATCATAAAAAAATAAAAGCACCATACGCCCAGGGTTTACTTACTAAATATTTTTCGGCAAACTACCTCTTTTCAAAAATACAGGTAGAAATGGGTGCAATATTACACCAAAAAAATGGCAACTAAGTACTCAGAAGATCCCTATGATCTACTGAAAGCTTCACAAGATCTCGTACATCAACAATTAGCAAAAACGCTCTATGATCACCAAGGTCACTATCATATTGATTGCCTACTCGATGTGGCTGTTGGATTGGGAAAGGGTTTTACTCAGGCTGCTGAACAATTTAATGTTAAAAAATTTATTGGCAATGATTATTCTCAAGTCATGCTCAAGCACGCACAGAAAAATTTTCCAAATTTCAAACCTATTCATGGTAACTGCATTGATATAGATAAGCAGGTTAATGCAAAATCAGTAGACGTTGTTTACGCACACTATGTTTTATCATATGTTAATGCATTGAAATTATTTGAATCTATTTATAAAGTATTAAAACCAGGTGGCTATATTTCAATCGCTACGAGCACGTGGGAAAATTTACGTGATTGCCAAGAACTAATACAACAAGAACTACCCTTATTATTTAATAGAGATAAATATATTAAGCAATACAACGGCATGATTCCTTTAAATGCTGAACATGTGCAGCAAATACTGCAACAAAGTGGTTTTGATAATTTCGTTGTGGGCCACGTAAAAAAAGAAATCGCCTTCAGCAGCTTTAATATGTTTTGGGCTTATTTTGCAGAAGCAGGTTGGCATGTGCAAGCATCACGTATTACGGGAAACACCAAGATTGATAAAACTTTATGGCGTATTAAAATCGCTTTGCTTCATGTATTTTCTAAAAAACTAAGGTTTCCTGTTAGTTTCACTACAAACCTTTGCGTCATTACCGCACAAAAACCCAGCGCACCTTTATAGTCTCTATGACCCAATAGTTAATCTTTCTGCTGAAGCTTAATCGCTAGCTCATCCAGTTGTTTTTTCTCTCGATGCGTATACTTTCTACCCATACGCTGGAGGTATAAAAGATGACTCCTTGAACCGTCAAAAACACCATAATCCTTCGCTGGAATACTCATGTTAATACGATAATAATCAACTAAATGTGATCCGGGCTCACGAATGAGACCCTCCAAATACTGCTGTGACAACAGCGCATGACTATGAATGAAAACATTAATTAAAATATGACCCCATGCCAAAAGCCCCATTGAACCTATCGATGATCGCCTCGGCGTCAAAATATCTTTATAACTCCCATCTCCTATTGAAATGATGCGAATATTACTATTAGGATACAACTTACGCGCTGCAAAATAAGCCATTAATCCTGGCGTATTGGCTACTAACCCTCCATCAACTAAAATATTATGCTGCTTTTGTCCTGTAAATGTAATCTTGTACGGTGGAAAAGCCGTCGGGGCTGATGTAGCACCTAATAATAGTTTATAGATTGGAGTTTTAGCATAAGGTGCGTTCTTTTTCCAGCTACCAAATTCAATCACACTCGTATTTTCCAAATCAAAGCTCGGAAATAATAGCGGCCTTTTCACATCACTCAATGACATCTGTTTAAATCGCATCTCAAGGGAATGCGCAAGTGGTGCGTGCTCAAATCGAGGCCCAAGCAATCCAAAAAACGTTTTAATTCGATGTGAAAAAGATTGCTTAAATATAGTATGAGCAAAGTTAAAATATTGATCCGTTACATAAGTAACCGATGGGGACTGAGCTTTCCCATCTACTATTCTATCAAAAGCCAATCCCGAGGATATTAATGCACCTGTCGATGTACCCGCAAACAAATCAAATGAATCAGATATCTTCACTCCACTGCGCTTCTCAATGTATTGAAGAATCGTAAGAGGAATCACCCCCATCACCCCACCACCAGAAACAACTAAAACATTAACCGTCTTCTTAGGATTTTTTACACGCTTCTCTTCATGTAAAAATAAAAAAGTCTTTTTATCCTGCGCAAAGAAATCTTTGTTTATAGATTTCGATACTCGAGTTAAAGAAAAATAAATCAAACAAAGCGTTAGCACAAACGTGATGACGACTGTTAAGAGAATAAGTGATCCGCGCTTCATACTCATTAAAAAATCCTTTTATTAATCAAAATGATAGTATACAGTTTTGCCACTCAAAGAAAGACCAGCTCTTGGTCCATACCATCAACATAGCTCTATTCTGCCATAATTAGCCCAGCGGTTATACCCTAGCAATGGTGCTAATTGATTACAATATATTGCTTATTATTAATGGTTATTTAAATATCCATACTCAACGACTCGTTTATTGACTATAATTAAAGACACCAGATTTGAGAGGTTCACCATGCCTAAAGGCCGCGCAAAAATAGCTGAAGGTGCTGCAGTCGCGGTGGCTGAAGGCGCGCCTGCAGCCGCAGCCGCTATGCCAGACGCATTGCCAGAAGGCAAGCTGCGTTATTATGATCGGCAGGTAATGATAGATGTATTCGATCCAGAGCTAACTCCAGCAGAAAAAGAAGAATGTGGAATAAGCCATTTTACTGGCCTACAAATAAAATGGTCTAAAACAATGCCTGCCGAACGATTCTGTGGCGTTGTTTATGACCCTACGCAGGATCCTGGAGGCGCAGGAAATATGTATGGGGCATCTTCTAAAGAAGATGTCTTTCCAGTAAACCAATTTGGCTGTTTAGGCAAACTGACTAACTGCTCTCGACTATACATTGAGGCTCATGGAAGCAAAGAGAGTCCAGACTTATCTCATACAGAAATAGCAAGAGATGGTGATGTACCTATCACCGCAGAACGCATGGCTGAAATTATTCATTCTAACGTGGACCCTTCAATTCTAGTACCAGGAAAAGATAGGTATGGAGAATGGCGAAAATTACGCATTAGATGTGTTGTCTGCTATGGCGGACGAGGTGAAAATGTTGTGATACGAGATGGTGTCGCCATGAATGATAGTTTTGCATCGATGTTGTGTCATGAACTCTATAAAAAAGGCCTTAATTGTGAGGTAGTGGGTACTCTCTCAGCACTGTACTACAGAACTCGAAATAAAGAAGTATATGAAGAAAATAGGAAATATGACTTTAAAGCTCTTGATAGATACGATGAGGCTATAACCTATACAGGAAGAACATATGTTGGTGAACCAAACTTTGGTTCGGAGTTTAACGCAGTAGATGATAGATCTTTCAAAGAATTGGGGTTCCTAAAAGTAGTCTACTCTTATAGTGATGGCAAACAGACAATGTTCAATGCTTACAAAGGGTATGATAGAAAACACGGAAAACTGATTGATCTTATCTATGACGAACTAAATCAAACATTATGCAATGTAGAAGTAATTGAACTCAGAGCTGGACTTATGCGGCTCTTAAATGACTTAAGCCTACAAATCACTATAACGGACTTCTTCCAGTGTCTTTGCGACGCAGTCACAGTCGATATAAAAAAATATGGCCTACATTCTTTTAATCGTGAAATACGCACCATAAAAGCAAGCATAATAGATTTCGTGCTTATCAGAGGGAAAAAATTAAGCTTAAGAAACAAAGCCATGTTATTGTCATCAAGATGGGACGATTAAAAAATCACCCCAGCTTCCAACGCGTACGACCATCTTTATCTTCAATCACCACACGCATCGCTGTTAATTCATCACGAATACGATCGGCCTCTGGCCAGTCTTTATTCTTTCGAGCTTGATTACGCGCAGCAATCAAAGCCTCAACTTTCTCAGCATCAACGTCACCGCCCTGTAAAAACTGCTGCGGATCTTGCTGCAATATACCAAAGGTATTGCTCAGCTTTTTTAGACTCGCTGCCAACGCAGCCGCTGCATCCATATCATTCGCATCACGCAGGCGATTAATCTCTCGCGCCATCTCAAACAACACCGCAAACGCCTGTGGCGAATTAAAGTCATCATTCATTACATCATTGAATTGCTGCACATATTGATTTTCATTCGCGGGCACTTCTGGAAGATCGCGGATCGCTGTATACAATCGCCCTAATGATTGATGCGCTACCTGCATAACATCTTCCGAATAACTCACTGGACTGCGATAATGTGCCGACAACATAAAATAACGAATCACCTCTACATCATGTTTTTCTAATGTTTCACGAATCGTTAAGAAATTTCCGAGTGACTTCGACATCTTTTCTTTATTGATTTGCAACAAACCCACATGCATCCAAGTATTCGCAAATCCCTTACCACATGCCGCTTCCGATTGTGCAATTTCATTTTCATGGTGTGGAAACTTTAAATCCATACCGCCACCGTGGATATCAAATGGCTGCCCTAAAATACCCGTCGACATTGCCGAACATTCAATATGCCAACCCGGGCGCCCTTTACCCCAAGGCGAATCCCAACTCGGCTCGTCTGGTTTTGACATTTTCCATAATACAAAATCGAGTGGATCACGCTTGGCATCAGCCACATCAACTCTCGCACCCGAGCGCAGACTATCAATATCACGATGCGATAACTTGCCGTAATCTTGTTTCTTGCGTATCTCAAAACAAACATCGCCATTCTCGGCCACATAGGCATAACCGTTCTCAATGATTTGTTCAATGAGTTTAATAATGGGCGCTATATACTGTGTCGCACGTGGCTCTTGATCGACTGATGTCAAACCCAACGCTTGCTCATCTTCATGCATGATATCGATAAAACGTTTTGTTAGCGTATCACAAGACTCATCATTTTCATTCGCACGACGAATAATCTTATCGTCAATATCTGTGATATTACGCACGAATGTGACTTGATAACCCTGGTCACGCAAAAAACGCGTCACCATATCAAATACAATCATGCCACGCGCATGTCCGATATGACAATAATCATACACCGTCTGACCGCACTGGTAGAGACTCACATGACCCGCTTTAATCGGCTTAAACTCGCGTTTTTGCTGCGTTAAATTATCATAAATCTTTAGCATTTTGTAACCGCTCTCGTATTGTATCATCGCTCAATAATGTCATCACCTTAACTAATTCTGGTCCGTGCTGCTGACCCGTTAGTGCGACCCGAAGTGGCATAAATAATGCCTTGCCTTTCAAACCTAATTTTTCTTTTAAATGGTTGGTAATCGATTTTACATCTTCACCGTGTTGTTGGTACGCGTTTAATGCTTCACTAAAATACTCTGCACCCGCTTCCTTTAACATTTCGCGCTGCTCATCATCAAATGCTGCCAAACTACCAAAAAATACCGCCACCCAAAGTTTTGCATCCTCAGGAAATAAAATATTAGCATGCACTGCATCTAGAAAAGTCCTACGATGCTCTAATGGCACACGATCTGCCACCACATCTTTTAACCATTCATCTAAACACTCCATATCAGCGTGCAATACTGCTTCTTTCTGCCAATAATGTAATTGCTCTAAATTAAATTTAGCAGGCGATTTACTTAACGACTTTACCTTAAACTGTTCGGCCAGCTGCTCCAAACTCAGTAAATTATCATGGCCGTAATAATGACCCAAGCGTGCGAGATAATTATTAATCGCAATGGGTAAATAACCCTGCTCACGCAGTTCCACTACGCTCTTGCTACCATGACGTTTCGATAACGGGCTGCCATCTGCCGCAACAATCAACGCAATATGGCCATAGGTTGGCTCTGGCAATCCCAGCGCCTGCAAAATCATTAACTGACGTGGTGTATTTGTAATGTGATCCTCACCCCGCAACACATGCGTGACTTTCATTAATGCATCATCAATCACACTGCAAAACATAAACGGCGAAGTACCGTCGGTACGACGCACAATAAAGTCACCAATATCATTACTCTCAAAACGCATCGAGCCGCGTACCATATCTTCAAATGCAATCACCTCATTTTCAGGAACCGCAAAGCGCAAAGTCGGATTTAACCCAGCTGCTAATTTCTCTTCGATTTGCTCGTCTGATAAATTCCTACAGGTGCCTGCATAACGTGGTGGACGACCCGATGCACGTTGTACCTTGCGCATCAACTGCAATTCTTCTTCGCTACAAAAACACGGGTATACATTACCTGCCTGCTCCAGGCGCTTGTAATAATCATCATAAATTGATTGACGCGCCGACTGACGATAGGGCCCATTACCCTCATCACGACCTGGACCTTCTTGCCAGTTTAATTCAAGCCACTGCAAATCCTGCTGCAATTGTTCGGTATATTCAGCTTTGGAGCGCTCTCGATCGGTATCTTCGATGCGTAGTAGAAAAGTGCCCTTGTGATGTTTTACAAATAAATCATTGAACAAGGCTGTGCGAATATTGCCCATATGCACCAAGCCCGTGGGACTGGGCGCGAAGCGGGTCTTGATATGTACATGCTGTTGTGTCATCGTCTACGTCTTCAATAAAAAAAGAGCTATTATGCCATCATTTTGTACCTATTTCATCTCGGACCTGCACTTACAACCCGAGCGACCTGATATTACCAGAGCCTTTCGTGAGTTCATGCAAACGCGCGCCCATCATGCCGACGCCATCTATATCTTAGGTGACTTATTCGAGGCATGGATTGGCGATGATGATGACAGTGGTTTCAACCAGAGCATCTACAATGAGATTAACTATGTGGTGCAACAAGGTACTCCTGTCTATTTCATGCGTGGCAATCGTGATTTTCTCATCGGTAAACGGTTTGCAGAAAAAACCGGTGTGACCTTGCTGGACGACCCCACTGTTGTGACTGTCTATGATCAACATTATCTCTTGTGTCATGGTGATAGTCTTTGCACCTTAGACACAAAACATCAACGATTTCGTAAGATTATGCATTCCAAATCAATAAAAAGAATCGCTGCGATCACACCATTATCATTGCGTCGAAAAGTGGCCGGTATGCTTCGCGAGAAAAGCACAAAACATAATAAAAATACTGCGGAAAATATTTTAGACGTTCATCAAGATGCTGTTGAGACTATCATGCGTCAACACAAGGTAACACAATTGATTCATGGTCACACGCATCGACCTGACACGCATACATTTGAGGTTGATGGTAAAACTTTCACACGTAAGGTATTAGGGTGCTGGGATGATGGCATTAACTACATCAAGTTATCTAAAGCTTAAGACAACGGCGAGGAGGTGGCGCGGAGGCAGGGTTCCCAACCGCACAGCGGTGGGATGCCGAAGCAGCCGGATCCCCGCAGCCGTTGCAACTACTTAGCGCCTTACTTTAAACGACAGCAATACTTTGCAACATCAGCTGCTTCATCTCTTTAACAGCCGCCTCTAATCCTACAAACACCGCATGTGCAATAATACTATGGCCAATATTCAAGACTTGAAGCTGTGGTATTGCCGCTACCGGTTTTACATTATGATAATGCAAGCCATGACCCGCATTAACAATCAATCCCTTGTCATCAGCATATTGAGCGGCCTGAATCAAATCCTGCAAACATTGCTGCCGCAACTTCGGTTGCGATGCATTCACAAAGTGTCCAGTATGCAGCTCAATTGCATCAGCACCACACGCAAGCGTTGCATCAATCTGTTCTTGACCTGTATCAATAAATAACGATACTTCGATACCTTCCGCCTGTAATTGTTTACAGGCTTGTGCGAGTGATTGTTGATTCGCAACCACATCCAAACCACCCTCAGTCGTTACCTCTTCGCGCTTCTCAGGCACAATGCAAGCATGCTCCGGCTTGATTGCTCGAGCAACTTGAATCATCTCCTCTGTTGCCGCCATTTCCAGATTAATCGGAACCATAGAGACTTCTTTCAGCAATTTCACATCACGATCATTAATATGACGACGGTCTTCGCGTAAGTGCAACGTAATACTGTCCGCTCCTGCACGCGCTACCAGCATCGCCGCTTGAATCGGATCTGGGTATCGGCAGCCACGTGCCTGACGCAAAGTCGCCACATGATCGATATTGACCCCCAATTGCAAACTCATAAGCTTCTCCTATAATTATTGAAACTATCTACGTGCCTCGACAGAATCAGGCATTAAAACTGTCACTAATGGCCGATCTTCAGGGGCCGCAAAATCAGCAAACAAACCTTGGCGACCGCAACGCGATGATGCCATTTTAATAGCTGCTCTGCAAGAATCGTAGACTTGATTTTTAATATAGTTAACAAATAAATACATACCAACGCCACCGATCGCAATAGCAACAAAAAACATTGTCAATGAACATGGTTTTTGAACCCTGGCAGAATAACCCGACAAAGGCGTCATTAATAAATGGTAATTACCCAAGCTCTGACACAAAACTGCGCCCAAAATAAAATATGCCGTCAACACCGTCTGAGCAATACGCTTGCCTTTAAAATCCTTTTCTGGAATATAACGCTTTTCAACATCCATGGTCCAGCTAAATCCCGCTGTTGTTAAACTAAATCCAATGGTACCCAGCACAAATAATATCTGCATCACGGTCGATACTTTTGAATCGATGGCATTATCTTTTGCATACTCTACAACAAATAATCGAATCATGAATGCAAGCGTTAAAGAAGTTATCAGTACCGGAATGGCTTTCCGGTTAAACAACATATTTTTATCATTAATAATCACCACAGAATTATGCAACCCTTCAAAAAAATTAATCAGTGCTGATGCCAAAATTAAAAACACAGCGATGGTGTTTTGAGAGTAAGGATTGTTATTCCATTTTTTTACACCAAGAACACCTGGGTGATCTTTAATAAATTCCTTCTGCGATTGCATGCCATAAATATACAAACTTGCATAATATAAAATAAAAAATATGGGGTATACCACAATCACCGCTACTTTTTTTTCCCAGCCCAAAGTAGACAGCTTTCTAATGGCATCAATGATTTTATCACGCACCTTATCGTTAAACGTGACAAATTGATAGTTGGTCTGAAGACGTCTTGCACCCACTACCAAGCAGTCCAAAGCAATATAAGTGATTAACAAGCCAATCGAAACATCTTTAAAACCAGGCTTTTCGGCATAATCCTCATCATTAAAATTAAAAACATATGAAGCTTGAGTCAAACATAACCGCAATGATCTTGGCACTAAGTAAGCACTAACCATCCCTTCGACAAAAAACTTACACGCGTTAATCATAAAAAACGCCGCCACTTGTAGCGGAACCTTAATACAGTAAGAATATCCTGCAGATAACACTTTATAATTAGACATAAACTACACTATTAATTCACGGCTCTTTAATGGTTTAGAGCCAATGTGCCGCGACAATACCAAACGCATCAATCGCTTTGCATCTTTAATATACCTATCATTAATAAATTTTTCACTTTCAATATGAATCAAGCTATCGCCAGAAAAAATACAAACATTTTTTTCATCTGCAACAGCCTTCACAAAACCATACTCCGGCAAGTATTGATAATAATCTTCAGCATTGATCGAAGAACCATCTTCAGCCTCATGCGTCAAGGACAGCCCATAACCCAACGCCTGCAATAATCTTTTCTCAAAACAACGCAACGTGACCTGCAACTTATCACCTTTCTCCAAAGCATTTAACGTCATTTGATACAAGGTAAAAACATTCGGGCAAGGATCTTCTCTATGCAACAACCGCATGAGCAATTCATTCAAATAAAAACCGCACATCAATATTTTGGAGTTCAAATGATATGATGCACCACACAACTCCACATTACCTAAATTTTTAAGCTCTCGATTACCGGACCATGATGCTAGAATAGGCGCGAAACATTGCAACTTACCCTGATAGCGAGACTTTAAACCACGTGCGCTGCGCGCCAACATGGCCACACGTCCATAACGCATTGTAATGCATTCAACAATTAAACTGGTATTACTGTAAGGTCGCGAATGCAACACAAACAAAGGCTCCAAAACGACCCGATTACTCATTACGATAACCAAGCTGGTTCATTGCTCGCTCATCGTCAGACCAATTTGATTTCACTTTAACCCACAATTTTAAGAAGACTTTTTTATTAAAATATTCTTCTAATTCTAATCTAGCGCTTGTACCAATTTGTTTTAAGCGCTCACCTTTTTTGCCAATCACAATAGCCTTCTGCCCTTCTCGCTCAACCCAAATAGTTGCGGCAACACGCATAATATCTTGCTCTTCCTCAAATATATCAATCGTAACTGTCGATGCATACGGCAACTCCTCACCCAACTGGCGGGTAATTTTTTCACGCAAACGTTCTGATACAATAAACTGATCGTTACGATCGGTGAGTTGATCAAGCGGGTATAATGGCGGACCTTCTGGCAAAACCGTATGTATCTTTTCTAGCAAGATATCTACCTGCTCACGCGATCGCGCTGAAATCGGTACAATTTCTTTGAAATCATATTTTTCAGACAACATTTGAATAAAGGGTAACAATTCATTTTTGTTATCAAGCTTATCCACCTTATTAACTGCTAAAATAACAGGTACTTTAATTTTCTGTAATTGTTGCAAGGCCCACTCATCATCTTTACCAAACCGCCCCGCCTCGATCATCAATATGATGACATCCACGTCTAATAATGTCGTCAATGCCGAACGATTCATCCATTTGTTCATGGCACGCTTAGCGTCAACGTGCAGCCCAGGCGTGTCTACAAACACAAATTGTGCATTATCGTCATTTTTAATTCCCACTAAACGATGGCGCGTGGTTTGTGGTTTATTGGCAGTGATGCTTAATTTCTTGCCGAGAACAGTATTCAACAATGTAGACTTACCAACATTCGGCTTGCCTATCAGTGCAATATAACCTGATCGAAATGTTTTTTTCAATGATTTTTCCTCAATTTATAATTTATTCTGGTGGTCTATCTATATAAGGCCATCAATGAGCCTTAACCATCCTTTTACTTCATGGCTCGCCTCCATCCCGTCGGCTGCGCTTTACTTCCGTAAAAGGACGATTAAGGCTCATTCTCTGCTGGCCTTATACATCCTTATTCTCTACAATTTCCAAATACGCCTCAGCTGCAATCTGCTCTGCTTTACGACGACTGCTGCTCTCACCCGTTGTTTCATGCGACAATCCTTGCACTCGACAAGTAACATGAAACATCTGTTGATGCGCCTCACCGGTGGCTCTTGAAATATACTGCGGTAATGGAAGCTGTCGCCCCTGCAACCACTCTTGCAGACTCGACTTAGGATCTTTGTAAGGTTTCAAATTTGAAAGATTCTCAAAATATTTTGTAAACCATCCCAACACAATCTCTCGACAAGCATCCATATCAGAATCTAGATAAATAGCACCAATCAAAGCTTCTGCACTATCGGCTAAAATAGATTCACGCTCACATCCTCCATTTTTCTGCTCACCCACACCCAGATACAAATAACGTCCTAACTGCAACGAGCGCGCTAATTCCGCCATACGCTCACCACTGACCAATCCTGCACGCAAGCGACTAAGATTACCTTCACGCAAATCGGGGTAACGTTGGTACAAGGTATCTGCTATCAAGAAATTAACGACAGCGTCGCCCAAGAACTCCAGGCGTTCGTTGTGAGGCCCGCGCACACTGCGATGGGTTAACGCGAGCTGCAATAACTGCTTATCTTGGAATTGATAGGCAATCACTGCTTCCAATGGTTCTAAATTCTGCATCGCTAGTTATTATACTCCTCAAAATCCTAACCGCGAAGTCAGGACAGTCTTTGGGCCATAAGCCCAGGGTGCTTTTACAAGCCTTTACCAATGCGGTTCCAACGCACTTTTGAATGCACGGGATCCCAACTCATCCAGATCCCGAATGCCTTACCAATCAAATTCTGCTCCGGGACCGGACCCCAGAAACGACTATCATCACTGTTATCACGGTTATCTCCCATCATAAAATAAGTCCCTGCTGGCACATGAATATCAAAGTTTTTAGTCTCGCCACCCTTCGGATGAAGAAAGATTTTATGCTTCACGCCATCGAGGTTTTCCCAATACACATTGACTGGCTGAATCTCACCCGGAGCATTGCCATAGTCAAAACTCTTACCGATATAAGTCTGCTTGGCCTCCTCACCATTCACATAAAGCACCTTATTTTTATAGACCAAATGATCTCCTGGCAAACCCACCACACGCTTCACAAAAATTACTTTAGGATTCGGCGGGTAATGAAACAACGCAATGTCACCGCGCTTCGGCTCACCAATGGGTACAACTTTCTTATTCAATACAGGCAAACGCAACCCATAAACAAACTGATTTACTGCAATAAAATCGCCTGGTTTGATTGTTGGCTCTAACGAACCCGTCGGCACACGGTAAGGCTGCACCAAAAAGGAGCGAATGATCCACACCGCCAATAATACTGGAAAGAATGAACGCGCATACTCCACCCACAATGACTGTTTCTTATCACCGCGATGTTTGCGCCAAAATAATATGTCACACAACACAATAATACCCGACACGATGACTGCCAATGTTAAATAAAATGCGAAATCATATTTCATCTTGTTAGTTCTCCTTCTTCAATTTCAGTACAGCTAAAAATGCTTCTTGAGGAATCGATACTTTACCCACTTGCTTCATGCGTTTTTTACCTGCCTTTTGCTTTTCTAACAATTTACGCTTGCGCGATACATCACCACCATAACATTTAGCCGTAACGTTCTTACGCAAGGCTTTTACCGTTGTGCGTGAAACAATTTTACCACCAATCGCTGCTTGAATTGCAACATCATACATCTGTCGTGGGATTAACTCTTTCAAACGTTCTGCTAAATCACGACCACGACGCTGAGACTCATCACGATGCACAATCACTGCTAATGCATCAACCCTTTCGCTATTGATCATTACATCCAACTTCACTAAGTCCGATTTCTGAAAATGATCAAAACTATAATCCAATGATGCAAAGCCTCTGCTAACAGATTTTAAACGATCAAAGAAGTCGAGCACCACCTCACTCATAGGCATCTCATAACTCATCGATACTTGATTACTCATATAAAGCATTTTTTTCTGAATACCACGTTTGTCGATACACAGTGTAATCACACTACCGACAAATTCTTGTGGCACCAAAATATTGGCAATCACCATTGGTTCACGAATCTCTTCAAGCTGACCCGGCTCTGGCAAGCGACTGGGGTTATCGATATGTCGCGTCTCACCCTTGCGCGTGACCACTTCATAAATCACCGTCGGTGCGCTGGTAATTAAATCTAAATTATATTCACGCTCTAAACGTTCTTGCACAATTTCCATGTGCAGCATTCCCAGAAAACCACAACGAAAACCAAAACCCAATGCATCAGAAGATTCAGGCTCGTAAAAAAGTGCAGCATCATTTAACGTTAATTTAGCTAGCGCCTCACGAAATTCCTCAAAGTCATCTGCGCTGACTGGAAACATACCCGCGAACACTTGTGGTTTTACTTTTTGGAAACCA
Source organism: Gammaproteobacteria bacterium (assembly GCA_022601255.1). GTDB lineage: Bacteria > Pseudomonadota > Gammaproteobacteria > Coxiellales > Coxiellaceae > JAHZIV01. Next base: position 22,770 of record JAHZIV010000019.1, read on the forward strand.
GGCAAAGCCTCAATATTTGTAGCACCTTTCGCAAGTGTTAAGGTATCCCCTACGGGCGCACCAAAAATATCTTTAATGCTCGCCACTACAAAGCCAACTTCACCTGCTTTCAATTCGCTTAATATTTCACGCTTGGGATTAAAAATGCCTACCTGATCGATCAGGTGTTCTTTACCTGTCGACATCACACGAATTTTATCACCCTTGCGCAACACACCATTGACGATTCTGACTAACGACACCACGCCCAAGTAACTATCAAACCAAGAATCAATAATCAGAGCCTGTAATGGTTTGTTGCTATCACCCTTGGGCGGTGCAATGCGCGTAATCAGTTGTTCTAACACATCTGTAACACCCAGACCGGTCTTGGCACTGATTTCTAAGGCATCGGTTGCCTCAATGCCAATCACATCCTCAATTTCTTGCTTAGCGACATCAGGGTCTGCCTGTGGCAAATCAATCTTATTCAACACCGGCAACACTTCTAACCCCTGCTCAATCGCGGTATAACACGTCGCTACCGTCTGCGCCTCCACACCTTGGGCGGCATCCACCACCAATAAAGCACCCTCACAGGCCGCTAATGAACGTGATACCTCATAGGCGAAATCCACATGCCCCGGAGTGTCAATAAAGTTCAGTTGGTACGTTTCGCCATCTTTCGCCTTATAATGCAATGTCACGCTCTGCGCCTTAATCGTGATCCCTCGTTCACGCTCAATATCCATAGAATCCAACACTTGCGACTTCATTTCTCGGTCCGATAAGCCACCGCAGATCTGAATAAAACGATCCGCTAGCGTCGATTTACCATGGTCAATATGCGCAATGATGGAAAAATTGCGGATATTAGCCTGATCAATTGTTGCCCCCATCGAGGTCATGAAAATCCCTATTGGTTGAAAAAAGGCAATATTATCACAAGCTGTTAAAAAATACCCTAAATCCCAGCGTGCCGTAACATTTTTGTAACATTTTTTGCGTATAAGTTTATCTGCACTAATGAACAAATAACTAACAGAAGAACAGATCCTATGACAGCTCCTACACAAAACCCTAAGCCAACACGACTCGAAACCATCAAAAACGAGGTATACAATTATCTGTGGGATAGCAGTGAGGAGTACCACAAAGCACGCTGGATGCTATTCTATCAATCCTGTTCGCTTTTCTATAATTTTTACACCACCTGCCTATACTTCAACTCTATAAATGAATTTCCTCAACATGCGCAAGGTCCCAATGGAACACATTTACTTCATGGGCGTATGAGTAAATTAGACTTCAAGCAAAAATCGAATCTCTGGGCGCTGGGGCCACTGGCGACACTTGGATTCTTTTGTGCAGAATTATTTTATTTAAACCAATGCACATTTCCCAAACGCATAGAGAAAATGTTTGATTATTATGATGTGATCGAACCAACAGATTCTCAGAACCATTTCAAACATGCCACTGTCACTTCTTTATTTAAAGCCATTACAACTTCTACCTCTCTCTATGCACTACAATCGAATATATTCAGTAAAGCGGCTGGCGATGAAGTTGGTTTCTACATGGCTATTGGTGGTACCACTTTATTTTTCCTAGGAAACTTCTTTGCACAGTTCTCAGTTTTCTTAGAACACTTTACCAGCAAAGAAAGGGTTGGGATTTTCTCCAACTGGCCAAAAGCATTTTCACATTATTTTGCCCTGGGCTATGCCGTAAGCAACGCAGCCTTATATTTTAATGCATTCGATGCAGCACCAGCGCATATGGGCCTAATTAAAAATCGCCTCACTGACCCCGAAACAGATACCGAATATGTAGCATTAGCATTTGGAATTTTTATGAGCACCTGCTTTGCTTACGCTACTTGGAGACGATTTCAAGAGCGCATCTACAATTTAATATCTAAAAACAACTCCCCTGCTAGTGGCCCACTCTTGCAGGACTCTCGCATACAAACAGATCATATAGCTATCACTATTGATGCAGTCCCTGCAGGCGACTCATCAAATCTTTTTCATCACCAAGACATCACTTTCTGGCATAAGTTTGACTTAAGTGTCAATAGTGTTGCTTCTGTTTGGAAAACTATCGTGACGACAGGTTCGATACTGGGTTTTATTGCAAACAATAGCGATGTGATGAAACATCCGCATCAACAAGCTATATTATTCAGCTGCATAACAGTAACAACACTATTGAGTTTCCTGGCACAACACAGTCTGTATTACCCAAGCACCGAAAGCATCATCAAAGAACAACAAAAAACACGTGCGTCTGGCGATTCCTGCATGGTGGGCTTCTTTAAGAATGCCAAAGCCTGTGTGACGGACCACATACCCTGTTGTCATCAATCTACTTCTGGGTATACGGCTATTGCCTAAGTAATATTACTCGCCAGAGATTAATTGGCCACGAAACATACCCATCTCACAGCTAAAAGAATAATTACCCGGCTTCCGTTGGCTTGATCTGCATCTCAGTCGGCGTATTTAATGATAATAAAACCACCACACAACAAAAACTATAAAAAGTGCTCCTATGAGATTCACAAAGATTGAAGTCATCTCAACGCACCTCCTTCAATCTAAAAAAACGTAATCGATTAGCATTGGTAACGACGGATACTGAAGACAATGCCATCGCAGCACCTGCAATCAATGGATTTAATAACAAATGAATCGCCGGGTATAACACGCCTGCCGCAATCGGGATGCCAATACCATTATAAATAAAGGCTGCAAATAAATTTTGTTTTACATTACGCAGTGTTGCTTGAGAAATCGCAATTGCATTCACCACACCCATTAAAGAGCCCGACATTAACGTCATGTCCGCTGCCTCTATCGCTACATCCGTACCCGTACCAATGGCAAAACCGACGTTAGCCGCAGCCAGCGCTGGCGCATCATTAATACCATCACCTACCATGGCCACTATTTCACCCGATGCCTGTAGACGTTTTATTTCATCCGATTTATTTTCAGGCAATACATGCGCGATGACCTGATCGACATCAACTTGTCGTGCTACTGCATCTGCTGTTTTCTGATTGTCGCCCGTTAGCATAATAACTTTTAAACCCATTTTTTTTAAATTATGAATGGCATGCTTGGAATCTGCCCTAATCGGGTCAGCAACTGAAATGATACCAACGATCTCATTATCATAAGCAACATACATAGGCAAATAACTCTTGCTAGCCAGTTCATTAAACTTATCTTGCAAAGTATCTACTGATAATGATTGCTTACGCATCAGTGCTTCATTACCTAACAGGATATTCTTCTTATCAATCTTAGCACTGACACCATACCCGGAAATAGCCTGAAATTCCGTTATGGGTTTAAGCGCAACAGCTTGCTTTTTTGCCATATCAACAACAGCCGTTGCCAAAGGATGCTCGGAATGATTCTCAATACTCGCTGCTAGCTGCAATACTGTGTCAGCAGAATTGTCGTTAACACAGTAGATATCAACGCACTCGGGATGACCCAAAGTTATCGTCCCTGTTTTATCTAATATGATTGCCGTTAATTGGCGCACCGTTTGTAAAGCTTCCCCCTTACGCACCAACACACCATATTCTGCCGCCTTACCAACACCCACCATAATCGAAATCGGCGTCGCCAACCCCAATGCACAAGGACAAGCAATCACAAGCACCGCAATTGTCGTCTCTAACATAAAGGCAATGTGCGGCTCAGGACCAAAGTTATACCAACCCAATGCCGTCAACACTGCCACAACTAAAACCAAAGGTGCGAACACACTGGCAACCTTATCAACGATACGACTGATTTTCGGTTTGGTATTTTGCGCCTGTTTGACCATATTAATAATGCGTGACAGTGCTGTATCCTTGCCAATCCGGGTTGCTTTAAACACAAAACTGCCGGTCTTATTTAATGTTCCTGCAGACACAGTATCACCTGCCTTCTTACTCACTGGTAGCGGCTCACCGGTTAACATGGATTCGTCAACTTGCGAATCACCCTCGGTTATTTCGCCATCAACAGGAATGTTTTCACCCGGTTTTACACGAATCATATCGTTATGCTGCACCTCAGAAATTAGAATTTCTTTTTCAACACCCTCTCTTAAGACCAAGGCTGTTTTAGGTTGCAACCCAATCAATCGTTTAATGGCTTGCGAAGTATGTCCACGCGCACGAATTTCTAAAAATGCACCAAAGTTAATAAACGCAATTAATAAAGTCGATGTATCAAAGTAAACATAGCGTGTTGATTGAGGGATATGAGATGGAAACAATACGACGATAAACGAATACAACCAAGCAATACCCGTGCCCATTGAAACTAACGTGTCCATATTCGCATAATGTTGCTTGATCGATTGCCAAGCCGCACGGTAGATATAACCGCCACAAAAATACAGCACCGCAAAACAGATCACACCAATCACAACCCAAGGCCATTGCACACTAGCTAAGCGTGCGCTTGGTAGCCATGGGAAAAACGCATCGATAAAAAGCGGGGCCCCCACAACTGCAGCAATGACAGTTTGCCATAATAATTGTCGGACATGTTTTTGTTGCGCTAAAGTCTCCGCATCCTGTGCTGCTTCTGAGTTTTTATCATCCGCTAAAATTGCCGTATATCCGGCTATACTAACAGCTTGAATTAGCGCTTGCGTGTCTGCATTGCCTTCAACTTTCGCCTCGCCAGTCGCAAAATTCACGCTTGCAGATGTCACACCCGCCACAGCATTAAGCCCTTTCTCAATGCCAGCAACGCAACTCTGGCAGTGCATTCCGGAGATTGATAGTTTTGTTACAGCCATATAATCCTTAATATTTTTTTACTTCATGACTCATTGCATGGATTGCCACGACACTGTGTGTCTCGCAATGACAAAACCATTAGCCATTGGTGCGCCGGACCGTCATTGCGAGCGCAGCGAAGCAATCCAGATTGCCTATTAGTGTAGCAGATTGATTCAGGCTGTGTAATAAAAAATTAATGAAAACAAGGCCTAGTTAATCGAACTAAACCCCAACAGCTCAAAGTGCTGATCATATGTAAAAACTTTTTTGATTTTGTGCTCTTTCATCAACTGAAATGAAACACAGTCGGTAAAACTGATCTGCTGATCCGAGAATTTTTTAAAATGTCTAATCGCCGTTATCTCAGTCTCAAGCGTTGGTCTTAAAATTTTAAGCACATCTGATTGATAGAGTAAATCGGCCTTTTCAGTCGCAAAATCTGCATAGGTACGGCGCAATAATAGCGTTAGCACTTCATCTAAAACAAAATTACTGGTGAATAACTTTGCTTTACTACGCTCTAGTTGCTGCCAAACTTTTAAAGATTTTTGATGATACTGATCTCGCTCAATGTATTTAGCAATAAATGCACCCGTATCAATGTAAATCATAGCAACCCCTAATATAGCTCATCATCATGATTGACAGAAAGATTCGCTGGCGCCTCACCCGCAAAGACATGAGCATCAGCAAATAATGCATCCCGTTTTGCTGATGGGGATTCAGCACAAGCCTGCACAAGCCCTTCTCGAATCAATTCGCCTAATGAAATACCGCGCCTCACCGCCACGCGCATGGCTTTGGTTTTTAATGCTTCTGGTAACATAATGGTTGTCCTGTTCATGGTAGCACCTCGCTTGTTATATATGCATAATAGCACATGCATATTATAATTCCAGCAAAAAAGCACTACAGTTAATAAAAACATAACTTTCAAGCAGTTACATTAAATATAAATCTAGCAGCACGACGCATCCATTGCAATACAGGACTTTTGATCTATGACATTAATTAATTATCAAAAAAGGGTATAAAATGATTGTTTTTCGATAATAGTCCTGATACTATACCCAAACTTGGTCGATGACAGTCAGCGGCCAAAATGATAAAAACGAGGAAAATATGATGAATAAGGGAATCATTACAATAGGCACCCTATGTGCGACACTTTTACTGAGTACTGAAGTCATGGCAAAGCCAGTAGCTCGGATTACTTTAACCAATACTTCAAAACCAAAAATTGAAGTCAGCGTGGATTACAGAATTGCCCACCAAAACAAAGGTGGCAAGATACAGTTTAGCTCGCAACGACATGTTACCTTAACCAAGAAATCAAATATTGATGTAGATCTTGCTGGTTATCAATATGCAGGTATTGTGCCGACTAAGATTAATGGGCACACACTACCTAATCGCGACAGTACGTTTGGAAAAGCAAACGCGTGCTCCATTACAGTCGATAAGAATCATTTATCAGGAACACTCGGGTTTAATCTAGTTAACAGAACCCCTAAACATGGAACGCTCACTTGCCATAAGGCAGGCGGCACCTTACTCTAGAGACTATCAACAAAGACGGAATCAATCATACCTCTTTTGATTCCACCTTACCTTTTTTGGAGCCACACTCATGAATAAGATACAGCGCATCAGCCGTACTGCATTAC
>JAHZIV010000020.1 GCA_022601255.1 Gammaproteobacteria bacterium
GAGACAAGGATATAAATCTCAAAGCCGGCGAATTTACCATTATTCCCAAAGGCGTTGAGCATTTACCTATCGCTGAAAAAGAAGTACAGGTTATGCTGATCGAACCAAAAACGACACTTAACACTGGCGACATTACTAGTAATTTAACAAAAGAAAATCTGGATAGAATTTAAATTATGTTTTCTACTTCTAAAGCACTAAGCGCTTGAGATTAAAGCAAATCGCTCCAAAAAATGTAATAGATCACCCCCCCTGCTCGAAATACTGCGCGGGGTCAGTTGTGAGGCAATTTCTTGTGAAAAATTGATGAGAAAGCGGAGTGTACACAAAAGTACATGAGCATTTTGAAGAAATTTTGCGATTAAGATCGACCAAAAGTGGGCGTTTCTAATTTTAGGCAGAAAATAAGACTTAAACTTTGCTGCGGATCTTGCTATAGTGTCACAACAAAACCCGCAGCGAAGTGCGCAATATGTAATACCCGGTAACCTGCGCTGTAAATATACCCTAATAAGTCAAACGTATAAGCCGGGTTTTGTCTGTCACTATCAATGCTATCAAGAGAATATTAACAAAATCTTAAATTGAAAATCTTTTTTCGATAAATATTCTCAGAACTAAATTATCACCAAAAATCGGTTATTTTCGGGGTGGATTCCTCTCCTGTCATTCCGCATTTAGTGCGGAATCTAGATCCCGTGCTGAACACGGGATGACGGCGCTACGTGCGGGATGACGGCAGTAGTATCGCGGGATGACGAGTCACTGAGTGCCTGATGCCAAAGCTATTGATTAACGATTACCATGGCCGCACGGATTATACGCCCATTCAACTCAAACCCTTTCTGCAGCACCTGCAAAATCGTATTTGATTCTGCATCTGGGTTTTGTTGCATCGACATAGCCTCGTGTTTCTCAGGGTTAAATGCCTCTCCCACTTGCGGATCAATCATCACAACACCGTGCTTCTGCAAAGTTTTTTCCAACAAATCTAACGTCAGCTTCAAACCTTCACGCATCGACTGCGCCTGCGGATCTTGTGACTCAGGACCTTCGAGGCCTCGAATAATACTGTCAACAACTGGCAACATGTCTGATAATAACTTTTCGCTACCATACTTATGCGCATTGCTGATATCGCGTTCACTACGACGACGCAAGTTTTCGAGATCGGCCTTGCTACGGAACAATTGATCTTTAAGCTTATCACGCTCCATCTCAACAGCCGTTAATGTTTCATCAAGCTTCTCATGTGAAGGGTATTCCAAACCCCCAGCCGCTGCTTCAGCCTTGGTTTCCTCCAAGTCTTGCTCGGATAAAATAGACTCATCTTCACCGGGCTGTTCCTCGGTGAACTTTTCCCACTTACCTTTATTTGATTGTTTTTTTGACATGCAGTACTCCGTCGCTTTTGTATAGCACTGATACTAATATAGGGATTCTATTAAAAAGTTCAACCTAGAAAAGCAAACCAATATGATTTAACCTGCGCAAAGCAAGTTCACACAGACATAAAACCCCACTGTAAACCTCTACAAGGCACGGGATATTCGACTACCCTACCGGCGCCGGTGTTGGCGCTCTAGCTGCATCAATAAACCGGTTGTACCTTAGGTCTTGATGACACCACAAGGTATCAGCAGGTCTATCTTGATATTCAGGTTCTGGTAACTTTTCTCGCAACAGTACAAATGCTTGATTGAGCGCATCACTAAAAGCACCATCAACATGACGTTGACAACTTGCTAGTTCAGACCAACGAGAACCTAACAATGCACCCTGTGATAATACCGTTTCAATCTGCGCCTCGTTTCCTGAAAATATGCCTTTCTGATTCCACAAGATTGCCTCTATTTGCGCATGGCTTTCAGCATTTACGATTGCTTTAGAAATCGCGCGTGCCCGAGCGCGGTGATGGCGCCAGAGTGACCCCATCAATGACGTCGTATCTGCATACTGATCAAGCAATGCTGTTACTTTTCTCACAAACTCAAAAGAAGGTTTGCAGTTCAAAGCTATTTCCCGACACGGTGGCACAAGATTCTTCCGATCAATGGGCATTTGAATGCAGTCATTATCGACCGGAAAAATAGTAAGCTCTGGGGGAGCTGCTGCTCGTTCCTCTCCACTCAAGTTCACCGCCTCTGGAAGCTCCTGTGACAATGCCTGATGCACATCCTTCATGGCCTGCGTATAACCTCCACTAAAATCCTTAGTGATTGTATATTTGTACTTGTCCCGAGCAGAATAATCCGCCCAACGCAACGACAATAAACCAGGCTTTAGATCTGTATGCTGCTGTTCTTCGGTTTGATAACGTTGATTCAGAATAATAGCCTCCATTTCTTCTAGCGTCTTTGCGCCATCAAGAGCATTCCATACTGCACGAACACGCGAAGAATGATCATGTCCATCCGCAAAAATTTCAGAGAGAAGGAGCCCACGAAAAATTTTATTGATCTTCTTTTTTAATGCTGTTGAAGGACTGCGTGTTTTCGCGCCATGATGCTTTTCTATTTCTCCAATAGTATACATCATAAGATCATCCGCTTTTTTCCAACTAAACCCTCCAGATACACTATCTTTTCCCAAATACACATTGGGGTCTGCAGGTTCCATTAAAGAGCAGTCCTGCATCATTATTTTACTTTTTATTACGCCAAGATAGAGTATTTGCTCGGAACTGACTGCTCTCTTCAGCTCTCTCTCACATACGTCATGCACATGTAATAAATGCGGGTAGTGACCTAGTTCACCAGCTTTAGCGCCGTTCGTTTTTGCATCGTTAACGTAAAGCGCCTCTAGACTTCCTTCTGCTAGCGTAGCCTCAGGGTTGAAGGCAAGAGACAATACCGGAGGAGCAGTTGATGGAATGCTTAATATTTTTTCTCGCGTCAAAGTGTCAAGACATGCTGATACCACATCAGATTCGTAAGAATCACTGACAACAAAAACTCGTTTGCCACCATAAAGACAGGCCTGCATAAATTTGATTGCCTCTAAATTGATGTGGTCTAACGCAGAGGCCTTAAGAGTAGCCGGATCAACCTTTAATGACTCGGGCTTAAGTAATCTCGAAAAATCAAATATCACAGCCTCAGCAGCTGCTAAATCAAAGCTATCAAAAACAAGTGAGCCCTTAGCCCGCGCATCAATCAACTGCTCAATAAGTTGTACTCCCGGGGGACTTGCAGCTTGCGTAATACCACGGAACGGATTTCTCTTTCCCCAAATAACGCCTTTTCTTACCTTTGAAGTACTTTTTTTCCCCCACACCATCAATAAAATCCTCTTGTTAGTAATAAATTTCGACACATCCTAGCATAGTAATATTAAAGGAATCTTAACCTTTCGGATTGAATGCTGGATTGTCATAGCCTCCAACTCTGATCCCTGGGATTTCCTTGATATACCGATTATCACTGAGATCCCAAACTTCATCACAACGATCACGCAGAAACTCCTGCCTCCAAAAACCGACGTGCCTTCTTGCTGTCGATAACTCTAACTCAGACGCCCGAGTTGCAGGTGGCGCTAATTCTTCCCGTACTTCACGTAACACACGCTCAAGAGTCGCATAATACTCTCCCACCGTCGCCGCTCTACCACATTGCTCCAACTCAGACCACCGCGGTTCTAACAACGACAACTCGCCTACAAATTCAGTGGCCACACGTTTGTTTGCAGTCTTCGCAAACATACCCATTTGATTTAAAACAATGGCCTCTATCTGCCCCATATCCTCAGCACGTTGCATAGCATCATTCACCTTCCTAGCACGCTCCGTATGATGCATTAAAGAAGCGTTAGCAATATACTCGTTGAAAAGGTATGCTATTTTTCTTTTAAGCGCAAAAGACGGCCGACAATTAAAAGCCTCTTCTCGACTCTGTTGAAGAGCATAGTTTTCTCGTGGATATTCAATTTCAATATGATCGTTATCCACTATTGCCCCCAAGAGCTCAACACCTTCTGAATCCACACGCGCTGCAGGCAAATGCTCTCGCAATTTATTACAGGCAGCCAACACTGCCCTTGAATATCTTGAAAGCAACTTGTCGGGCTTTGAGCTGACACTAAGACTCTTATCTCCATCCGCCCACCGATAATCTAATAGACTTCGGCTACTTAAGCTCGTTGGGCATGATTTTTCATATAGGTATCTCTGATTTAGCAATATTGCTTCGACTTCTTCTAAGCTTTCTGCCCCAGCAATTGCATCTCGCACTGCCTCGGCTCGATAACTATGATCACTTTCAAGCCCAGTAATTTTAGCAAGGAATCGGTAGCCTGAGCCAATATAACCATTTAATATCCCAACAAGCTCCGCCCTTAATTGAGATGAAAGCGCTTCTGTCTTTTTGTGTCGGCGCATCTCTATGCTTGTCGCCACTTTCTCTATCAATCTCGTGGTAGCAATTCCTGGGTATTCTTGTGGAAAATAAAGCGGCGTATATCTGTCATAAAAATTATGTCCTTCATTGCTACCACAATACACAATCGATGTATGCGGCACTCTTCTATTCGATTGCTGACAAACAGCATGCACCTCCAACATGAACGAAAGGCGTTTCGAGGAATGAAAACTCAAATCTTTTTCTTGATAATAATCAATATAGCGTTTTCGACTCTGGCCTAACGGTTCCTGGTGGCGGTCCACATCATTAAAATGCACTTCAGGATGATAAACAACAAAATGAATTTTATCTAACTCATCCTGACTTAGGTGGCCTTGCTTTTCAAGAACACCAAACCAACGTCGTATCGACTCTTCGCCAGACACATAACGTTGATCATCACTCGAATGAAACGCCTTGATGTCATCAACCACAGGAATTTGCTTACCCTTGCTTAGTCGACTTGTTTGGAACTGAACTCGAGACTCCTGAATTTTTGCATCAATGGCAGCAGTATCTTTGCTTGAAAAATAAGGGTCGGATTCACTCAAAATAAAAACTTCTTTCCCCGCCTTAAGGCAAGTCTTGATGCATGTGATGGTATCAAGTTGTGTATGCCCAACAACTGCTTCGCCATTCTCATACTCAAGAAATGCTTTTTCTATTTTATAAGGGTCAAACGGCTTATCAGTAGGAAAACAACAACCTCTTGCAATGGCGGTATTAAAATCAAACGCAATGCCTCTAGCAGCATGCCAATCAACTGGCCTACGCGTGCTCCCATTTGCAGAGGCCCTCTCTCTCCCAGCCTGAGCATATTGCTGCCCTACCTGTGCCGCAAATGCTGTTGTTGTTCCTACCATCGTATCCCTTCCTTCTATAGTGTAATTTTTAAGAATGTACCAATTCTAGACTAACTTTATTAAGAAAATCTTAAACTGCTGAAGCATTCATGCTAGACTGCGCAAATGTCGCTATTCGTATTTAAAAAAGCACTATCTGCTCTATTACTACCCTTACCGATTGCAATTTTTTTGATCGTGGCTGGTTTAATTATACTCTGGTGCAGGCAGCATAAAGGCTGGCCTACTTTTTTGATTAGCTGCGGCTTAATAATACTATTGGTGTTTAGTTACCAACCCTTACCGGGTGCACTGATTAACACGTTGGAATCAAAATACACGCCGATTACCACGTTACCCAAAGGAGTCTCTGATGTTGTCGTCCTCGGCGGCGGCGTACGTGCCGATACAACATCACCACCAAATACACAACTCAGTTCCGCATCACTGTCCAGACTGGTTGAGGCCATTCGTTTATACGAACTGTATCAACGCAAGGACAAACGAGTAAAATTAGTATTATCGGGTGGGCGCGTGTTTGGCAAACCCGCCGAGAGTGGCGTACTGGAAAACACGGCGGTGATACTCGGCGTTAATCCAAAAAATATTATCTTAGAACGTGGCTCTCAAAATACTCGCGAAGAGGCGCAATATCTCAAACCAATCTTAGGGAAAAAACCATTCTTACTGGTAACTTCTGCCACTCATATGCCACGCGCGATGTATTTATTTAACCGCTATGGCTTGAAGCCAATTGCTGCACCAACGCAGTACTCAGGCGACAAATCAAGCTACAGCGTAGGCGATTATTTCCCACAATCGACCAACTTAGTGCGTAGTGATATCGCCATCCATGAGTTTCTTGGAAAACTATGGGCGCACTGGTATCTTAAGTTTGATTAAACAGTTGCAAGCTTACGCTTGGTATTCTCAATAAACTGCCTGGTTTCTTTATCTTTCGGATCAACTTCGTGTGCCTGCTCAAAGAACTTCAACGCCTCATCATAGCGCTGCAATTCATGCGCACAAAAACCACTGTTAAATAACACTTCCCACTCCGCAGCAAAATAACGGCGCGATAAATCAAAATACTTCAACGCCTTTTCATATTCTTCAATTTCTTGATAGAACACACCCACATCAAAGATGGTATCATTAGCCTCCGGAATGTAATAAAAGTTTTCAACTACTTTATGCAAATTATCCGATAAATAATCGATAATTTCCTGCTCCGCATCTTCTAACAAATCACTGATTCGACCATCAATCACATCAAACACACCCGGATCCCAACCGGATAAGTTCAAAAACGAGGCCAACATATCCAAATCACATTTCTTGTAATTACTGTCTAAGTGCTCATAAAAATTAAAATAATCCGCTGGACTAAAGTCTGACACCAACAACTCTAATGCTAGATTTAGTTCTTTCATCTCATCAAACTTAAAACCAAACCCAAAGGCCGTACTGATAATGGCATCACGTTGATTCTGCATAAAACTATCGCCGCCATTCGCCTTAAAATAACGCGAGATGGCATTGTAATTTACCATCACCGAGAAACTACCATGATAGTCTAACTCAGGCTCTAAACAATCATCAATCTCATCATCAAAAGCACTGCCTTTATCTGACGAAATCAATAATAACTTACCATCACTAAAACTCTGCAGATGTGAAATGGTACGCAAACTCCCAATCGGAAATAAAATACGCGTCTCATCAAATTCACGTCGACACTCGTCCAACAGGTCATTAAAACGAGCATCTGCATAATAGCCACCGTCTAACGCATGATCCTCATACTCAATCGTGAGTTTATCGCCCGCCTTAGGCTGGCCGTTTTCTAAATTGTCTGCGGGGGTTTTTAAAGTGATGCGAGATTCTTTTATCTGATTATCTTTTATCAAAAATATATCATTAATAATAGAGTCAAATAAATAGTTAGCAAATACAATCATCGGATTGTGCAGTGCTTTTGCGCGCAAGACACTGCCTTTTTCTGTCAGTGTAATGGTATCGTCATTCTCGACATCATACACCGCAAAATCCAACAAACCACAATCAACAAAAGGCTTAAGCTGCTCATGCTGCTGCCAGAATTCCACATTGCTTTTGGTAAAGTCTGTCATCACGTAGACAATCTCAATATCCTGCATACCCAACATTTCTTTTAAATATTGCAAATGCTGCAGCACGTAAAAACTAAACTGTCCCGGCCCAGTACCCAGCTCAATCATATAAAAAGGATGCTGCTTAGCATCTGGGTGCTGCCGCAACCAATCTTGGATAAAACGGACGGTTAAACGCGCATAACATTTGCCGATAAAAGGATTACTGGTAATGTAAAAAGGCACATTCGACTTCCAAGCATCGATACCTTCACTATCGTAATAGTCACGCTGCAATTGCCATAACAATGATTGTGAAAATTTCTTATTTTGCTCTAAAGTAACTAATTCTTTTGTCACGCCTTACTCCTCAGTGCTCAGTGTTTCGTGATTTGGAAAATACCTGGCTCAGCAATGTAGCCGTCGCATCAACGGTGGATATTACTTGACGATAACGCATTCGTCTAGGGCCAATAACACCTAAGACACCAACCACCTCACCATCAACATCATAAGGCGCAGTGACCACACTGCATGCTTGAAATACATCATGACCCGACTCTTCACCAATAAAAATCTGCACACCATCCACATTCAAGCAGCGATCCAACAACTGCACGATAGCACATTTATCTTCAAATAAAGCAAACAGCTCACGCAACTGACGGTTATTATCCTCAGCGATATGATCAAACAAATGATTCTCACCCGCCATCATGACAGGGTCTACCTCATCCACACGCTTCTCTACTACCTGCATCACTGCCGATAGCATGCGTTTTAAATCTTGCTGATCTTCTCGTAACTCTTGCAGTAAAGTCGATTTAATTTTTAATAAATCAACACCAGCGAAACGATTGCTAATCATTTCACCGAAGCGTTGTAACTCTTTTTTCGTATAGGCACGTTCGGTTTGAATCACGCGGTTCTGCACCTCGTGCGTATTCACCACCAAGATAATTAAAATACGGTTATCCGATAAGGGTAAAAACTCGAGATGACGTAATATCATTTTATCGCACTTCGGTACCGTTACCATGCCGACCAAATGTGTAATGCCCGACAGTAAGGAAGACGCGTTCTTTAAAAGTTGTCTTGCATCATCGTCATGATGTGTGCTCAATTGTTTTTTAACGGTATCGAGTGTCTCGTTAGTAGTTTGCTGCACGGTGAGCAAATTATCTACAAATAAACGGTAGCCTAAATCTGTAGGCACCCGTCCTGCCGAAGTATGCGGCGAGGCCAGATAACCCGCCGTCTCAAGGTCTGCCATAATGCTGCGAATGGAGGCGGAACTGAGCATGATTTTAGACTCTTGAGATAATGTTTTCGATGCAACCGGCTGACCATCGTGAATGTAGCGTTCTACGATTTGCTCTAAGATTTGCATGTTACGGGGATCGATCATCAGGCGATTATACCAGCTCTTTCGTAACTATCTAGCTTTCATTATTGACTGCCCACGATGTGTCTTTTTCGATGACAAAATAAAACGGCGAGGAGATGGCGCGGAGGACAAACGAAGTGAACGCCCATACAGGGAGCAACGCAAGCAAGCGTAGTGTTGCAAGTATGGGCAGGAGATGATAAGAACTCCTCAGTTTCGCCAGGGATGGCGGCTGCAGACCGAAGCAGCCAAATCCCCGCAACCATTTTATCAAGCAGGCAAGAGTGCGAAGCCGATATTTATATGCTATTCTTTGTATATTATGAGTACATTTAAAAATATCATCATCATCGGCAGACCCAAAATTAAAGGTGTTTCGGAAACCCTTAACGCGCTCAAAGACTTTTTACTCAAACGCAACGCTAAAGTATTCGCGCAAGAACAAACCGCCTCGATCATGAATGCAGAAGGATTGACAGTCATACCCACTCGCACAATCCCTGATAATGCAGACCTGGTCATCGTCGTTGGTGGCGACGGCAGCTTATTAAGTGCTGCACATATGGCGATAAAACACGACCTACCCGTTTTGGGCATTCATCACGGTCGCCTCGGTTTCTTAACCGATATTCCACCCGATGATTTAAAACAAGTTGCCGATGTACTCGATGGCGATTACCACGAAGAACAACGCTCCGTATTAAGCATGGAGCTTATCCACAAACAACAAACACTGTCACAAGGCATTGCACTCAACGATGTCGTATTACTACCAGGTAATACAGCACAAATGATTACGTTTGAAACTTACATCAATTCACAATTTGTCAACCAACAACGTGCCGATGGTTTAATCATTGCAACTCCCACTGGCTCCACTGCCTATGCGCTTTCAGGTGGCGGACCTATTTTGCACCCCAAACTAGAGGCCATTGAATTAGTCGCCATGTTCCCACACACACTAAGCTCGCGCCCTTTAGTCGTACCTGATGACAGTCATATTGAAATTCATTTATGTGCGTCTAACACACATTCAGCAGGCATTAGCTGTGATGGGTTTAATCGTGTTGAAGTGCCTCAAGAAAGCGTTATCCATATTAAAAAATATCATCAACACATTCACCTGATTCATCCAAAAGAGTACACCTACTACGAAACACTCCGAGAAAAACTAGGATGGGAACGACACGCCAACAGGAAATAATCTATGTTAAACAGCATTACGATCCAAAACTTTATAACAGTTTCGCAACTGACCCTAGAATTCCAAAATGGATTGCACATCTTAACCGGTGAAACGGGTGCGGGTAAATCTATCTGGATCGATGCACTGGGTTTAGCACTTGGAAATCGCGCCGATTCCAATCAAATTCGCCACAATCAGAAACAATGTGACGTCACACTTTGCTTTGACATTAGCAACAACAAAACAGCTATTGACTGGCTAAATCAACAAGCACTCAGCAATGATGAATCAGAATGCATCATTCGCCGCACCATTCATCGTGATGGCAAATCACGCGCCAGTATTAATGCAACACCCTGCACACTGGCCCAACTAAAAGCATTCAGCCAACACATTATTCAAATTCACGGTCAACACCAACAGCAAACACTACTCAAAGCAGAACACCAGCGTCAACAATTCGACCACTATGCGAAACATCAACCATTACTGGAAAAGATCACCAATACTTATAAGCAATGGCAGTTAATCGATAAAGAATTACTAATGCTAAAGAATCAAACTGGCAATCAACAAAGTGAAATCGACCTACTACGCTACCAGCTTAACGAACTGACCACTCTTAATTTACAAGCAGACGAGTGGAAACAACTCAGCGAACAGCACCAAAAACTCCACAACGCCAGAGAACTCATTACACAACTGAATCAGGCAATCGACCTCACTGCTGAGAATGCAGAAGTTTCTGCTGCAGCATTAGTCGACCAGGCAATCACCGAGCTCAACACCATCAAACATCAAGACACACAATTAACAGCCATTAAAGAATTGTTGTCGAATGCTTCTATCCATCTACAAGAGGCCGCCACTGAGATTAACGACTATCGCGATCAGCTTGACTTAAGCCCTGAACATTTAGTAGAAGTAGAACAACGCCTATCATTAATTCATGATATTGCGCGCAAACATCATGCCAACCCTGAAGATTTACTGGAGATTCAACAATCGATTCAACACAAGTTACACCAACTCGAACATCGTGACGAAGACATTGCCAAACTTGAAAAAACCCAAAAAGCACTATTAAAGCAATATCAAACATTTGCCAAGAAACTGACAGAGAGCCGTCATAAAGTAGCAAAGCAATTTAATAAAACCATTACCGATTACATGCGTGGACTGGGTATCGATGCCGGTGAATTCAAAGTGCAATTAATTCCAATTGAAGAATGCATTAATCCACACGGTCAAGAGCAAGTCTGGTTTAGCGTCAAAACCAACCCTAAACAAGACTTCCAACCAATGCAAAAAATCGTATCTGGCGGTGAACTATCACGCATTAGTCTTGCAGTCCAGCTCATCACTGCAACACAGTATCAAACACCCACACTGATTTTTGATGAAGTTGATGTCGGCATCGGCGGCAAGACCGCTGCGACAGTAGGCAGCATGCTACGCGAGCTGGGCGCAAACACACAGGTATTATGTATCACACATTTACCGCAAGTGGCCGCTCATGCGCACCATCACTTCAAAGTAGAAAAACAGACGAGCAAAGAAGATGTCATGACAAAAGTCGCGCTACTCGATGAACAAGGGCGCGTCGAAGAAGTGGCCCGTATGCTCGGTGGTCGCAAAATCACCCAGCAAACATTGGCACACGCCAGTGAAATGCTAGCCCTGTAGTTTTTTTGGCGGCATAGAATTAAACGCAGAATGATCAACCTCAGTACCGCCAGCAGCAGCATCATGTTGAAACCCATAGTCTGGATTACCTGCTGGCTGCGTTTTTCTAAATAACCCAACACAACAACCCATTGCATCACGCACCAATGTAGCACCACCTTTAATAACTTTATCTGCAAAATCTACCGTCTCTTTTGCTGACTGATATTGATCATCAAATCTGAAATGCGTGTGTAGATATGTATGAATGGCAACTGCAATGGTGGGTATGAGACAAACAGCAACCAGTGCAGCATGTAAATCTTCATTTACCTCAGTAGTGTTAGAAACCAAAAGCAACATACTGACTAGCCCTGACATCGCTCGGTAACTGAGCGCACCATCACGACACGACTTTGATACAGCAGAAATAATATCAAATTGCTGATTATGTGGTTCCAGCTTAACAGCACTTGCTGATACCACAAAAGCATACACCATTGCAGGAATCATAAAATTCATACTTGCATCAACTGTTTTACCAGCAAGCTGGCGCTGCATTTCTCCGAAAACAATTGCACCATCAAAAATATAACTTAACGCTGCTATAAAAGCTCCGTACGCCCTGACACCCGGCCTTGGCTCTCTAACCGCATAACTATCATAATCAATTTTTCTTACAACAGTGCGCGTCGTATCTGGAATGGTTGTCCTGATAAAATAAAACGATAATAGCGGTACACCCAACGTAGTGATTACAAAATCAAAAAGATTCTGATTTAATTTTTCACCTTTCGTTAAGAAATCATAAATCATGTAAAGAAATGCACTGCCTAAACTTGCCTTCGTGTAGTCTTGCATCGCTGGGTATTTATCAGCACCATTTTCAAAAAGTTTATTGTTGATAGGATGCAACATCAGTGATACAGCAAATGGAAGAATCAAGCATCCCCAATTTAAGGTCGCCTGCCAATCATCTGGAATCTCGGTGTCGTGCGCCTCCAAAGATATCTTTAACTGAACCAACAATCGCGACAATAATGCTGAAATCGTGAGCGTTGTGCTCACCACTTCCAATAATGCTTCCGCACGCGTTCGAGTATCCTTAGGTGCCTCAAGCGCCCTTCGCACATCTTCCTCTGAGACCACTCCTGCTTCAATAGCATTAAGATTTAAAGGGTCTAGAGGAGTCATTTCGGTTAGTTCGTTTGCCGCCATTATTTGATTCTCACTGTCTCTACGTTAGCAAAGCGGGCAAACACAGCAGGCAAAGGCACTGCCAGAAATAAGCGTTGGTGTTAAGCTGATTATCAAGAATAATATTAATTTTTTCATGATGTTACCCCGATCTAATATACAAATCTTTATCGATCCTTGATTAAGTTCAGAGTACCACAGCCAGATTAAATAAATATTAATAGGTGATTAAGGAAATATTAAATACAAAAAATAGGTGAATTATAGGGGAAAGGGTTTTTCTCCGTAAAATCATAGAATTATCTACCAAGCATCCGTATAATTTAAATTCACTCTCTACAGTTGAAAGGAGTCAAAGACATGAGTAAAAAATCCAACGTTTTCGAGATGATTCTCAATATTTTGGATGGCGTGAGCCAACGACAAATTTTTGGTGTATTTGGTGATGCCATCAACCCACTAGCAGCGGCGTTACGCAAAGATGATGGTAAACGTTTTGAATGGATTGGTGTCCGCCACGAAGAAAGTGGTGCTTTCGCCGCATCGGCCCAGGCAAAGATGAATGGCAAAATAGGTCTTTGTGCAGGTACCGTAGGCCCAGGTGCAATCCATTTGTTGAATGGATTGTATGATGCCAAAAAAGATCACGCGCCCGTGCTCGCAATAACAGGGCAAGTACCGCGCACAGAAATCGGCAGCGGCTATCACCAAGAAGTTAATCTTGATCGCTTATTCGATGATGTTTGTGTTTATAACCAAACGATGATGGTACCCGAACAAATGCCTCGCATAGCGCTACTTGCCGCACAAAAAGCACTCGCTTATAACAGCGTATCACACTTATCGATTCCTTCTGACATTGGTGCCGAAGACATTGACAACTTATCTTTGGATCACCCTGTTTTTCAAGCCGACAACAATCGCGTACCTTGCAAGAAAGAAATGGAAGCACTGGCAGAAAAACTCAATGGTGCTGCCAAAGTAACATTGCTGATTGGCTGGGGCTCACGTCATGCCTCTCAAGAAGTGATTAGCCTTGCTGAAAAACTCAAGGCACCCATTGCACACGCACTCAAGGGTAAAATGGTCGTGCCTGATAGCAACCCTCATTACGCAGACGGTATTGGCATGTTGGGTAGTACCTGTGGTCTTGATGCACTGGATAGTTGCGATGTGTTATTAATGCTGGGTACTGACTTCCCGTATCGCCAGTTTTATCCTAAAAACAAATACATCATTCAAATAGACGCTGATGTTGAACGTCTAGGGCAGCGTTGTGGCATCAAGATGGGGTTAGTGGGACACATTAAACCGACACTCACAGAATTATTGCCAATGATTGAAGCAAAAACAGACGATTCGCATTTGGTTAAGATTCAAAAGTCACGTGAAAAATGGATGAAAACGCTTTCGAAACGCGCTGCGATACATCCAGACAAACATAAAATACATCCTCAATCCGTTGTGAAAATGGTTAGTGAACATGCGCGTGCCGATGCTGCCTTTACCGCAGACACGGGTGAAACGATTGTCTGGACAGCGCGCCATTTGCAGCAAACGGGCGGGCGAGACTTTATTGCCTGTTTTAATCTCGCGTCTATGGCAAATGCCATGCCACAAGCATTGGGCATACAGGCACTCGATCGCAAACGGCAGGTAATAGCCCTGTGTGGTGATGGTGGCTTTAGCATGTTGATGAGCGACTTTATTACTGCGGTCTCTTATAATTTGCCAATTAAATGTTTTGTATTTAACAACAGTGCATTGGGCTTGGTAAAAATGGAAATGGAAGCCACGGGCTATGCCGAATGGGGCGTGCACCTTAAGAACCCTAGTTTTGCCGACTGCGGAAAAGCGATGGGTGGAGAAGGCATCTTGATTACTGAACCCAGCGAATTAGAAGCCGGCGTTAAACGAGCACTCAGCATGGATGGTCCTGTGGTTGTCGATATTCACACGAATCGTGATGAGCTCACGATTCCACCGAAGATTGAAGCAGCGCGCGCTTGGGGGTACAGTATCAGCAAGATGAAAGAGCTATGGTCGCCTTATGAGTAATTAGCGATGTGTCATTGCGAGCGAGCATTAGCGCGGCAATCTATTCAGTGACTCTTCAACTCTGACACTGAGTGCAAAGACCATAAATCGTTAAGCTATGATCGGATATCTCGAAGCCTTCGCGTTTAGCAATATTTTCTTGCCGGGTCTCAATCCCTTCATCCAAAAATTCCTTAACTAACCCACACTGTATACAAACCAAATGATCATGGTGCTGACCACTGTCCAATTCAAAAACTGCATGACCACCATCAAAGTTATGACGTTGTAATAAGCCCGCCACTTCAAACTGGGTCAGTACTCGGTAGATAGTCGCAAGACTGACATTTTCTTGCTGTTTTTTCAGCAACCGATAAATATCCTCAGCACTCAAATGACGCTCTTTTGTTGTTTCAAAAATATGTAGGATCTTCAAACGTGGTGCGGTGACTTTCAAACCCACCTTGCGCAATTCATTATCTTCCAAGTGACGGCTCTCCCAAAATAGGTTATGATCGTTGAATCTCGGCATTGTAGCAAATTTTTAAGGAGCAAACATGTTTAACCGGATAGCTTTATTATTGTCTACGGCACTCGTTGTTTTCAGTCTAAGTGGGTGTGTCCATAAAATAGACATCCAGCAAGGCAATGTTATTAATCCAGCAGCCGCAAAGAAAGTCACCCTTGGCATGACAAGCTATCAAGTAAAAAGACTATTAGGCAATCCTATATTGGTAAATTTGTTCAGCCAACACCAAATTGTATATGTGTATAGTTTCAAGCAAGGTTATCGCAAAGCGGTTAGACGCCATCTGACCATAACCTTCCAAAACAATAAAGTGACGCATATCAACGTGACACCATAAATCACTAGATTGTTAGGTAGCACGCTTTCGGCGCGCCTGCATGGGCGTCCAAATAAGTGGGCGATAGATTTCGATACGGTCGCCTTCGCTGATACTGGCATCCAAACTGACTTTTCGACTGAAGATCCCGACTTGAATATCAGGATAAGGAATCTCTGCAAATTGCTCCAAAATACCAGAGCGCTTGATCGCCACAGCAACGGTACAACTCGGCTCGACTTGCAGTGGGGTTTCGACTTGTTTTTCAGGCGTTGCATAGGCAATGATAATATTAATCACCATACACCTCATGTGCACGTTTACAAAAAGCATCTACCAATGATGATGCAATCTGTTGAAAGAACGAGCCTGCCATCATTGCAATTAACTTAGTGGCAAATTCAAAACTCATATCAAGGCTCACACGACAACCCTCATCTTCCAATGGGTCGAAGCGCCAAAAGCCATCCAAATGTTTAAAAGGCCCATCAACTAAACTCATTTCAATCATTTTGTAGGGTTGTAGCCGATTCAAGGTCGTAAAAGATTTCTCCATGCCACCTTTAGCAAAGTGCAGGCAAGCACGAATTTCGTGCTCATCACTGGATTGAACCTCACCACGGACACACCACGGAATAAATTCTGAATAGTGCTCAATATCATTCACCAAGCTGTACATTTGCTCAGGATTATAAGGCACAATCTGTGATTTGTTAATGGTAGGCATAGTGAGGTAATATACCCAGCATGAGCAAAAAAAGCAAAAAATCGGATGATTCCAACCTGATTGCCTCAAACAAGAAGGCAAGGCATGATTACACCATCGAACAAACCATGGTAGCAGGCATGGCACTGGAGGGTTGGGAGGTAAAAAGTATTCGTGCGGGCCGGGTGAACCTTAAAGAGAGTTATGTGATTTTGAAACGTGGTGAAGCGTTTTTAATTGGCGCGCACATTTCGCCATTACAGCAGGCATCGACACATATTGAGGCAGACCCCGTACGCACGCGTAAATTATTGCTTCACGAAAGAGAGCTTTCGAAATTAATCCGTGGTAAAGAACGTGATGGTTATACGGTAGTGGCTTTGAATCTGCATTGGTCGCGTCATCTGGTTAAATGCAAGATTGGACTCGCCAAAGGTAAGAAGCAACATGATAAGCGTGAATCTGATAAGAACCGGGATATAGACCGTAAGATGCGAAATTTAAAGGGTAAATTGTAGCTGTATATTTGCCTTATTCTCCAGCACATATTGACTCTTTTTTTAACTATACTATAATAGAGCACTCAAAGAGACTTGGGGGTGACCTGGCTTCGACGTCGGTTACAAAACCTGAGGTGCATGTCGAGTAGTCAACAAACTCGTAAAAGTTATGTTGTAACTAAGATAGATGCTAAAAATGACGCTATCTTTGCTGGTAACGAGGAACTTGCTGTAGCTGCATAAGCTTAAGCATTTTTCTTTTTACGCGATGGCTTAATAACCCATCACGGCCCATCGATTCGTGAGTGCTTGTGCAACGCGTTGATGGTCATACTTAACAAGCTCGTAGTAGGACATGGCCGATCATCCTATTACTAAATAAGTAGGGCTCGCTAATGGTTATATCCTGCCGGTCGGATGATCATTAGTTAAAACACAAAGATTTGGCTAAGCATGTAGAGCCGATGGCAGAGGATCAGCGGACGCGGGTTCGATCCCCGCCACCTCCACCAAATAAAAAAAAGACCCTTGAGGTCTTTTTTTTATTTGGTGGGGTGGCGGGAATGGGAACTGTGAACGGAACGGACGCGGGGTTTGAGGGAAATTGAAAATGCGATTTTAAGAGCATTTTCCCCGAAAACGACCGAGACAGGATGTCGAGGGCCGGCTTGCAAGCGAAGCAGGATTGCGTAGCACCGCAAGGATTCCCCGCCCTCAGTAAAAGTCACGTAAGTAGCCTTTTTTGTTCCAGCGAACGAATTATGACTCGCTTCAAATCCCAGTAACCAGCACTCAATCTGATACCTGTCATTAAGCTCATGTAATATTTCTAGATCTTTTTAGTCAAATTTATTGTGATACCTGACAAAGAAAGATACAATCACAATGTATCGTCTTTTTGGTGCCGGAGATATGCAACAACTAATGAAAGACAATCTTATCAATGTTTACATTGCACGATGCTTATCAAGCTTTAATTTGTTCCTATTTGTGCCTTTTTTTCCAGTTTGGTTATCCCAGCAGAAATTACTATCGTCTACTAATATATCAATAATCACTGCCCTGATCATCATTAGCCTGCGTTCTGCATCACTTTTGCTTGCCAACATAGTAAAAAAATACCCTAAAAAACACGTTGCTATCGTTAGCATGTTTTCTGCCATGAGCATTTTCTTAATGCTCTATGCGTTCGAAATGTATCACATTACATCGCCAACTGCTTGGTACTTAGTCTCTATTTTACTAGGCATATTTATCGCTATTACATCACTCGCCCTCATGTCAGTTATTGCACTAAATATTGATAAAGATTCTCATCAAAAAGGCTTTTCTTATATGAATATTGCCTTAAACCTCAGTGCTGGTTTAGGACCTTTACTAGGTTCTTACGTGCTTCACTATCATGCATATTCGCTGCCATTAATACCCATTATTTTTTCCGTCATTGCCATTGCTTTCTCATTGAAAATACCAAAAGATAGAATGCCAGCAAGCACAAAGGAAACCGCGCATCATGAAAAAATAATTAAAAAAAGTCCATTCTGGTGGATCATTCTAGCAAACGTATTAACTTATCTAGGATATGCACAGTTTTATGATATCTTTCCTATTTATGCGCATTCTCTTGTTGGTATACGCACCGTTGGGTTTTTGTTTTTATTAAGCAGTATTGTGATTATCTCACTACAAGCACCATCTACTAAGATTTTCGAAAAATTCAACAAAAATACAGCTTCCATAATCGGAAATATCGTTTTTGCAATAGGTATATTTATGCTGATGTTTTCCAGTCATCAGTTTGTATATATTAGTGCACTTGGCGTTATTATTCTCTCCATTGGCGAGGTTATATTTGTACCTTTTTATCAATCTATGGTCGTGAGTTTAGATTATAAAAACAATCCAGTATTAGCGCTGGCCATTATGATGGCAGCCTGGGGTGTCGGTGAATCAATCGCTACATTTTTTGGTGTTTATACTTCCTTACATCAGTTTGGGCATTATTCGTATGTATTGGGTACCTGCGCTATCTTAGCTGCTGCTAGTATTTTGTTTTTCATTTTACGGAATATTCGAACACACACTATAGACTAAGCACCACCATGCTTTAATCTTCTTGACTTGTTGCTTTGTCATATTCTGATTGTTCTAACGATACATAATTATCTCGACTCATCACCGATCGACCACTCTTCTCTTCAAGTTCTTTCCTCGCATTCCCAGCAACATCTCCGCCTTCTTGTGCTGCATCACAATTTTCATCAAAACCTTGCGCATCTTTATTACGCGCAATTTCAGTGGTAGATGCCTCACCCAACATTGAGAAAATAAGCTCTAAATCCGTCATATGATCTCTTAGGTTTTCTCGCTTAAGACTCTTGTGCTGCTTGTATTCACTGGGTGTCATACCAAATGCTGCCTTACTGATTTCCGCTGTCAATATTGCATAATCTTTTTGTTCTTGTATGCCGCGCTTTTGCCACTCATCGGTTAACTCCTCACGAATAGCAATACTCCGCATACGCTTTTCAATCCAATTATCAGGATAGCCTTTGGCTTTATAGATAGCCCGCGCACGTTTACTGGCTAATTCTGGATCTTCAATTTCTTGGACACGCTCATAA
Organism: Gammaproteobacteria bacterium; assembly: GCA_022601255.1. GTDB lineage: Bacteria > Pseudomonadota > Gammaproteobacteria > Coxiellales > Coxiellaceae > JAHZIV01. The sequence goes on from JAHZIV010000020.1 coordinate 19,498, forward strand.
CCCACTTTCGCTAGCCAACGCTTAAATGGCTCAGCTTTAGGGGAGGGTATTGATTGAATAATTCGAAATACGGTTTCAACATTTGCGCAGTCAGTGATGTACTTTTTCTCATCTGAAGAAACCAATTTCAGTTGTACGATTTTTTCGTACAACTGAAAAAATTCTTCTTTTTCAGCAAGTTGCCTTTTCAAATCTGACCAATAGCGACGCGGATTGCTACTTTCAGATAATGCACGCACCACATCAACAACAGAAAACCACCACTCATTTTGGTGCAAAGTTCTACGAATAGTTTTATCTTTAAAAACAACAATTTTTTTAATCTCACTCTCATCCATAATGCACCTCCAAACAAAAATCCCACTATACACATTTATTGATGCGTACATAACTCGTTTTTTAGAAAAATTGGGGTCGTGATTCTGATCCTGGAACTCTAGCAGCACTATTACAATCAAAGCCAAAAGATCAAGAGGATATAACCAACCCTTTAGCAATCGCAATATCACTTGCAGATGCACCCACTTGCAAAATGCTTCTTAAGTATTTTACTGCTGAAACAATAATGGACCCGACTTTCTTTGTCTGGGGATATAGGCAACCCTACACATACATGCATGTAGCCTTAGACCCAAGATCTCATTTGCACTTACTAGATGACCCAGATGACAAAGATCAGGAAGCAGTTGATACGCTCACTCATAACTTAAAAACAATAGTAAGTTTATTAGCCGATAAAGGTGCTGATCCGAATATCAGAAATACTGGCGACCCCCGCTACACTAATCCTCCCATGACAGGCGGAGTGACAGGTCTCACAAATTTTGACACAAAGACGGTTTTAGAGGCGGTTAGAGCACAACTTGTTTTAACAGGCGCTGATCCTACCCAACCTGGAAGTTGCTTTTACACCCAAGAGGGAGCTAGTGGTTTTTATAAGGGGCGAATTTTAGGACGTGCATTTCTTGATTATGCTAAAGTTGCCGCCTTCGGTAATGCTGCAGAACTGGAAAAATTAAACAGTAGGCTACACCCTTCTGTTAGAGAAGACTTTGCGGAAAGATTCGACGCTCTACAGGAAGTGCTTCTTAAAACTGACAAACCTGAAGCTGAAGAACCTGAACCAGCACAAGCCGGACAAGCAGCATTGTTTAGGCCATAGAAAAATAAAATTATTTTGACAGAACCGGTGCATGCCCTAAGACGGACCAGGAGGTTTGCCCGCACTGGCAGCCAATGAAGCAGCTCCCTGACCTGATGCTGCCAAAAGCCTCTGAAAAAGCGCTGCGCCACTAGGGCTTGCTTGCGCTAACATTTTCATGTTGACTGCCATACTCGCCTCCGCAATGGGAATCGGCTGTTTGCCCACTTTTATAAATAAGCCTGCAACACCCTCTTTTTGTGCTATTGAAACAATAGCAGGATTAAAACCAGCCAAATATGCTTGAAGCTCGCGCACATACCGATCATCTTTCGTCTGAATAAAACAGAGATCCTTTTTGCGACTAAAAATCATCTTCACGTCAAACCCAGCTCTAGGATGAGCCTCTGTCGCACTCAACACAGTTCTTAATCTTTTTTTAGCATCAGGCCACTCCTGATATGCTATCAATCTTTCATAGATTTCTTCACACCGCTGCGAAAAAAGTTCTCTATTGCTTTGATAGTGCTTAGGCTTACCTTTCGAGGACACGGGAGATATTTTAAGCGATGAAACATCTGGCTCATGCAACAAGCCCAATAACCTTTCATGTAAATTAACAGCAATGCCACTAAATTCTGCCTTCTTTTCTACACTCAACAGGTGTGCCTCAAGCCTAAGGACAATCTGAGTATTTCTTTCATGCCTAAGATAGGACACAATATTTTCTTGCAAAAAATACTCTTTAACAGAGCCACAATAACCAAAAAAACCATCAACGATATAAAGTGGCATATCTTTCCACTCAGTAGAAACATCATCTCCTGGTAAAGCATCAAACTTTAATAGATCAGCAGTAGCACCTACTACTACAACCATATGACCACCCTGTTCATCTAACGCTATAGACTTTTGGCCCAACCTGACCACTCGGAAATCTACAGTACCATCAGTGTCTTTTTTTAAATCCAACAAACGAGCAGCAACACAATAGGATTGCTCTCCACAATTTCCTATCCCCAAAAGACCAAGCGTCAATTTCTGAATAATCAGCTTCGCACCCATTAATTTGTCGGGTATCGGCTCACGAAGCGCAGCACCAAAATCTTCTTGAAACCATTTCTCTGACATAACATTCAAAATAAGATTTCTTAATTCTTTTATTATAATGATATGCCGAGTGAAATTGGAATCTTGTGCCCTCGCGCCATCCGTCTCTGGAGTATATCCAGAGAAATCATGTCCGCCAATGATTGGCAGAGAAACCTCGAATCCTAATCGCGCAAATTGATCTATGTCTAATGATTCTGATTTTGGCATAGCCCTTCCTCTTCTCATTGTCTAAGTTATCCATAGCTTAACAGTATAATATTAAAATAAACTTAAATTAGCAGCATTCTAGACAACACCCTGAGCTCACAGGATCACTCACTTGACAGCC
>JAHZIV010000021.1 GCA_022601255.1 Gammaproteobacteria bacterium
CTGGAAGGGTCTTTCTTGAGCTTTTTTCATCAAGCTAATAATGAAAAAATTAAACCAGTTTATGCTGTATTTGGCGAATTTGCTGATGCTCAGTTTGATAATATGGTCTCTCGTTGCAAAACTCTCCAGGGGTTTGTTATAGAGTTTGAGCAAAAGAATGCAGCAGCACCAAGCATAGCCCCCTGAGGTATGTGATACACTAGATGAATGGACGCACGCAATAAAACCATAAATGACAGTCGCCTTGGGTTGGCTATAATTTATATTATTTTAGCCTGCATGGCCTACGCCGCCATGGGTATATTTATTAAAAAAGCCATCCCCAGCACACCAATACAAATTATTATATTTTTTCGATTTCTTTTCTTGCTTATCTTTATGCTACCTTTTGTATTGGCTAAAAACCCTGGCAAAACTATTAGAGCTAAAAAACCCTGGTTACTTATTGGGCGTGGCATTATTGGTGTGCTAGGGCTCAGTCTAATGTGCTTTGCCATTCGTGATATTCCATTAGCAACGGCTATTTTATTAAGCAGCACAGAACCACTCTTCATCCCCTTTGTTTTTCGTATTGCAAAAGGCACTAAAATTATTCCGAAGCTCTATATCGGTATTATTGTTGGATTATTAGGCGTTATATTGATACTGCATCCATCTCATGGATATTTTGAGTTTGCCTCCTTATTCGCATTAGGTGCTGGTTTATGTCGGGCCTTAACGCTCTGCATGCTTCGAGTCTCAACAAAACTAAATTCCACTAAAACCAATATGTTTTATTTTTTCATGATTGGTACGGCACTTTCTTTCGTATATTCGCTTCCCTACTGGCATCATCCATCACATTGGCTATGGGGCTGGATGGTCGGTATTGCATTTGCAAGCCTACTGTTTCAGTTTGGACTCACCAAAGCATTCAGTCATGCGCCTGCAAGAATCATAGGGCCATTTAATTATCTTTCGGTTGTCTTTGCGGTGATTGCAGATTGGTATTTATGGGGGCAAGGCATTTCTTGGTTAGTCGGCGTGGGTATAGTATTAACGATTTCAGGTGCGGCACTGACAGCCGTACTAGGACGTGAAATTTTATAAGCTTTTGCCCATTTGTTTAAAATGATTTTTCTTAAGATTTAACAAAATCATCCTTGCACGTCCGATAAAGTTTTTTTCAGGTGCAAATCCCCAGTAACGGCCATCATCACTCACATCGCGATTATCGCCCATCATAAAATACTCACCCTTGGGTACTTTTAAGTTATAGAAATTTATCGGCGCCATGTCAGGGTGACGATAAATACGATGTTTAACACCATTAATCACTTCAGAATAAACCGCCACTTTCCATACCGGCATTCCCGGTTCTTTATCAGTCGCAGATCCGATAAATTTTTGAGGTTGCTGCTTGCCATTGATGTAAAGCACTTTATTAACATAACTGATACGATCACCTGGCGTTCCAATCACGCGTTTAATTAAGATAAGTCGATGATCCACTGGTGAATGAAACGGTGCTATCTGCCCTACTTTTGGCTCTCCAACATCTAAAACTTTAGTGCGCCATACGGGTATGCGTAACCCATAGGCATATTCTGTCACTAATAATAAATCACCGGGCATTATTGTTGGCTCTAATGAGCCTGTTGGCACACGATACATTTGTGCGATAAACGATCTAATAATCAACACGGCTAGCAGGATAGGAAAAAACGACCTTGAATACTCAATCAAAATTGATTTAGGCGACGCACCATATTTTTTCCCTAAAATAATATCCATTAAAGAGATAGCACCCGTAATTGCAACCAATAATAATAGAATTAATGGGAAATCAAAATCAATCATGACTACCTCGTACATAAATAGCGGTTGCCGTTAACTGATATTTCATTTGATTGCTCGGTACCGTGCCTGGCGGTGTATAGTCGATGGCTTTTATCACAATACCGTTTGCACCTTTTTTAGCGGCCAGCATTTCTGCATATTGGATCATTTGACGCTGCGCTAACTGTTCGTTTGCAATATATTGCTGCTGAATATTAATCTGACCTACAATTTGCGCAGAAACAGGTATAGCATCATATACAATAACAAGATCTGGAGAAGCTGCTTTATACACTTTTTTTGTAGACAACAACACACCATTCGGGTGTGAATAGTAACGCGGGATCGTTAAAAAAATAATAACCACCACAATCAATGCAAATAGAGCGCAGATGAGTTGATATGATGCTGATGTGATTTTAGACGCCAATGATTTTCCTCACAATTTATACTCATCCTTTTACTTCATGGCTCGCTTCGCTCCACTACGCTGCGCTAACATAAAAATAACCAGGGTGTATATTAATCAGAGCCATAGATCTTTGTCAACAGGCTCTTAAGACTATCTTTTTGATTAGTAGTTTGTGGCTTACTGGCCGTATTGTTCGGTAACATTGAGGCTTTTGCAGGCGCTGAAGTAACAGAATTACTTTGTGAAGGCTTGGAGCTCAATAAATCATTGGCTGTAATATCTTTTGCAGCGTTATAACTGAAAGCACTGTCATTAAGCTGATTATTCAACGCAATCGGTAATGTATAGGTATGATTTAAATACAGTGGCACCAACAGGCCTGTATTCTCAGGCACATAAGTTTTTTTCAGATCATTAACCTTCTCAATAAGATCGACTTTAGTATTGTAATTATGTGCGATCTTTGCAAGCGTCTCACCACTACGCACCTCATGATACTGCCAACTAATATGCGTATGGCCTAGCACTTTTTGTAAATTCTTTTGAAATACAGCTACCTTATTTGTCGGTAACAATAAATTATAGTTAGTATCAGGACTTGTTGCCCAACGACGCAAACCCGGGTTTAGAGAATGCACTAATGAAACAGGAACTTCTGCCAAGTGAGAGATCTCCGCTAAATCCAATTGTGAATTAAGTGTAATGCTGGAAAAATAAGACTGATTTGGAATATAGGGTAAGGTCACATGATATTTATCAGGGTTGCGAATAATTTCTGCAAGCGCTAATAATTTTGGAACATAGTTACGTGTTTCGTTTGGCAAAGGTAAATCCCAAAATGAAGTGTTATGATCAGTACGCTGATTATATTCAATAGCGGCCTGCACAGCACCCTGCCCTGCATCGTAAGCTGCTAATGCCAACTCCCAGCCGCCTAAGTTTTTATCTAAACGCTGCAAGTAATTTAATGCCGCATGAGTTGAAGTTAAAATATCACTGCGTGAATCATACCACCAGTTAATATCAAGACCGTAGCTCGACGCCGTACCCGGCATCATTTGCCATAACCCTGCCGCACCTGCTTTAGAATACGCTAATGGATTATAACCACTTTCAATCATTGGCAATAATGCAATTTCCGCCGGCATATGACGCTCACTAAGCTGTGTAACGATATAGCCCAGATATGGTTTTGCATTTTCAAAAAACATTTTTAAAACGCCACGATGACTCAAATACCATAATAATTGCTGCTGCACTTCTGGATTGCTAACATCATTCGGCATTCTTAGATTGGCGCGTAATACGTTCCAAACATTTTGCTGCTGCGTATTTGTAAATGTTACATTATGCACCGTGTTCGGCAGAACATGATGCTGTAGGTTTCGTTGTTGGCGTTTTTGTAACGCAATTAAATCCGTTTTGGCTGGAGCGCTTACATGAGATGTTACACTGGTTGATACTTGAGACACCCCTGGTGGATAATAATTAGTACCCGAACCTGAGCCATTAAAATCACCATACAATACCTTAACGCGACCACCCAAAAGCGCTAGACTATTACTTTCAATGTAGGCAATTGCATCTGGATTTGAAGCAATTGTTGCAATAGCTTGCGCATCACTGTCTACTTGCACCGGTGCAGCTCCCTGACCACTAAAAACTTGTGACGACCAGTAACTACTAATCTGACCTGCATCCCAACCGACAATACTCTTATAGAATTGTTGATAAGCAATCGAATCAGCCGGTTGATCTAATGGCTGCACTTTCTCACCATCACCAACGCTTAAATTTTTTCCAAGGTAGATGGCATCTATTTGTTGTTTTGATAACTGATCGACTTTTAAGGTAGGACTACCGATAACAATAATGGAGGCGTGTGCGACTCCGACCGAAATCAAAGCCGCCACACCGAATAAAATATGTTTTTTAAAACACTGCATTCACACTCGCACAATACATCCATATATTCTTTTTTAATAATCCTGGCGTTGTGGTATTGAATAGACCACGCGTTCCACTCAATGGTCTAATATCACTGATGCCGATTTTCGCCATAAAGTTACTCGAAATATAATAGGCCGAATCCAAACTAAAAGACTCTTGATCTTGCGGTAACTCATCCGATGTAGATAAAGCGCTAGTATTTGTCGTCTCCAGATGCGCGTAGGTTAATGTTGGCAGTAGTTTGCCGATACGATAACCTAACATTGCATAATAACCCGTTAGACTTGCTAGCGGTGCTGGCGTTTCACGATGCGCATATTCACCTGCCACCACAAAATTGTGCGAATCGAATTTAACACCACCTGCATAATAGTAATCATGCTGAGGGCTTAAAATTTGTGTCTTAGCTGAATTTTCAGCATTGCCCGACAGCGTTAATCGTGCATACGTACCTCTAAACGTAACATGAGAATTTCCAACACTTACCACGGCGCCATACATATCATTTTCATCAAATGAAGCCGTTGTACCTGAGGTTATAGCTGAAGCGCTACCCATGTATAGATCAAACTGACTCGTGCTCGCTCCCAAATAAGGCTCAAGACTATACGTCCAACCGCCAGTACCTAAGCCACCTTTCCAAATAAAATTTGCACCATTTAGGTTATTAAATGGAACTATACGATAGACTTCATTCGGCAAGAACACCCAAGGATAACTATAACCTACTTCTAAAGTTTCAGAGTACATAAAAACCGGCAACCTAAAACGGCCTGCACGCACTTGTAAATTATTATTTAATTGATAACGCAAATATGCATAATCAGCATTGACACTATACGCCGAATTACCATTGGTATTATCGCCATTTGAAACCAGCTGTGTCGCAACAGAAATTGATGGCGATAAATTTGCAGAAACCTGTAATCCAATCAGCGAAAGGGCATTATAGTTTGTAGTATTTTTTACTTCACCGTGCTGAACAACACCATAAGCCACGGGTGAGGTCGTGCGTGCAGCACCCGCGGACATAAAGCCATTGATCTTTATTTTTGAACTGTTTTTTAGCCCCAATTTTTTACCCAATTGAATTGGTCGAACAGCATTTGCATTGCCTGGCATGCCTACATCTGCCGATGTATTTAAACTGTCGTTGTCGCTTGCCGTTACCATTTTTTGCTGTGGCACCTTCGTTTGTGGTAACTGTTGATCTGCTAAAACCTGGACGGATGCTAATGTTGTGACACCTAGCACACCGACTATAAGACTGCGCTTTTTCATATTCATTCCTTATGATTGTATAGAGTCAATCTGCTCGATTGAATATCGAGTGATCCCTTATTATTCAGGAAGTTAACCTGAAATATGCGCAGCAGAATAACATAGTCACCCATTACGTACAATTCGGTGGATTTGGCAATCCCCCGCTCTCAGGATATTTAATATACAGAACAAACCTTAAGGAAACCTTAAGGTTTGTTGAAATTCGCTATTTTGGGTGATTCAAGCTACAATGCATTTATGAAAAATCAACAACCTACAATTATTCAATATCTTACATCGGCTTTAGGGGTTTGCATCTTTATCGTGATGGCTATTTTTGCGATTATTATGTTCTCTTATCTCTTTATAATAGGTGCTGCAATCGGGCTGGTATTATTTCTAGTTATCTACATACGAATCAGATGGTTAAAGCATAAATATAAGCATTATCAACAGAATAATAAGATTCATCACGGTCGCACCATAGACCAGTAAATAGATTTATGGATGCCTTGCCGAAAGTCTCTCAGCTGTATCACAAGCCACCTGCACCGCCGCATAGCCTTTTGTTTTTTCGGAAGAAGACCAAGAAAACAAACTTAATCGTGGGCTATTTAAAATTTGATTGATGCTGGACTGATCGTCACTATTGCCATTAACGGGGTAGCGCGCATTTAGCATTTGTCTGGTAATCTTCTTATCTTCTGGCAATTGTCGATAGACACTCTCAAGCTCTTTCGCCTTTGCATAGAGGCCTCGCGGGTCTAATATTTCCCAGCTCCCAAAAATACGATTTCGGTAACCCGCCAAACAGGTAACAATTGCTTGGCGAACAATATCGGCTGAAGGTTCATATTCAGCATCTGCGGCTGCAGCACCAGTCTGACCAGCATCGTTGCCGTCTTCTGGCTCAGGATCGGCTATATCAATAGTATCAGGAGGGGATGCTGGCTGATCATAAGGGTTGTTTCTGTATAATTTAGTTTCAGCAGCTAATAATTTTTTATGCAGATCAGAATACGTTTTAGCGTGTTGTTCACGCAACCCATCAAAACCATCAATTGTTGACAAAGGCCCATAGTCAAAGCTCGTCACCTGAAGACGAAAGTTGGCAAGCATTCTACGAGCCTCTTGGGCATCTTGTTTTCCAGGATAATAAGAAAATTCGGCAGATTCAAATGCACTACGTATTTTTAACTCACAGCTAAGCTGTAAATTACCTAACTGATCCATTAACTGCAAAGCCGGTTTCCCCACTGTTACCAAAGATTGCCAATTCTGAAGTTCTCGTTGATACTTTTTATATTCTGCTGTATCGGTGAAACAGTTTTCTGCAGCATCAAGTTGCCGTCGATAAGAAATTAACAAATTAACCAGTTCATCCAAAGTGAGTAACTGCTTAAATATTTTTATGGATCTATCTCTAATAGAATTAATAGGTTCTAAAATAACTTCTCTTGCAACGTCAATTGCTTTGCGCTGATCTTCTGGGCTTCTTCGATTTCTTGGACTTTGTGGACTTGCAGGCATGACTCTCCCTTATAAGTTATTTAACTATTATATGGGGTATATCCTAGCAATACTTTATTAAAGTAATCTTAAGCCACTTGCCATTTAACTGTCTAGAATTAAGGCAGCAGAATACTTTAATGGGATATAAAGTTTTTAATTGACTTAGGCACTTCAAATACGTATAACAAGATAATAGTTTAAATATATAAGTGGAGCATAAACATGAGAGCAGTAGGTAACCCAGCATTAAATCCAGATCTATCATTCATTGAGGATATCCAATTAGCAATAGATATTTTTGAGAGTGGTAATGGTGACTCGCGTACTTATACTGACCCCAAGACCAAGGTAGAAAAACTAAAATTTGGCTTTCTTCCAGATGACAAAGTCACCGAGTTGATCAATGCCGGCAAAAATCACGGGCAAGATAACTTTACGATTAATGGTGAAATTAATAAAGCCGCCATGGCTTATACAATAAATTTTTACGGGAAAGTAAAAGAACTACTTGAAGGCCTGAGTTGTGAATATTTAAGGCACGAAGCAGATTCAAGAACAGCTATACCCCACGCAACAGCACATTTTATTGCAGTTCCACCTGCATCAATTGTGTTACTCAAAGAAAGAGTTAATCGCGCTCTTAATCCAGAAGAAGCTGATGGTGCTGAAGCTGCAAATGCTGCACCAGCGCCTTAAATTACTTTAAGCAACATAAGCCTCATATGGCAACCCAAGGTCGCTAGCAACACCAGCATGCGCAATCTTGCCTCGATAAACATTTAAACCATTCAACAGATGAGAGTCATCAGCAAACGCTTTTTGATAGCCCTTGTCTGCTAGAGCTAGCACGAACGGCAAGGTAGCATTGTTCAGCGCTAAAGTAGATGTCCTAGGCACAGCACCCGGCATATTGGTCACGCAGTAATGCACAATACCCTCTAACACAAAAGTCGGATTACTATGTGTGGTTGGGCAACTGGTCTCAATTGAGCCCCCTTGATCAATAGCAACATCAACTACCACCGAACCAGGGCGCATTTTTGATAACATCTCACGTGTTACCACTTTTGGCGCTGCTGCACCTGGTACTAACACTGCACCAACTACCAAATCAGCATCTGCTACATACTCTGCAACATTTGAAGCGGTAGAGTACGCAGTATTCAAACGACCGCCGAATTGAAAATCCAACTCACGCAGGCGATGCAATGATTTATCCAAAACCGTCACCATGGTTTCTTTACCCATCGCCATACGAATCGCATTAGTTCCTACGACACCGCCACCGACAACAACGACCTTACCTGGATGCACACCCGGCACACCACCCAATAAAATCCCACAGCCACCGTTTGATTTTTGCAAACAATGTGACCCTGCTTGTATTGATAGCCTTCCAGCAACTTGACTCATTGGCGTCAATAATGGCAAACCACCGCGGTGGTCCGTCACTGTTTCATAGGCGATAGCGACACAACCCGATTTTATCAATGCTTGAGCTTGCTCTAAATCTGGCGCCAAATGCAAATAGGTAAATAGAATTTGACCCTCACGAATTAAATTATACTCACTGGATTGTGGCTCTTTCACCTTCACAATCATATCCGCACGCTTGTATACCTGCTCAGCTGACGCCACGACCTCAACTCCAAGTTGCTGATAATGCTCATCAGGGAATCCAATGGCATCACCCGCATCATGTTGCACAATAACTTGATGACCGTGTTCTATCAATTCGTGTGCGTTATAGGGGGTAAGGCCCACACGATATTCTTCATCTTTAATCTCTTTTGGGATACCGATTAACATGTTAGCTCCATTATTGCCTAAAAGATGGGGCGATCATATCAAGAAGTGATCGTAATTTCTATCGATTATCCACCACTATTGTCCAGATCCTCTAACCAAGCCTCCCACTGTGGCAGCACCTCAAATAAATCCGCAACCAAGCCATAATCTGCTACTTCAAAAATAGGCGCATCTGGATCTTTATTGATTGCCACAACCACTTTGCTGTCTTTCATTCCCGCAAGGTGCTGAATCGCACCCGAAATACCAACTGCAATATACAACTTCGGAGCCACAATCTGACCCGTTTGCCCAACCTGGCTATCATTTGGCGCTAATCCAGCATCTACTGCAGCACGTGAAGCACCTAGGGCCGCCTGCATTTTTGCAGCAATCTTTGCAAGGCGCTCAAAACCCGCCTTGTCTTGTAAGCCCCTACCACCTGAAATCACAATCTCAGCTTCGCTCAACGATGGCAAATCATTATCACTTGCCTCCAGGGCGACAAACTGAGCAAGTGATTGCATCTCACTATAGTCCACACGCTCAACAGTGCAAGTATCATCACCCTGCTCTGCAGCATCAAACACCGTCGTACGCACCGTTATTATTTTTTTTGCATCGACAGATTTCACTGTTGCCAATGCATTTCCTGCATAAATATAGCGTTTAAATGTATCCTCACTCAAAATCTCAACCACATCACTTAATTGACCTACGTCTAATAATGCAGCCGCTCTTGGCATCACGTTTTTACCAAAACTGCTGCACGGCGCAAGCACGTATTGATAGCGCTCTGCAACGTTCTTGATTAATGGCGCCACACACTCTGCCAGGCAATGTTTAAAACTCTCATGATCCGCCAGCAAAATTTTTGCAACGCCCTTTATTGATTTACAACCATCAGCCACTGTATCAACATTACTTCCTGCCACTAATACATCAACACTGTCTGCTAACTTCAGGCCTGCTGTAATCACATTGAGGGTGGCACCTCTCAGTTGTATGCCATCATGTTCTGCAAGGATTAAAACACTCATAATACCTTCGCCTCTTGTTGTAATTTCTGCATTAACTCAGCAAAGTCCGCCACCTTAACACCCGCCTTACGTTTAGGCGGTGTTTCAACACTTGTTACCGACACGTGTGGTTTAATATTTAAGTCAAGATCACTAAAGGCAACTTTATCAATGGACTTTTGTTTTGCCTTCATGATATTTGGCAGCTTAATATAACGCGGCTCATTTAAACGAAGATCCGTTGTAATGACGCAAGGCAATTGTAGCCGTAGCACTTCAAGACCATCATCAACTTCTCGTGTTACCTCAGCTGTGCTGTCTTTTATTTTTAACTTGGATGCAAATGTCCCTTGCGGCCAATTTAGCAGGGCTGCGAGCATCTGTCCCGTTTGATTGCAATCATCATCAATCGCCTGTTTACCCATAATTACTAATTCAGCAGATTGTTGTGATACAATCGCATGTAAAACTTTAGCAATGCCAAGTGATTCCAAAACAGTTTCTGTTTCAACCAATACAGCTTTATCCACCCCCATCGCCAACGCATGACGCAGCGTTTCTTCACAGATTGCGCCTCCAATAGAAACTGCAACCACTTCATTGGCAATACCCTGCTCTTTCAGTCTAACCGCTTCTTCGAGAGCAATTTCATCAAATGGATTAATGGCGTGTTTGACATTTTGTGTCTCAACTGCAGAACCATCCGGCTTAACTCGAACCTTGACGTGATAGTCAACAACACGCTTTACAGGCACCAATATTTTCACAATGAATTCCTTACTATTTTCCGCTAAAATAACATCTTGAGTCTAAACGCTACAAGAGTCAATATGAATACAAATACTACAGCACGTGAGTCGATGACATTTGATGTCGTTATCGTCGGCGCCGGTCCAGCCGGGCTTTCAGCGGCCATCCGCTTGGCACAACTCAACCAGCAACAAAGTAACGATCTATCGATCTGCGTACTCGAAAAAGGCGCTAGTGTTGGCGCACATATTTTATCTGGCGCGGTACTTGATCCATCAGCCCTAAATGACTTACTCCCTGATTGGCGGCAAAAAGATGCTCCTGTCAAAACGGCCGTCACCCACGACCAGTTTTGGCTGATGAGCCACAATCGCCACTATAGTTTACCCATCCCTTTAAGCTTAAAAAATAAAGGTAATTATATTATTAGCTTAGATAAATTATGTATTTGGCTGGCTGAACAAGCTGAAGCGTTGGGTGTGAATATCTTTCCAGGCTTTCCAGCCAGCAAAATACTCTATGATGAAGAGCAGTTTCAAGTAATCGGTGTTCAGACCCAAGATATGGGAATAGACAAACAAGGCAATCAAACAGAACGCTTCCAAGCAGGCATTAATATCTTCAGCAAGCAAACCTTATTTGCCGAAGGTTGTCGTGGCCTCTTAGCCGAGCGCGTCATCAAAAAATTTAATCTGCGCGCCCATTGCAACATGCAAACCTATGGCATCGGCCTCAAAGAATTATGGCGAATCAAGCCAAACAAACACAGACTAGGACACGTCTGCCACTCAATCGGTTGGCCACTTGATCGGAAGACTTACGGGGGATCTTTTATCTATCACGCCGAAGATAATAAAGTTGCAATTGGGTTTGTCATTGGGCTGGACTACCAAAACCCTTATCTGGACCCCTTCAAAGAATTTCAGCGCTTTAAAACTCACCCCAGCATCAGACCACTACTCGAGGATGGCGAGTGTCTTTGCTACGGTGCGCGTGCACTTAATGAGGGTGGCTACCAATGCATACCAAAACTCACGTTCCCGGGCGGAATGCTCATTGGTGATAGCGCTGGGTTTTTAAACGTTGCAAAAATAAAAGGGAATCACAATGCCATGCGTTCGGGAATGCTGGCTGCTGATGCACTCTTTAAAAATTCAGACAGCAATAATGAAGTGGTGCATTATCAGACCTTGTTTAACACCTCCGAGATTCACAAAGAACTGAAAAAAGTTCGCAATATTCGCCCTGCATTTTGCAAAGGGTTCTGGTGGGGACTTGGTTATAGCGGTATAGATCAATACTTATTTGCAGGAAAAGCACCTTGGACGTTGCAATACAAAACTGCCGATGATGCAACGCTCAAGCCTGCCAAACTATGCCGCCCCATTAACTACCCAAAACCAGATAAAATAGTCAGTTTTGACAAACTGCAACAGGTTTACTTATCCGGTACTGAACATCAAGAGGACCAACCCTGTCACTTAACTCTAAAAAATTCGTCGATTCCTATCGACAAAAATTTAAAAATATTTGATCTGCCAGAACA
>JAHZIV010000022.1 GCA_022601255.1 Gammaproteobacteria bacterium
ACATCCGATAAAAACGCTCATCATAATTCTTTTTAATCTCACCCCAATGCTTAACAAAATTTTCATCCCAGGCCATCAAGGTTCTATCATAATCAGCACCAAAGTTATGTATGTCTTCAATTATAAATTTATCTTCAGTGGCCTCACTAATCCACTTCACTGTCGGCAACATACCATTGGGGAAAATATATTTCTGTATCCATGGATCCGCAAAATTAACCGAATGATTTTTACCGATCGTATGCATTAAAAACAGACCATCTGATTTTAGCTGCTGGCGCGCAACTTGTATAAAATCATTATAATTCTTATAACCCACATGTTCACACATACCAATGCTGACTACTTTATCAAATTGCTGATGGCTAGGGTTATAGTTTTCAATATCACGGTAATCACTCTCTACCAAGTTCACAGGCAAGTCTTTACAAAGCTCTCTTGCATAACGCAACTGTTCTGTTGAAATATTTACAGACACCATCTCGACACCATAATGTTTTGCCGCATAATACGCAAAACCACCCCAACCACAGCCTAACTCTAAAACACGCTCACCCTTTTCTAGCTGTAGTTTTCTACAGACTAAATCATATTTCGCTTCCTGTGCCTGAGTTAAATTCTCCGCGTCACGCCAATAAGCACAGGTATAAGCCATACTGTCACCCAGCATATATCGATATAGCGGATTACCAATATTATAATGTTGTTTTGCTACTTTTTTAGAGCGCCAACGTGTTTGTTGATTGGTTAAAATATTTTTCAAAAAAAGTTTTAGAAATGCCGCTACAGAATAAACATCCCGCATGCTAATACCACGCATCACACGAAAAAAAAGTTGATCCAATGCCTCACAATCCCACCAGCCGTCCATATATGACTCACCCAGACTAATGGTTGAGTCGCTCAAAGCACGCCTGTAAAAATCAGGGTTATGAATCTGTATATCCCAGGGTCGAGAGCCGTTAACATCAATATCAACGCTCTTTAACAATCGAGTTATTTTATTTTGATATTTTTCCATGACAGTGATTTTAAACAGTTTTTTAACATATTTCATATTTTTATTGATAAATGCAGAAAATTTAATCAAAATGGCGTTCCCTAATCATAAACACAGATGAATTAAATGACGAAAGCGTTGCTACAACAACATAATACACAAGATATTATCGACAAGCTGGGGCCCTATCTCACAGAGCTACGCCGTCAGCGCATCGAACAAGTCATCTCAAGTCGTCTCGAGAGTATCCAGCTGGCAATTGAGTCCCCGTCTGATATTAACAATGCCTTGGCTGCGATTCGTACCTGCGAGGCACTGGGGATTAGCAAAATTCATATTATCAGTCAGGAAGGTGGCGCCAAGGCAATTAAAAACATCACTCAAGGTGCTTTTTATTGGGTCGATATTCAATTTTATAAAGATCTCGATGCATTCTTGTTGCATGCGAAACAGCAGCCATTAAATATCGCGGGTGGTTGTGTGACTGCCACAGAAGGCATTGCTGCCGTTCCCGTTGAACGACCACTCTGTATCTTAATTGGCAATGAACAACGCGGACTGTCATCATCGGCACAACAAGCTTGTGATTATCGCTATCGTATACCGATGTATGGCATGTCGGAGAGCATGAATCTTTCTGTGTCGGCAGCAATTAGTTTGTATGATACAAGCTCTCGCAAACGAACATTAATTAATGCCACCGGCGATCTTAATACAGAGCAAAGAACACAATTACGCGCACAATATTATTTACACAGCACGACACCCCGACTTGCACAGGCCTTAATGCATGAAACAAGCTGACGTTATTATAATCGGCGCGGGTGCTGCGGGAATGATGTGTGGCATTGAAGCTGGAAAACGTAAACGCTCTGTGACCATATTGGATCATGCCAATAAAGCTGGAAAAAAAATATTAATGTCAGGTGGTGGGCGCTGCAATTTCACAAACACTTCAGTCAACGAAAACCATTTTATTTCTCATAATGTAAAATTTTGCAAATCGGCATTGAGTCGTTACACACCGCAACATTTTATCGATTTAGTCAACACCCACAAAATTCCTTTCCATGAAAAAAAACTTGGGCAATTATTTTGTGACAATAAATCGAAAGATATTCTTAATATGCTGTTAGAGGAGTGCCATCAAGCTAACGTTGACATCACCCTTGACACTTCCATTCAACGTATCGAAAAATCTGCAAATGAGTTTATTATTACAAGCACAACAGGGGACTATTGCTGTGAATCACTTGTAATCGCAACCGGTGGCCTCTCTATACCCACAATGGGAGCCAGTGGATTTGGCTATCAAATCGCAGAACAATTTGGCATTAAAGTCTGGCCCACGCGCGCAGGTCTCGTGCCTTTCACATTACATCCACATGACAAAGAAAGAGCAAATCCATTATCAGGCATCTCTTGTGATTGTGACGCCAGCACTAAAGATAAATCCTTTAATGAGGCTATGTTATTTACGCACAGGGGTTTAAGTGGGCCCGCAATATTACAAATATCTTCTTACTGGCAACCCGGAGACTCACTCTCACTCGACCTACTACCCAAGATTGATTTATTAAGTCAACTAAAAAAATCTAAAAAAGAACAACCCAATATGTTACTGATTAATTTCTTCAATCAACTGATTTCCAAAAGGCACGCATCACTATGGCTAGGGAATCATGCTGATAAAACATTGCAACACTTTTCACACCAAGCCTTAGAAAACATTACATCCCAATTTAAACGTTGGCAGATTGTACCCAGTGGTACCGAAGGTTATAGAACGGCAGAAGTGACTATTGGCGGCGTTGATTGCAATCAAATATCCTCAAAAACATTTGAGAGCAAGGATGTCAAAGGCCTCTATTTTATTGGAGAGGTATTAGACATGACTGGCTGGCTTGGCGGGTATAACTTTCAATGGGCCTGGGCGTCTGGTTTTGCTGCTGGTAATAGCGTCTAAATACCGATTTTAAAACTTTAAGAATTTATTAAATCGCTAAACACACCATCGACACCCCAAGAAAAGAGTCGCTCTTGATCTGCAGGATCATTAACGGTGAAAGCCAATACTTTGAAACCAGCATCATGTATTTTTTGAATACGCGCTTGCGTTAAACGTTTATAATTGACATGCAACGACACAGCATGCAGTCGACGCAACAAATAAACCGGACGTAATGGCCAGTAACGACAGACAACCCCCAGCAGCGCCTTTGGATCGATATGCTGCATGGCCATCAAGCATTTTTCATTGACACTAGAAATCAAAGGCGGGGGTAAATCTTTATGCCAATATTTCTGTAAATGCCAATGAACACACCCAGCCAGTTGTGTTGCGTATGATGACTTGGCTTTAAGTTCGATATTGAGTGGGCATTTAAGCTGACTGGCACATTGTAGCCATTCGGCCAAGGTCGGCACTCGGGTATCTTTAAATTCACTGCCGAACCAGCTGCCTGCATCCAGCGTCGCAATCTCTGCATAATCTAAATCACACACACGGCCGTCACCATCGGTGGTGCGATTGACACTCCAATCGTGCATGATGACAGGCACGCCGTCACGTGTGAGCATGACATCAAATTCGACTGAAGTTGCACCCTTCTCCACTGCTTTCTGCAATGCGATCAGCGTATTCTCTGGTGCAATCGTGGAAGCCCCTCGATGGGCGATTTTTTTAAATGGTTGCCACATAAACACTATCTTAGCATATTCCACAATTAATCATAGAGTTACTACAGTACGCATAAACCTGTAGACAAACAAAAAAAGACGCGTAATAATGGCCGACCGTTAACTCTGATAAAGCCTGCTGCCCAGCTATGCGGACATTTTAAATGATAATGTGAGCGAGCAGCGCAGTGTACACGACAGTACATGAGCAGCACAGCGAGCATTATCGTTCAAAATGACCCGTAGATGGGCAGATTAAGAAAATGTTACTTAAGTTTGAGAGGGGGTGGGTTATTGACACACGGTCCAATTATAAAACTCCAAGGCCTAAGCAAAAGCTTTGATAGCCACACCGCACTGCATCCTCTTGATCTCGACATTCACGACGGCGAATTTCTCACATTACTCGGTCCATCTGGCTGTGGCAAAACCACCCTACTCCGATTGCTCGCAGGTTTCGAGACAGCCGATCAAGGTAACATTATCATTCAAGGTCAAAACGTTACCGACCTACCACCAGAGCAACGTAACCTCAATATGGTGTTCCAAAGTTATGCGCTGTTCCCTCACATGAGTGTATTCGATAACATTGCTTTTGGACTGCGCTGCCAAAACCTAAACGAATCCACCATTAAAGAGCGCGTACAAGAAGCCATACGCATGGTGCGCCTCGCGCAGTTCGCCGATCGCAAACCCAATCAACTGAGCGGCGGCCAACAACAACGCGTTGCCATTGCAAGAGCTGTCGTTAATCAGCCCTTGGTATTATTATTAGATGAGCCATTAAGTGCACTCGACTATCACTTACGTCGCAATATGCGTGTCGAACTTAAAGCATTACAACGTCGCTTAGGCATTACATTTGTACTTGTAACACACGACCAAGAGGAAGCATTATCACTATCCGATCGCGTCGTAGTAATGAATCACGGCTGTATCGAACAGATTGGCACGCCTCGAGATATTTATGAAGAACCGAACAGCTTGTACGTTGCCGAATTTGTCGGTGAGGCAAATATTTTCCGCTGCAAAGTGATCTCCTCAACCACACAAACAATTGAAGTCGATATTGCCGGCGCGAAAGTGCATTTTATCAATAACCAGAAACTTCAACCTGGCGA
This sequence comes from Gammaproteobacteria bacterium, assembly GCA_022601255.1. Classification (GTDB taxonomy): domain Bacteria; phylum Pseudomonadota; class Gammaproteobacteria; order Coxiellales; family Coxiellaceae; genus JAHZIV01. Next base: position 4,801 of record JAHZIV010000022.1, read on the forward strand.
TATTGTTAATATCGTCATTCGTCCCGAAGACATTCAAGTTTGGGGAAAGCAAGAAGTTGATGCCGATAATGAACATGAATTTTTACCAGCAATAGTGTCTGAAGTGATATACAAAGGTTCAACAGTAGATCTGATCGTTACATTGTCGACAGGACAACGCATTGCAGCAACAGAATTTTTTAATGAGGATGATGAGGATTTAGAATACGATATTGGCGAAAAAGTATTATTGCAATGGCAACCTGGCTGGGAAGTAGTGTTGAGAGATGAGGCTGCCCTGCCATTACGAGAAATGAAATGATGAAAGGAGCAACTCGCAATATCTTTAAAAGACTCTTCATTACCAGCATCTCTGGCTGGCTGATTGTATTTGCATTATTACCATTACTGATAATGCTTGTCATCAGCTTTCTGAGCCACAACAATCAACAACTCATTCAGCCGAGTTTTACACTTGATAACTATCGTACACTGGTCGACAACATATTTGTTCGCATATTTTTTCATTCACTGTGGTTTGCGAGTGTTGTGACAGCGCTAACACTATTAATAGCCTATCCCGCTGCTTATGCAATCTCACAAAGCAAGCCTAAAACAAAACCCTTATTACTCATGTTTATGATCATTCCATTTTGGACCAGCTCTTTAATTCGCACCTACGGTATCATGGCGCTGATAAAAGTAAAAGGCCTACTAAACACCGTTTTATTAGCATTGGGCCTCATTCACCAGCCACTGCAATTACTCTATTCCAATAGCGCCGTTTATATCGGCATGGTTTATAACCTGCTGCCTTTTATGATTCTGCCGCTTTACAGTAACTTTGAAAAACTAGATCATCGCATCATTGAAGCTGCACGTGATTTGGGCGCAAGCCGCAGTCGTATCCTCAGCCAAATCATAATCCCCTTAAGCATGCCTGGCATTATGGCAGGCGTACTCTTCGTATTTTTGCCTGCCATGACATTGTTTTATATACCCGACCTTCTAGGTGGCGCTAAAGGCTTACTGCTAGGCAACCTAGTAGAAGTTCAGTTTCTACAAATGCTCAACTGGCCGGGCGGTGCCGCAACAAGCATTGCATTAACCATATTATTACTGACATTACTGGCAATCTATAAAAAGCGCATGAAAAAAATGCAGTTTCAGGAGTTGCTATGAATACAATCCTAAGAAATGGCTACTTGAGCCTAATCTATATTTTCCTGTATCTGCCATTGGTTATCATTGTGTGTCTGTCGTTTAATGTTTCGGAGCACAGTTTATTGTGGCATGGCTTTTCACTGCGATGGTACACGGCCCTATTTCAAGATCAAGATCTAATAACCGTTGCGCTACACTCGCTATTACTCGCCATAACGGCCTCTACGATTGCCACTCTATTAGGCTTTGTTGCCGCAATCACATTATACCGTTATCGTTTTCAAGGAAAAAAATTATTGCACCTCATGCTATTTGCTTTAATTATTTTACCAGACCTTGTTTTAGGAATTGCGCTACTACTGATGTACAGCATCTGCCATATTTCACTTGGGTTTTTTAGTTTACTATTAGCTCATATTACCTTCTGCCTACCATTTACCTGTGTCATGATACACAATCAATTACAACAACTCGATAAATACACGATAGAAGCCGGGCGGGATTTAGGCGCAAATGAATGGACACTCTACTCAAAAATTATCATTCCCTTAGTGCTGCCAAGCTTAGTTGCAAGCTGGCTACTGAGCTTCACACTATCCATTGATGATGTTGTTATCAGCTATTTTGTATCTGGACCTAACTATGAAATCTTACCGTTGCGAATTTTCTCAATGGTGCGTATTGGGGTTAACCCAGAAATCAACGCTCTCTGCAGCCTGCTTCTGATCTTCACATTTGTGCTTGTTTCTCTATCCCAAATTAAACTGAAAAATATTGGCAGCCGTCAAAAACAAGTTTCCTCAACATCATTTAAGCAGGAGGTGTTGCAATGAAAAACCTCTGGCGATATTTTATTCTGCTACTGCTATGTATTCCAGCTATTGCCTGGGCCACTAATAAAGAACTGAATCTCTATGTGTGGGGTGGCTATGTTCCACAATCAGTGCTCAATCTATTTGAAAAGCAAACGGGTATTCATGTTAATATCTCAGAATATGATTCAAATGAAGCACTGTACGCAAAAATAAAGGCTAACCCACATGTCGGTTATGACATCATTATGCCAAGCAGTTATTTTGTTAGCCGTATGTATAAACAAGGCATGCTGCGAAAACTCGATCTTACAAAAATAAGCAACTTACACAATCTCAATCCTACCCTACTCAATAAGCCTTATGATCCTGGCAACCATTACAGCTTGCCCTATACATGGGGAACCACCGGTATTTTAGTTAATAAACGCTTTTGGAATACTCACACAATACAACACTGGCGTGACTTTTGGCAGCCGCGTTTTTACAACAAACTACTACTGTATGATGATTCGCGTGATGTATTTGCGATGGCATTAATTAAATTAGGCTATTCCATCAATGACACAAATCCAAAACATATTAAACAAGCTTATCAACAACTGAGAAAATTGCTGCCAAACATTCGCCTATTTAACACAGGCGCCGCTAATACAATTTATGCCGACAGCGACATCACCATTGGTCTCGCAGAGAATGGTGATGCCGTAACAGCACAGCAATATAACCCAAGCCTTGTCTATATCTACCCAAAAGACGGCTTTCCTGTCTGGGTAGACTCGATGGCCATCCCACGCTTCGCCCCACACTACAATAATGCCCTGAAGTTTATTAACTTTATTCTACGACCAGATGTTGAAAAACTGATCGTTTTGGATATCGGCTATTCCACCCCGAACCTAGCAACACTCAAATTACTACCAAAACAATATGCTAAAAATTCTGCCTTCAACCCCAGCCAGAAAACACTAAAAAGAGGTGAATTTGAATCAGACACGGGTAAAGCAACCCAAATTTACCTAAATTACTGGCAATTATTGAAGCTAGAGTAAACTTCCTAACCGAAATTTCGCAATTATGGCTTGATTTTTATCATAAAATTGACTTTAATTGAAAAGTGGTGAAAACCACAGGGAAAATTGTTCAAACGGACTTGAACCATGGAGGATTAATAATGGACTATGAGAATACGGATATTGAAAATATGGATATGTATGAAGATTCTGAGCAGTACTTAAACGACTCTAAGAAACCAAAAAGCTCGAAAAAATCAAAGAAATCAAAAAAAACAGCTGAGAAAGACCTAAGACACGTTACACGTCGAAAGATTGAAGATGTTTTAGCTTTTAAACGCCTAAAAAGCGAACATGGCTGGATGGATGACTTTGATCTTGATTTTGGCGAAGTATATTAAATTGAGATATGCAAATTAATTCCGGAGGGGGCAATTAGCCCTCTTTTTTATTTTCAACTGTGATAAACTACGCTCTTTTAAATGCAGCCACAAAGGGGAATGAAATGAAGCGCATATTATTTTATCTAACAGCAAGTCTGCTAGCATTAGCAACAATAACGCAAGTTTCAGCAGCCACCTTAAGCAGTCAGAAAGATAGGCTCAGTTATGCCATTGGAATGGAAACAGGCAAGGCATTCAGAGCACAGCACATCCAGGTGAACACTGCTGCGTTCGCAAAAGGACTACAAGACGGTTTATCAAACAACAAAGCCTTGATGACAAGTACACAAATAAAACAAACATTACTGGCCTTCCAGAAAAAAGCATTTGCCAAGATGCAGAATAAATTAAAACAACTTGCTGATACCAATCTACAACAAGGCATAAAATTTTTAAATGCCAATAAGACCAAGCCCGGCATAAAAACAACGGCGAGTGGTTTGCAATATAAAATATTAAAAGCGGGCAATGGCCCAAAACCCACGGCATCTGATATGGTGACGGTGGACTATGAGAGTAAACTGATTAATGGTAAGGTGTTTGATAGCTCCTATAAACGTGGCACCCCCACTTCATTTCCAGTTAATGCAGTCATCCCTGGTTGGACCGAGGCATTACAGATGATGCCTGTGGGCAGCACCTGGAAGCTTTTTATTCCTGCTAAATTAGCTTATGGCACGCGTGGCGCACCTGGAACCATTGGGCCAAATGAGGTATTAATCTTTAAGGTACATCTTCGTGGGATTAAGAAATAGCTGCGCAACATAGCTCGCTGCACTAGCTTTGGAGGAGTTAACATTGTTATTTCTAAAAGGTGGCAACGTCTACAGCGCATTTCAACTCGAAGCACTGATCAAGCGCGTACAAATAACGCTACCAAGCATTTCCAACATCACTGCGCATTACGGTTATTTTATCAATACCACAGAGTCGCTTAACGACATCGAACAAGCAAAAATAATAAAGCTGCTTCCAGATAGCGAAAAGCAAACACTACCAAGTTCAACAGAAGCGAATGCATTTTGGTGCATACCTCGACTTGGCACGCTCTCACCTTGGTCATCCAAGGCGACAGAAATCTTCCAAATTTGTGGAATGCATGCCATTCAACGTATCGAACGCGGCATCTTCTATCAATTACACGGCATCGATAAAACGCTTGCGCAATATGTTTCAGAACTCCCAACACAGCTGTTTGATCCACTTACACAATCACTAACACAGTCTGCAACTGAACTTGAAACTCTGTTTATCAAGCACGCAGCAAAACCACTATTAGATGTAGACATTAAAGCAGTTGCCAAAAACCTTGCTCTCAATGATGAGGAAATTAATTACCTTCTGAAAAATTATGCACGCATGAAACGTAAACCAACTGATGCAGAACTGATGATGTTTGCACAAGTGAATTCAGAACATTGCAGACATAAAATTTTTAATGCAGATTGGACTATTGATGACGAGCAACAATCGAAGTCATTATTTGCAATGATCCGCAATACTTACCAACAACATCCTCAAGCAGTACAAATTGCCTATAAAGACAATGCAGCCGTACTAAAAGGCGAACAAGCCGCATTGTTTCATGCCAATCCTGCCGAACAGCATTATGCTGCAATGCCACAACCCGTTTCAATCGTTCTAAAAGTGGAAACACA
>JAHZIV010000001.1 GCA_022601255.1 Gammaproteobacteria bacterium
AGCAGATGATTGCGTCGATTCTCGCCTTTGCACGCGATTATGTGCGTACAGAGCAAATGGAAAAATTTGATTTGGTAGCATTGCTGGAAACGGCGTGTAACGATCTAGAAGATACCGGCATGGCGGTGACCTATCGCAGTGACTGTGATCGCCTGCCGTATTTTGGCAGAATGATTGCATTAAAGCGTGCTCTGGTGAATTTAATTGAGAATGCAGTCAAGTATGGTGAATGCGCGGATGTGAGTAGCGTTGTTCGTAATGACAAGGTGCAGATAAAAATAACCGATAAAGGTTCTGGTATTCCCGAGTCGGAGATGGAAAAAGTATTTAACCCTTTCTATCGTGTGGATGCTTCACGCTCTCCTGAAAAGAGCGGTACGGGTTTAGGTATGGCGGTGGCGCGCGATATTATCCGCGCACATGGGGGCGAGATTCATTTATCGAATGGTGAGCAGGGCGGGTTGGTTGTTTTGGTAACGTTGCCGCTGTAACGCGGCACAGCTTGACTTAAATGTAGCCATATTATACTGTGCGGGTACACCCTGTTTCGTAATGCGCGAAATGTCCAGATAAGAGATTAAATATAGTGTGAAATAGAGGACTAAATGATGTCAGAAAAATATATTGTTTGTGTTGATGATAAGCTTAAGACAACGGTATCTAAGATGCTTCATGCGGGGGTGTCTGTAAAAGAGATGGAAGTCAGCGAGGAGGGAGCGAAAGCAATCTTGAGAGAAGTGGAAACTGGTATAGCACTTTTTGATAGTAAAGACGAGGCTGTAGGTTTTATTGAAACACTTTCAGATCAGAGGAGGTCGTCAGCAGTGATAGCTGGTTTTATGGGTCAATATTATCCGATTTTTCTGGTTGAGTGTGCGGAGTTTCCGGGAACTGAATTAGTGAATAAATCCGATAGAGTAGGTACGCCAATGCATGTTGCTATGACTCAGGGTCCGTTGAGTGATGACTTGGAAATTAAAGGTATTTTTTCGCCCGATGAGCATTGGATAAGCTATCGTTTGAAAGAGCAGGATGCGCAAGAAGGAGTGAGTAGTTGGGTGAGAAGAACACTTGGCCTTTAGAGATTACAAAATTTTAAATTAATAAAGAGAGGTATAAAATGCCAATTAGAGATGCGCAGCCAGATTTAATGAGCAGAGAAGAAATTGAAAGAAGAATGTTAGAAATAGCAGCTGTAGAGTATAGTGGAGATGGGGTCAAAAAACTGTTGCAAAAAATGATTCAAACATGGCGTGACAGTCAACCTGATGGTTCTAGAATAAATTTTGGCCCCTCTATGTTTGCAGATCCCGAAGCAGTGCAACCGGCTGCAGAAACAGAAGCAGAACAGCAGCCGAGAGAGACTCTGTCTACAACCCGATAATATAGTGCTGGCTCTGCAGATGTTAGTAGATTAGGTGTTCATTTTTAGTAATAGTTCATCACGATAGACCGTGCATTCAGTGGATCGCCTTAAATTGTCCATTTGCGTCGTTACATTGTATTTGCTATAATAGAATTGTCTATTTGTGACGATATGGTGTTGTTTGTGGTTAAAAGGTATAAAAATTCATTTAGAATCAAAGTATTGAGTGCTATTCAGCGAACGGCTGGGGCTATTGTATTGCGTTCCGACCTCAATGAATTAGGAGATTCTAGGCAAATTAGTCGAGCGCTGAGAGCGCTAGTGGAAGATGGAGAGTTGATTAAATTTGGTTATGGGGTGTATGTCAAAGCACAAATAACAGAATATAGTGATGAACCCATTATGATAGTTACTATGGCTGAGGCGTGTATTGAGGTGCTGGAACGCTTAGGTATTGAGTGGGAGCTGGGTCAAGCTATCAAGGATTATAATAAAGGAAAAACACAACAATTACCGACCAAATTTATCATTAAACTAAAAAAGCGGTTTCGTGGTCAGCTAGGCACCAAGCGTAGAGCTGTTGTATTCGAAGGAGGCGTGAATGCCAAATGATGAAAAAACAAAACAGCAAATACGAGTTGTTGCTGAAAAACTCGACCTAGATGAATATGTAATCGAAAAAGATCTATGTGTCACTAAAGCTATTTCACAGATGAATTCCAGCGTCTCGTTTCTGAAATCGTGTTGAATGATCGACAGCAATTTAAAAGCCATAATGATAGTTACTATCAAAACCCTGCAGGTGAAATCAAACGGGCTATTATTGAGTTGCAAGAATCTGCTAAATGGCGTAAAAACTGGGATACTTTTAATGATGCTATGGTTTATGAAAAGGGCAAGCCCTCCTTTGACCAGGTTATAGGCAGCCTTGAGAAAATATCTGAAATAGCTTTGGTATCACTGGAAAAATAAGTTTATAAGGATAAACATGCTAAAACAAACACCACTACACCAGCAGCATGAACAGGCGGGTGCAAAATTAGTCGACTTTGCCGGTTGGCACATGCCGATTCATTATGGCTCACAGATTCAAGAGCATCATCAGGTGCGACAAGATGTGGGACTCTTCGATGTGTCACACATGGGTGTGCTCGATGTCGAAGGTGTGCAGGCATGCGAATTTTTACGTCACGCACTGGCTAATGATGTTGCCAAACTGTCAGCACCGAATCGTGCACTCTACACCTGCATGCTAAACGAGAATGGCGGTGTGATTGATGACTTAATCGTCTACTACTTAAATGAAAATTTTTATCGCATTGTATTGAATGCGTCGCGTCGTGAAATTGATATCAACTGGCTGCAAACTTTAGCAGAAAATTTTGAAGTGAATCTTAAATCACGAGATGAGCTGTGTATTTTAGCAGTGCAGGGCCCCAATGCTTTAAACAAAATTACAACGGTGTTGGGTGATGCTTGGCAGGAATTAATAAACCTTAAACCATTTCACCTGATGTATAAAAACAACATGCAAGTTGCGCGTACGGGTTATACCGGTGAAGACGGTGTGGAAATCATTTTGCCCAATCAAGATGCTATATCCTTATGGCAAAAATTGCTTGAAGAAGGCGTCAAACCTTGTGGCCTGGGTGCGCGTGATACTCTGCGTCTGGAGGCAGGTTTAAATCTTTATGGAGCGGATATGGATGAGAACATAACACCGTTGGAAGCAAATTTGGCCTGGACTGTTAGTTTCAAAGACGAGGCACGCAATTTTGTCGGTCGCGATGCATTGCTGAAACAAAAGCAACAAGGTGTCGCACACCAGTTGGTTGGTTTGGTAATGGAAACAAAAGGCGTGTTGCGCAACCATCAGTCGGTAAGTATTGTTGATAACGGTGAAGGTGAGATTACCAGTGGTAGTTTTTCGCCCACGTTGGGGCATGCGATTGGGTTTGCTCGGATTCCTAACAATGATCACAAAAAAGCCTTTGTAGAAAGGCGCGGTCAGCAAATTCCTGTTAGAATAGTGCGGCCACCATTTGTGCGGAATGGTAAAAAAGTATTTGAATAAGAAGGGAACGAACCATGGCAGATTGTCCAGATGATTTACACTATACAGAGCAGCACGAATGGGTTCGTGTTGAAGAAGGTGATATTGCGGCTATAGGCATTACAGATTTTGCGCAGTCACAAATGGGAGACTTGGTGTTTGTCGAGTTACCCATGATTGCGGATCAGGTTGTTGCAGGTAATGAAGCCGGTGTGGTGGAGTCAGTAAAAACAGCATCCGATATTTATAGTCCTGTGACAGGTGAGGTGGTTGCGATCAATGAAGACTTGTCGGCACAACCTGAAATTGTCAACGAAGACCCTTATCATAAAGGCTGGTTGTTTAAAGTAAAACTCAATGATGCCTCGGAGATTGATCGTTTGCTCAAAGTAACTGCCTACCAAGCTATCACTGCAGAGGAATAAGTCATGCCCTATATACCCCATACGCAAGAAGATGTTGCGGAAATGTTGGATGTTTTAGAAATTAAAAATGTTCAGCAATTATTTGATGAGGTCCCAAAATCAATTCCTAAAGCCGATATCGATGCGATCGCTGCGGGTATCAGTGAAATGGAAGTGACGCGTGTGATGCAAGAGCATGCGCCGCGCATCGAGGCAGGTAGTTGTTTTATCGGTGCGGGTGCGTACGATCATCATATTCCGGCGGCTATTTGGGATATTGTTTCGCGCGGTGAGTTTTATACGGCGTATACACCGTATCAGGCAGAGGCATCACAAGGTACGTTGCAGCTACTCTATGAATATCAAACCATGATGGCCAATTTGATGGGCATGGATGTTGCGAATGCATCTTTATATGATGGTGCATCTGCATTAGCAGAGGCGGTGTTAATGGCGGTTAGAATTAAGCGCGGTCGTGCGAAGCGTGTGCTGGTGCCGACGACAATTCATCCAGCCTATCGTAAAGTATTGCAAACTGTTTTAAAACACCAAGATATTTTCTTAGAAGATGTTCCTTATTGTTCTAAGCAAGGGAATTTAGTGGTTGATGCGCTTGATAATATTAATCCAGAAGGATTGGCTGCAGCCATTATTCCACAGCCTAATTTCTTTGGTGTACTAGAAGAGGTAGATGCTCTAACACAAAAGTTACGTCGCTTAAATGCGCTTACGATTGCATTAGTCAATCCAACGGCGATGGCATTGTTAAAAGAGCCTGGCAGTTGGGGTGGTGTTGGTGCAGACATCGTGTGTGGTGAAGGTCAGCCGCTTGGTGTGCCGCTAATGTCTGGCGGACCTTATTTTGGATTTATGTGTTGTCGCCAAGAACATGTGCGTCAATTACCGGGACGTATTGTTGGGCGTACGCATGATGACAAGGGTCAAGAAGGTTTTGTGTTAACGCTACAAGCACGGGAGCAACATATTCGCCGCTCTAAGGCGACCTCTAATATTTGTACCAACCAAGGATTACTGGTAACTGCCGCGACCATCTACATGAGTTTGATGGGTCCTGAGGGGCTGCGTGATATTGCAGCGACGAGCCATCACTCGGCGGCGCAATTAAAAGAAAACCTGATGAGTATCGATGGTGTTGAAGCTGTATTTGATGGGCCTATGTTTCATGAGTTTGTGATTCGTTTGAGTAAACCAGTTGAATTGGTGCAGCAAGATTTAGCAGAGCAGGGTTTGCAAGCAGGCTATAATTTGAAACAAGATTTCCCTGAGTTGGGCGACAGTTTATTGGTGTGTGTCACCGAAACAAAAACGGCGTTAGATTTAGAGCGCTATCAACTTTTAATGGCAAAAGCACTGGGGTGATTATTTATGTTGAGTTTTGAAAAATCTAGAAAGCACAGAATTGCAGGTGCTTTGATGACGAGAGAGCAACATGATGTTGCGGATATTCCAGCACATTTGTTGCGAAGCGATTTGCCAACATTACCAGAATTATCGGAGCTACAAGTGGTGCGCCATTATACGCGTTTATCACGCAAGAATTTTTCGATCGATACGCACTTTTATCCATTGGGTTCTTGCAGTATGAAATACAACCCACGTGCGGCGCATAAATTAGCATCGTTACCTGGTTTTTTGCAACGCCACCCTTATATGTTGCAGCAGAACAGCCAAGGTTTTTTGAAATGCTTATATGAATTGCAAGAAATTTTGAAAGTAGTCACAGGTATGCAAGCAGTATCATTAGCACCGATGGCGGGGGCGCAGGGCGAGTACGCTGGTGTTGCAATGATTGCTGCTTACCATAAAGCGCGTGGCGATACAGAACGCACTGAGATGTTGGTGCCCGATGCAGCGCATGGCACTAATCCAGCGTCTGCTGCACAATGTGGCTTTACCATTAAAGAAGTGCCGACTACTGATGAAGGCGATGTAGACTTAGAAGCATTGAAGCAATGTGTCGGCCCGAACACAGCTGGCATTATGTTGACGAATCCGTCGACATTAGGTGTGTTCGAACGGCAAATTAAAGTGATTGCGGATGTTGTGCATGATGCGGGTGGCTTGCTTTACTATGATGGCGCCAACCTGAATGCTATTTTAGGTCAGTATCGTCCAGGAGATATGGGCTTTGATGTGATGCATTTAAATCTACATAAAACATTTGCAACACCGCACGGCGGTGGTGGCCCCGGCGCGGGCCCGGTTGCAGCCAATGAAAAATTAAAAGCATTCTTACCGACTCCAATGGTAGGCAAACAGGATAATCAATATGCCTGGTTAGAGGAAAATGACTGCCCCCAGAGTATTGGTAAATTATCATGCTTTATGGGAAACGCAGGTGTGTTACTGCGTGCTTATATTTATTGTCAATTATTGGGCGCAGACGGTATGCGGCGTGTAGCTGAATATGCTACCTTGAATGCGAATTACTTAATGAAACGTTTGCAGCAAGCGGGTTTTACCATTGCATTTGCAGATCGTCGAGCAACCCACGAGTTTATTATTACCTTGAAGCCGATTACCAAACAATATGGTGTGACAGCATTGGATTTTGCAAAGCGTTTGTTGGATTATGAGTTTCATGCGCCAACCATTTATTTTCCACTGTTGGTTCCAGAATGCTTATTGATTGAGCCGACGGAGACTGAGTGTAAACAAGAGTTGGATCGCTTTATCGATGCGATGACTGCAATATTGGAAGAGGCTAAAACGACACCGGAATTATTGAAGAATGCACCGCAATCCTGTTCGGTTGGACGATTGGATGAAGTCAAGGCAGCGCGTGAATTAGATCTCGTTTGGAGAGAGTCGAGGGAACTGCCTGTATAACCAGTCTGGTGATGATCGTCATTATGCAGCTAATTCATTAACCCGGCGTGCGCAGATAAAATCATTGGTCGACAAACCATCGATCGCATGAGTGCTAAAATCAATCGTGCAGTAATTATAGCCGACATGCATATCCGGATGATGCCCTTCTTGATTGGCAACATAGGCAACCGCATTGACAAATGCCATCGTACGCAAAAAATTCTTAAATTTAAATTCACGTGTGATTACAGTAAGGTCCTCATTAACTTTCCAATCGGCCACTTGTTTTAATAGTTCTTGAATTTTTTCTTTACTTAATGGCGGAATACCCGCTTCACAAGGTTTACATCTTTTTTCGAGTGCATCGGTCATTAGCAGGCTCCTTTTTCTTGTTGTGATGGCTTCTTCTCAAATTGGGGTTCAAAGTCTCCCAGCTCAATCGCTTCATCAATTAAAGCATCAATATCATGATTATGAAAGATATCAAACAACATATTAAGATCGTCCAAGATATAATAAATTGGTTGTTTAATGTCAATACGATACGGGGTGCGTAATGCATCCAATATGTTAAACGGATTACGTGTGGGTTGCTTAGACTCGATCGCATAGAGCATTTCTTCAGGGGATGATAATATGCCGCCACCATAGATGCGTAATCCTTCGGCTGTATCCACCAAGCCAAATTCAATGGTCATCCAAAATAACCGCAGTAATCGATTTTGTTTTGCGCTATTTTCTTTTAGTGCTAATTGACCATATTGTTCTACAAAATCAGCATAAGCTGGGTTTAGAAGTAAAGGACAATGGCCAAAGAGCTCGTGAAATATATCCGGCTCTTCAACATAATTAAATTCTTCAGCAGTGCGTATAAATGTTGCAGCTGGAAATTGACGGTTAGCAAGTAATCCAAAAAACTTACCTGGTGTGATCAATGCTGCAACCGGCGCAACCGACCATCCTGTTGCCTGCATCATTACTTCAGAGACCTCATGTAATTGCGGTATGCGATGCCGTGGCATCTTTAACATTTCTAGTCCTTCTATGAACTGATCACACGCACGACCTGAGATAATATCCATTTGTGTATCATAAAGACGTTGCCAGACTTGGTTTTCTTCATCTGAGTAGTGGCAAATACCTTTTTCATCGGGCGTTTTTGCAATATATTTACATGTCTTCATGTTGATCCCCTATTCTCATTTTGCTTAGAGGCATTCAGTGCGCGCCGATATAATGCTGTCGCAAGATATTGGCCATTGTATTGCTCCATAGCATAGGTAATAAGCTCCGATACTTTTTGTGCAGTATCTGCAAAAATATCATGGTGGGAGAAATTATTATTGCTGGAATTCATGACAGAATAAAAAGCACGTGCAGTACCTCCGCTTGCTACAAAGCCTGGAATGAATGCTACATTCTTATCTGTATACTGTGCGATTTCACCGTACAATTTATCAGAGTTGAAAGGCACATTCGCACCGCTCACCATGATTTCTAAGCCGTTGCTAACGAGTCGGCTAATAACCTCTTGTGTGACAAGATAAGGTCCTGCGGCCGGGACGAAAATATCAATTTTTTCATCTTTTATCTGTTGATTGAAATTGTCATGGTTCATTAGTGTGTCAAAATTCCCTTGCAAGCATCTTGTTTTTACTACTTGACTGAGAGTCTCTTGAGAAATGCCATCTTTATTGAATACGCCATAATCTTTGTCACTGAGCGCCACGACTTTAATATTTTCTTGTGCTAAATAATATGCTGCTGCAGATCCAACGCAACCTGCTCCTTGTACAAAGGCGCATTTTTGGCTGATGTCATTATCAGTACTTTTATAAAATTGTTTAATTGATTCTACAATCGTAAAGCCTGTAATCAGTTGAGAGGCTTGGATGGAAACATTTTTGGCAATATCAATTGATCGATTTAAATGCTGCATGCGTTGAATGCAACGCTCAGTGTCGGGGAATTGATTTTTTAAGGCATTTAATATTCCTGCTTGTGGGTGTGGGATGCCAAGTTTTAAAAGTAAATTGCTAATAGTTGTGAAGTCTGTATTCAAATCAGCAGCTGTTCCATAGCATTCTTTCAACAAAGGGTATATTGCGCGAAACCAGCGTTCTAAAATTTGATACTTATTAGGATCATCTGGGTCCATTTTAATACCGGATTTTGAGCCGCCGATTGTTGGGCCATATAATGAAAATTTTAATTCCATCACCTTGGACAATTTTATCATTTCTGCAGTATCAAGTGTGTTGCTCACTCTTGTTCCACCACCACAAGCGCCATTCTTCAAAGAATTGATAACCAAGATGCCTTGCGAATCAGAATAAGGATCTTGCCAGTTAAAAATAATCTCAGGCTTCTTATTCATATAATTTGCAACCAACTTTTGCGTGTCTAGAAATAATACTGACATAGGGTGGCTCTCCGTTGTGTGCTTGCGTTTAGAGAATCCTCGGGTGCAAAATTCCGTGGCAAGCCACGGGGTATAGCATAATGAAGTAACAATGAGTATACTCATCAACGCAGGCATAGTTTAATGCAAACTATGGTTCCACGGCAAGCCAGAAGTATGACATAAGGTAATTTTCGGGTACGTACCACGATACTTAGGGCAATCAAAAAAGGGGATTCATTATGAGCGAATGGAAAGTGTTTTATGAAACAGAAGACGAAAACCCCGCGGGTGTTGATGGATTTGAATTTCTTGAATTTGCAGATCCAAACCCAGACCATCTGCGTCAAATATTTACCGACTTAGGTTTTGTAAAAGTAGCCACACATAAAACATTGGATGTTGAATTGTGGCAACAAGGTAGTATTAAATTTATTATTAATGCCGCTAAAGATAGTTTTGCTAGTGCTTATATTAAAAAGCATGGTGGTTGTACTTGTGGCATGGGCTTTCATGTAAATGATACGAATGCTGCTATGACACATGTGTTGGCAAAAGGTGCTTCTGTGTTTGAAAAGGCTGACAATCATTGGGCTGATGATACTATTAAAGCCATTACGGGCATCGGCGAGACACCGCTCTACCTTATTGATCACGATTTTTATAATGATTTTTTTGATTTCGATATGGCAGCTTTGAAGAAAGTCAATAATGAAGTGGGCCTGACGTATTTAGATCATGTGACGCATAATTTATTGTTAGGAAATATGGATGAATGGGCAACATTTTACGGAAAATTATTTAATTTTACTCAGTTGCGCTATTTTAATATTCAAGGGCAGCAAACGGGTTTGTTAAGTCGAGCATTGCGTAGCCCGTGTAAAAAAATCTGTATTCCGTTAAACGAGCCAAAAGATGAGAAATCACAAATTAAAGAATTTACAGATGAGCTTAAAGGTGAGGGCATCCAGCATATTGCACTGGGCACCAAAGATATTTACACGACCATTGAAGTATTGCGTGAGCGAGGACAAAAATTCTTAAACACACCTGATACTTACTACCGGTTGATTGAAAAACGTTTGCCGGGTCAATCAGAACCTGTTGAGCGTATGAAAAAAAATAAGATCCTTATCGATGGTGAAGGCGGCGCTGATGGCAAACGCCTTTTGCAAATATTTACAGAAACTGAAATTGGCCCGGTTTTTTTTGAGATTATTCAGCGCAAGGGCGATGAAGGTTTTGGCGAAGGTAATTTCCAGGCATTATTTGAGTCTATAGAGTTAGATCAAATTGAACGTGGCTATTTACAATCTAACAAGGAGGAGTCGGCTGATGACACTAACCATTGATCCTAACATTACATCTTACATCGATGTTGCTAAAGACTCGGATTTCCCTATTCAAAACTTACCCTTTGGTATCTTCAAACCTACTAGCAATGTAGCAGCACGAGTGGGTGTGGCGTTAGGCGATTTTGTGATAGATTTATCTGTTTTAGCGGAAGAAGCTCTTATTAAAAATGTGAATCAGGCTGTTTTTAAGCAGTCATCCTTGAATTCTTTGTTTGAGTTAGGGGCGAATGTTTGTAGAGATGTGCGACGTCAATTGGTGGCGCTATTAAAGGATGATAGTAATGTTAGAACGGATGTTCGAGAAAAGGTGCAGCATTGTTTACATCAGCGCAGTGATGTTATTTCCTGTGTTCCTGTGAAGGTTGGTGACTATACCGATTTTTATTCGTCAGAACAGCATGCCATGAATGTGGGGTCAATGTTCCGCGGCAAGGGTAATGAGTTAATGCCAAACTGGAAGCATATGCCGATTGGTTATCATGGTCGCAGTAGTTCTATTATTACTACTGATGTTCCGGTTAAGCGTCCCTGCGGACAAATATTTGATATGCAACGTGAGATGCCTGTATTTGGCCCTAGTAAACGCCTTGATTTTGAGCTTGAGATGGGTTTCTTTACTGCAAAACAAAACCGCCAAGGGACACCGATTTCGATTAAGGATGCGGAAGGCTATATTATTGGGTTAGTGCTAGTAAATGATTGGTCGGCTCGTGATATTCAGAAATGGGAATACCAACCGTTGGGGCCTTTTTTAGCAAAATCATTTGCAACGTCTATTTCGCCATGGGTTGTGATGACCGATGCCTTAGAGCCATTTCGTATTGCAAGCCCTAAACAAGATCCTAGTCCTATGGAATATTTGCAACATGTTCGTGAGGACAATAGTTTTGATATTCATCTAGATGTCAGTATCCAGTCTGAAAAAATGCAAACACCAGAAACTATTTGTAGCACAAATTTTCAGTATTTGTATTGGAGTATGGCACAACAATTGGCGCATCATACGATTGCAGGCTGTAATATTAGTGTTGGTGATCTGATGGCGTCAGGTACCATCAGTGGCCCAACTCGAGAGCAGTTTGGTAGTTTGCTTGAGATCAGTTGGGGTGGTAAGACTCCGATTAAACTGACTTCAGGGGAAGAGCGTTCGTTTATTGAAAATGGTGATACTATTGTAATGCATGGTTATTGTAAAGCCGAGCATTATCGTATTGGTTTTGGAGAATTGAAAAATCAGGTAGTAGCCAATGACTAGTATTGAGATGGGCATTCTAAAGAGTATTTGATACGGAGAAGTTTAATGGTAACACTATATGATTATTTTCGCTCTTCTGCATCCTTTCGTGTGCGTATCGCGCTTAATTTAAAAAAGGTTCAATATACGCTTGAAGAAGTGCATCTCGTTAATAATGGCGGTGAACAGCATAGTGAGAGTTACAAGAAACTCAATCCTCAAGAATTGGTGCCAACTTTAGTCGATAATGATATTACATTGACACAATCGATGGCAATTTTGGATTTTCTCGAAAGTAAATATCCTGATGTTTCTTTGTTTGTTGGTGACCTGCAGTGGGATGCAAAAATTCGTTCGGTGGCTAATATTGTAGCTTGTGATATTCATCCGTTAGATAATTTGCGTGTACTGCAGTATTTGAAAAACACATTGGGTATAGAGGACTCACAAAAGTCGACTTGGTATGCACATTGGATTGCCTTGGGTTTTGCGAGTATTGAACAATTAATTGATGGCCAGAATGGTTTTTGTTATGCAGATAAGCCGACACTGGCAGATGTGTGTTTGGTTCCACAAGTGTATAATGCGTTTCGCTTTAAATGTCCGATGCAAGCCTATCCAAAGATAGTGGCTATTTATCAGACTTGTATGAAGATTGATGAATTTAGAGAGGCTGCGCCACAAGATTGGTTAGAAATTTTTGAGGGGGCTAGTGTATGAAAGATAAAATTCAGTATATGACTGGTTTTGCGAATTATTTTCAATCGGAAGCTGTAGATGGTGCACTTCCTTTGAGACAAAATTCACCACAGAAAGTAGCATATGATTTATACGCAGAACAGTTAAGCGGCTCTGCTTTTACTGCACCCCGGGCGCAGAATCACAAGAGTTGGCTCTATCGCATCTTACCATCAGTTAAGCATTGTTCTGCCTTCACGACCTCAGAGTCTAAATTGTTTTTATCTTCACGTTTTAACACAGCGGTTACTCCGCCGGATCAGTTTCGTTGGGATCCGTTACCAGTGCCCACGGTTGCGACGAGTTTTGTTCAAGGTATTGTAACCGTCGCTACCAACACAGGTGGCGCTATTCATTTATATGCTGCAAATAGTTCTATGCAACAAGACTATTTTTGTAATGCTGATGGTGAGCTGTTGATTGTGCCTCAGGATGGCGCTTTATTACTTAAGACTGAGTTTGGTCTTTTAGAATTAAAACCTACAGAAATAGCGGTGATACAACGTGGGATATGTTTCCAAGTGGAGTTGCTGAGCAGGCATGCACGTGGATATATCTGTGAAAATAACGGTGTGCCTTTTATGTTGCCAGAGCGCGGACTTATTGGCGCAAATAGTTTAGCAGATGAGCGCCACTTTCAAGTGCCAACGGCCTGGTATGAGCAGCGCGATGGTGATTTTACATTAACCACCAAATTCAATGGCAGTCTGTGGCAAACGAAAATTAATCATTCGCCATTAGATGTAGTGGCATGGCAGGGTAATTATGTTCCTTATAAATATGATCTCACATTATTTAGCCCAGTGAATACCGTTGCTTTTGATCACCCAGACCCCAGCATTTTTACAGTATTAACATCGCCAACAATGCGACCAGGAACCGCTAGTATTGATTTTGTAATTTTTCCACAACGCTGGATGGTTGCTGAGGACACTTTCCGCCCACCTTATTTTCATCGTAATTATATGAGTGAATATATGGGATTGATTCAGGGTAAGTATGATGCCAAGCAGTCAGGTTTTGTTCCTGGTGGTGCTAGTTTACATAATTGTATGTCGGGTCATGGTCCTGACAGTGCTGCGTTTGAAGTAGCAAGTAGTAAGCAGCTTGTCCCAGAAAAATATGATGAGACATTAGCATTTATGTTTGAAAGCTCGCAAATATGGCAAGTTACAGACTTTGCACTGCAAACGGATCTGCGACAGAGCGATTATTTAGATTGTTGGCGAGGATTAAAAGCTAGATTCAAACGCCCGTGAATCAAGCAGCCCATATCTCTTGGCTGTTCTGATCAAACAAATCATTGCAGGAGGCGGTCTTAACACCTAAAGAGCTCCAG
Source organism: Gammaproteobacteria bacterium (assembly GCA_022601255.1). GTDB lineage: Bacteria > Pseudomonadota > Gammaproteobacteria > Coxiellales > Coxiellaceae > JAHZIV01. The sequence goes on from JAHZIV010000001.1 coordinate 13,723, forward strand.
CTGAATATTTTACAAGTGGTCTGGTTTTCACAAGTTAAATTACAGATCATGCCTTCATGCGTGAGCTTAATTTCAAGTGTTAGTTTATGGTTGTGAGAGTTGGTATCATCATGGAATGCAATTCCTGCATCGATTCCAAGAGAGAATTTTTTGTTGATGTAGGACTGTTCCTGGTGATCGTGGGGCGTTTCAAGTAAACCGATGATGGCATCTTCATCCAGCTTTTTACCTTTAGCATTTTGGTAATACTCAGGGTAGTCAGGTGGGTAGCGATAGATGGGGCTGATATTAAGATGAATAATACCATTTGCACAACAATGTAATATTTTCACACAAAAGTCATGCGCTACTAGAAAAGGGCTGGCTCTTTTTTTAAAAAAATCCAAAGCATTAAAAATCCCGTGTAATGAATCATCATTGTCATAAGCGTTCAATATGTATTGGATAATGGTTCTAGCAACAGATTGTAAGTTGTCATTAGGCCCGGGGTCGCGTGCTAAAATATCTGAGATTGCAAAGAGAGGCGACTCTTTTTCACTACCCGTTAGCATATCTCTATTAATTTTAAATGAGTTATTATTATAATCTACGAATATCTTGTTTAAATTAGCATCCCATCTAGGCATGTATTTATACTTTATCATTGAAGCATCCTAATCAATTTGCTCTCAGTTCCTATCTCTAGCTGTCAATATACCGTGCTAATATTAAGTTAATCTTAAATTAAAAAAAAATCCTATATAATTCCCTCCAATCCGTAGACTAAATGGTCTAACTTTGGCAATTTGCGACACGCGAGTAACACACCAGGCATCATGGCGGCTCTATTTAGGGCATCATGGCGAATAGTCAGTGTTTCACCAAGATTGCCAAACATGATGCTTTGATGTGCAAATAGTCCAGGCAGGCGGATGGAATGTATGGGAATGCCATGATGGCTCTTCCCACGTGAAGGGTCAGTTTGTCCATTTGTATCATTTTGATTGCAATTTTCTGCCATCAGTTCGGCAGTTTTGAAGGCAGTTCCAGAAGGCGCATCTATTTTCTGATCGTGATGCATTTCAATAATTTCACGGTCAGGAAAATAACTTGCGGCATCTTTGGCATACTTCATCATCAGGATAGCGCCGAGAGAAAAATTAGGGGCAATAATGGCACCTAATTTTTGTTCATTACAGTGGGTTTTGAGTTCATCTATTTGGTGATTGCTAAGGCCCGTTGTCCCAATTAAGGGGTGTACTTTGTTTGCAATAATGATTTTACAGTTATCGTACACGGCACTTGGTGTCGTGAAGTCGACGACGATGTCTGGCTTCAGATCTTTTATCATCGTGTCAATATTATCATTTTTGTTGCAGTGTCCAACGAGTTGTAGATCGTCTGCATTTTCTAATGTGCTGCAGGTGATACTGCCCATCTTTCCTTGCGCACCGCTTACGATAACTTTTAATACCATCTTGAGGTTCCTTGAGTAATGTTGAATGTCTTATAGGTTCCTGGCAATAAAGTCCCAATTCACAAGGTTCCAGAAATTACTGACATATTTTCCTCGGTTATTTTGAGTATCAAGGTAATAGGCATGTTCCCAGACGTCACACGTGAGCAGGGGTACTAAGTTATCGGTCATTGGGTTGTCAGCATTTCCTGTGCTAACAATATCGAGATGCCCATTACTTTGTTTGACAAGCCAAGCCCAACCAGAGCCAAATCGTGATAGCGCAGCATTTGTGAATTTTTCTTTGAAAGTTTCAACACTGCCAAAGTCTTTGGTCAATATCGCGGCAACTTCGTCTGATGGCTCACCGCCACCGGTTGGTGACATGCTGTTCCAGTAGAAAGTATGGTTCCAGACTTGTGCGGCATTATTAAAGATGCCACCGTCAGCGCTTTTTATAATTTCCACCAATGATTTGTCTTCGAATGGTGTATTGGGTACTAAGCCATTCAGTTTGTTAACATAAGCTTGATGGTGTTTGCCGTAATGAAACTCGAGCGTGCGTTCTGAGATGTGGGGCTCTAATGCGTTCATGTCGTAGGGTAGTGGTGGTAATTCGAAAGTCATTTTATTGTACTCCTTAATAGTAAAGCAGATTAGCACCATACCTGATTCTGCGAGTTTCGACAATACATCGCAGCTGTACATCTAAGGGGCATTCTTGCAGTAGCTACACAATTATGTATTTATTTTTCTGTTGAATTTCTGTATGCTTTCGTTTTCATCAAAATAACCTGGAGAATTAGATGACAGTACTTGTTGGTAGAGAAGCGCCTGACTTTACAGTTCCCGCTGTATTAGGGTCTGGTGAAATCGTTGATAATTTTAATTTGAAAGATGCGATCAGTGGGCAATATGGTTTGGTGTTCTTTTACCCATTGGATTTTACTTTTGTATGTCCTTCTGAGTTGATTGCACTGGATCATGCAATTGAAGAATTTAAAAAGCGTGACGTTGAGGTTATTGCAGTTTCAATTGACTCTCAATTCACACACAATGCTTGGCGCAATACACCGGTCGATAAAGGAGGTATTGGGGCTGTGAAATTTACTTTGGCAGCAGATGTCGCACATAATATTTGTCGCAGTTATGGTGTTGAGCACCCTGAAGCAGGTGTTGCGTTCCGTGGAGCATTCATCATTGACAAGCAGGGTACTGTGAGAGCAGAAATCGTTAATGATTTACCTTTGGGTCGCAACATTCCAGACCTGTTACGCACTGTTGATGCGCTGCAATTTTTTGAGGAACATGGCGAAGTGTGTCCTGCAAATTGGAAAAAAGGTTCTGCAGGAATGAAAGCGTCACCTCAAGGTGTATCTGAATATTTATCCGAATTTGCAGATTCGTTATAACTTTTCTTCGATTTTATAAAAAAAACGACATTTTTTTTAAAAAAATGTCGTTTTTTTTAATTAAATGCTTGCATTCGTTTCACTATTATTACAAGTGTTGATATAATCATCATTTGTGATTGCTGTTTTTGTTAATAAGGAGATTGATAGTGATACCTAAAATTGAACTGACCAATGCGGTACGGCGGTTCTACATGGCAGCAGCACATTCTTCATTTTTCCAAAATGCTCTTGCGGTTAGAGCGTCTTATTTCCATTTCCATATACGTACTGGTTTATTTAAGAATTTGGTGACATTGGGCAATATATTATACCTTGAGGATGGCATTTAATTTGCTATATAGAAAGGTGTGAGCGATGTTACTGAGAACAGTTTCTATATATATGATATAGAAAATGGCATGGGGGAGGTCCTTGATCTTTTTAGAGGGGCTCACAAAAGGAAAATCGCTCTGCGATTAAACTAAGGAGGCTGTTATGGCTGTACGTAAAAAAAGAAAAGCGGCTAAAAAGTCGGTTAAGAAGACAACAGTGAAGCGTAAACGCCGCACTGTTAAAAGAAAAGGTGCGAAACGTAAAACTGCGAAACGTAAAACTACGAAGCGTAAAACTACGAAGCGTAAAACTACGAAGCGTAAAACTGCGAAGCGTAAAACTGCGAAGCGTAAAACTGCGAAGCGTAAAACTACAAAACGTAAAACTACGAAGCGTAAAACTACGAAGCGTAAAACTACGAAGCGTAAGACTACGAAGCGTAAGACTACGAAGCGTAAGACTACGAAGCGTAAGACTACGAAGCGTAAGACTACAAAACGTAAGACTACAAAACGTAAGACTACAAAACGTAAGACTACGAAGCGTAAGACTACAAAGCGTAAAACTACAAAACGCAAAACTACGAAGCGTAAAACTGCAAAGCGCAAAACCGCAAAGCGCAAAACAGCTAAACGCAAAACGACTCGTCGTAGAAAAGCTAAGAAGTAATTCAAGGCTAAGAAGTAATTCTGAAAACTGGGCAATGCCCGGTTTTTTTTAGGCAATACGGCTATAGACGGTCGTAATATATTAAGAAAGCGAAGATTTGAGTCATTACTTGTTATCTTGAAGATTTATAATTTTACAGAATAGTTCTGCTGTTTTTTCGGTATCATATACCGCAGAATGGGCTTCATTTTTGTCAAAATCGATGTCGGCCTTTTTGAGCGCCTTAGCAAGCACCGTTTTGCCATAAATGAGTCCGCCAAGGGTGGCAGTGTCAAAACATGTAAAAGAATGAAACGGATTCTTTTTAATCTTACAGCGTCGCATGGCCGCCATAATGAAATTGAGGTCAAAATGGGCATTGTGCCCGACTAAGACGGCTCGGCGACAGTCATAGTGCCTAAGCGCATCACTGATGATACTGCATAATTCAGTCAGCACCTTTGCTTCTTCGACTGCAAATCGAAAAGGATGTTCTGGATCGATGCCGTTGATGGCCAATGCTTCAGGATTAATTATAGCACCTTTGAAAGGTACCACGTGCCAGTGATCTGACTTAACCGGCTGCAATTGTCCTGCGTCATTATAGGCTACCAAGATTAGTGCGACCTCCAATAGTCCATTCTTGAGGCAGTCGATGCCTGTGGTTTCTACATCGATGACGACAGGAAGGTAACCATCAAATCGTTGCTTTATCTTTTTTATTTCAGTCATCTTTAATTCGCCATTGTACTTGCTTGCCTGCGCGAAGTGGTACTAATTTCTGTTCGCCAAAACTCAAGGTGTTTGGTACTTCCCAGGGTTGTTTGATTAATGTCAATGTTGTCTCATTCAAAGGTAGGTCATAAAAATTTGCGCCAAATTGGCTGGCAAAGCCTTCAAGCTTATCGAGTGCATTCGCCGTTTCAAATACTTCTGCATAAAGTTCAATGGCTGCATGAGCACTGTAAATGCCGGCACATCCACAACTAGACTCTTTGTTGGATTGTGTGTGGGGAGCGCTGTCAGTTCCCAAGAAAAATTTCGCATTACCACTTGTTGCTGCGGTGATTAAGGCTTGCCGATCCGTTTCGCGCTTCAATATAGGCATACAATAATAGTGCGGGTGTAGTTTCGCTCCTAATAATGCGTTGCGATTATAGAGAAGATGATGTGCGGTGATGGTGGCGGCAACCTGTTGTGGTGCGGCTGTGATAAATTCAACGGCTGTTTTCGTGGTGATATGCTCTAAAACAACGCGCAGTTTTGGAAATTTTTTTATGAGTGGTTGTAATTGTTGTTCGATAAATAATTTCTCACGATCAAAAATATCTGCTTCAGGTTCAATCGACTCCCCGTGAATTAATAACAGTAATCCGGCTTGTTGCATGGCATCAAATATGGGGTAGAGTTTTTTAATGTCTTGCACACCAGCACTTGAACCTGTAGTAGCACCTGCAGGGTAGAGTTTACATGCCTTAATGAAATCTGTTTTGGCAGCTTTGATGATTTCATCTGCTGTTAGTTGTTCGGTTAAGTAGAGTGTCATTAAAGGTGTGAAGCTGTTGTCCTTGGGGGCGTGTTGTAAGATACGTTCACGGTAATTTGTTGCTGCAGTGACGCTGGTTATGGGGGTGGTTAGGTTTGGCATTGCGATTGCACGTGCGAAACAGCGCGCCGTATCTGTTACTGTTCGTGCAAGGGCGTCTGCATCTCTTAAGTGAGTGTGCCAATCATCGGGGCGTCTTAACGTTATCGACTGCATAATATTATTACAACAAAAAAATAAAACAGCTTCATTGTAGCAAAAGATGGCGCATATAGTGTATATTGACGCTCTTTAATTTTGTTAATTAGATCGAAAGGAGGCATTCGACGTGAAACAATATCTATTACCAGCTTTAGGAATTGGTCTTTTATTTTCCAGCGCAAGTGTTTTAGCTGCAAGTTCAGAGGCAAGTACAGCAAAAATACAAGCAGAGGTTCGTGACCTAAGCGTGCAAACAAAGGCATTGCGTAAAGAGGTGCGTGCATTACGAAAATCACCAACAGCGCGTGCGCGAGGTGGTAGAGGTGGCCAGCGTGCTCAGGCTCCTTTTGGTCATGCAGTAACTGTGACAACGTCTCCCTGGGTAGGTTTAAAAAGTAATTACAATGCCACGGATGTCTTATCGCAGGCATCTAGCATGAATGAAGACCTAACATTATTGCAGCAACACCAGCAGGTAGATCAATATTTACGTAAACACGGTTATTCCACGCTACGTCCTATCGTTGAAATTAGCGGTGGCTTGGAAGGGCAGATATACAATGCCAGTGGTTTCGGGGTAAACAATGAAACAGATAAGGGTGTGGCGCTTTCAAATGCAGAGTTGGATCTGAATGCGTTAGTGAGCTCTTGGGCCTCAGGTTTCTTATCTTTTTCTTACAGTAATGCACCCACATCTTCCGGAGATAGGCAGCCCGTGGATACGCTGTATCTAAAACGAGGCTTTATCACGATTGGTAATTTGCAGCGTTTTCCGGTGTATTTTACTATTGGTCAGACTTATGTGCCGTTTGGTAAATTTTCATCATTGATGATCAGTACGCCGCTTACCCAATCTGTAGCGCGTGTAAGTGATACCGCAGCTATATTAGGGATCTATAAAAATGGCTTTTATGGCCAGGTGTATACTTACCCGGGTGATCGTACTACCGACAGTGATACGATATTTAATCAAGCGGGCCTCAATGCGGGTTATGAGCGCACGCTTCGCAATGGTAAGTTTGATATGGGTGCGGGCTGGATTAGCAATATTGCAGACTCACAGGGTATGCAGGCTACAGGATTGGCTGCAAGTAATACAAGCCAGTTCCGGGGCTTTGGCGCTACTGTAACGGGAAATGCATTAGTGCATGATGTCGGTGCCTTCGATGCGCATGCGGAATGGGCGCATCGTGCGATCACGCTTGTGGGTGAATTTGTCACGACAGTTCGTAAGTTTGACTCAGCGGACCTATCTTTTAATGGAGCAGGCGCCAACGTGAAGGCACTGCATCTTGAGGCCGATTATGCATTTAATAAGTGGGGCAAGCCCTTTACTGCGGGTGTGAGTTATGGCCATAGCTGGGAGGCATTGGCGCTAAATCTTCCAGAAGATAGCTATACGGCAGATTTGCAGGTATCGCTATGGAAGAATACCCTGGAGACTTTGGAGTACCGCCATGATACGGACTTCAGTGGATTTGCTACAGGTCGTGGTGCTACTACAAACATTACCGGAAACGGTGGTTCTCGTAATGCTGTGACTTTACAGGTTGGCGCATACTTCTAAATAAATACTCCGCTGCCAGCAGCGAGGCATTTATTTTTCTAATATAATTTCGGCTGTCATGGATATTTTCATGGCGGCCGATGTTTTTTGGAACTTAACAGATAATATACAATCCCAGCTTTATGCCTTCATAACCCATTGAATTTACAAAAACTGATCAAAACTCCAAAATCAAACACTTATAGGACATAAAATGCCCAAAAATGAGCAATAAATGACAAAAAATTATAACAATCTGTTTGTATTACGATTTTTATGTAAAAAAATAAGGCATTCTTCTTCAGAATGCACTATACTTGAAGACGTCTATTAAATTTATGTGAAACATCCTGAGGGGGAAAACATGAAAAATAAAAATGCATTAGACCATATATGCTTCATATTAATAATATTTGGAGCTATTACTTGGGGACTTATAGGTATCTTTAAGTTCAACCTTATCGTAGCGATATTCGGAGCTTCACCAGCTTTGGTACACGCTATATACATCATCGTTGGTTTGGCTGCGCTTGTTGCGTTGGTTCAATACGCGAGATGTAAAGGTAAATAGTACTATTTGTCTTTATGATGAAAAGCCGGCATTAGCCGGCTTTTTTACGGGAATTTCGTACTGGACGTACTCAATCCCCTCCTTATAATATTTCGCCTGCGCGGAGCAAGTCCACGCGAACGGCGATTTAAGGGTAGAATCCCGATTCTCCCCTTAAAAATCCCCATCGGGATTCACTGTTTGCTTGATCCCAGAACGGCCCGCATAGCTAAGCAGCAAGTTGTGTCAGTACATCAGCTCATCTATGCGCTACATGCCAAAGTCCAGAGCACAGCTAGCAACAACAGCAGCTGCGGCAGCAGTAACTGCGACTGTGAACAGGCGGCAAGAGCTAGATCGAGTCCAGCTGCTAGACGGGAGCAAAGCCTCATGGCTGGATTTCCCAACGTTGTGCCACTCAATCCTGCCCCGAGCGATATCACTTTCTGGCGCTAATGTCTTAAAGCGCGCAATCAAACCTTGTAAGGTAGAGTTATCGTCTCCTGCATATTCATTCGCTTGCGCGGAACCAAGAGTCTCTTCGCTCTTTGCGAGATTAGAGTGGTTTAAAAACCGCTCTGATTCATTGTAGCATGTAGTGATTTCAGTCCAGATTTGGGGATTGTGATAACGCCCACCTTGTTGTGCATGTTCGCGCATCATTTTCATACCAGGACCTCGATCACACCCTGCTGGAAATGTTGTTTTTGAGTCGCTTCTTAGCTGAATGGCAGGTTGTAAAGTAGCGTGAACAATTTCATGACTATCGTGTAGGTATTGCTTCTGATGGGCCGAGAGTGCTTTAACAGGTAGGGTGGAACCACCCAATAAGCCATCAAGAAATTTTCTTTGTTCCAGCAAGTAATGATAATCACTATCACTATCATAAGTGTTGACTTTACCAATGAGCCTATTGGCATTACTGCATAAGCATTCACAATCCAGATAAAATTTAATTTGTGTAAGGGTTTCGTTGAGATTATTATTTGCACTATTTGTTTCGATGCCAGCGGCCAATGTTTCTGCCAAGTGCAATAAATCTTGCACTTGATGATGGACCAGCGCTGCATGTGTACGAACATTTGGAGGGAAAGTGTTTATAGTGAGGCCAACATATTTTCTAATTTTAGTGCAAATCAAAATGAGTAGAAGCTCAAGAGTCTGTTTGTCTTTTGTCATGCTAGTTCCTTTTCATAAGCGTCAAGTCAATGTACCAATACTCGAGGTATTTTTCAAGTGAAAATTCCAGGGAGCATATTTTCCTTATACTTCAGGGTTAGTAGCGACTTTTTTGTGGGTAAGAAAATAGTAAATAAAATGGGTGCCATCCATTGCAGTTTTGTGTGGAGTTTTAGGGTTGCATACAGGCCTGCTATGCGCAATTTTCTTTTGCTTCTGATTAACACACCAGCCGCTATTGCGCTTGGCTCCAGGATAAGCATGACGCCAATCAATCGTTTGATTATTATTGTGTCCCCAAATACAAAAGGCAACGCTATCGTTGTCTCGCCCACACCGGTTGTATTCGGTGCATCGAATGCCATCAAGTACGGTTTCTGTGTTGATTGTGCGATGCGATCGGCAGCTCATGTCTCTACCCCATAGCTTTACTAGACGATTACCACGACCGTAATAATAATGATTATTGGGGGCGTTTTTTTCTTGTCTTATTGTTAATGGAACGGTTTTATCTTTACTGCCTATCAACATCAATAAAGATGTTTGATGGGCTTTGAGGTACGGGTTTTGTGCGTCTTTAGGTTGTGCCTTGTAGCAATGCATATTGCGCGCCATGGTACCTGAAATAGCAGCCGCCGCTGTAAACTTTCCTGGATACTGGCAGGCCATGCGATACACCATCATGGCGCCATTGCTAAAACCAACCAGGTATTGTTTTGTTGGATCGCCTTGTTGAAGTGCCTCTACATTTTTTTGGATTGCTAATAAATAAGCGGCATCATCGAAGCAAGAGGTCCAGGAGCACACACCTTGCCAGGTTTTACATCCTGGTTGTTTGGGTATGGGGTTTTGTTTCATCTTATCGAGATCGCAGATAGGAAGCTCTTGGTTGTTGTGTGTGACTGCGTCATTTTGTTGCTGTGCATTATAATGGTGTGGTGCTATAAAATTCCAGCTGGAGTAGAAATTATTATTGTTATCATAGAGTGTCATGCCTTGAGGATAAATAATGATGAGATTCTTTTGGTTAGCAAGTTTGTTGAACGTGCCCTCAGTGGTGCTTAAGGCAAAGCCACTAGCAGTACCGTAATAGCCATGTAACCCATAGATGATGGCACGCTCTTTATGTCTTGTCTCGAGACAATACTGCTTTGGTAGATAGGTATAATAAGGACGTGTTTGTTCTGATTGTTGTAATGAATCATAATAGGTGACGTAGCTTTTTTGTAACTGCTGGCAGGTTGGTGCAATAATATTAGCATAGGCAAGTGACACCCAGGTGGCGCATACGATTAAAGCTATTTTGATCATTATATATTTCATGTTGTATCTTGTAGTGCCAGTAGTTTTTTAAGTTGACTCAATAGATATAAGGGGCAGTTTAGGAAGTTGTTATCTTTTCTTAGGTTTAATGTTGATGCGCGAATCATTAGGTTAGGATGATATTTCTCTGCATAAATCCGTAGACTTTTTTTCTTATCAGAACGCCCTGATTTTATTTCCAAGGGACACACGATATCTTCATTTTGGAATATAAAGTCTACTTCAGCTTTGCCATCGCTAGTCCAATAGTATGTTGGCTCATCTTGTAGCATGAGTGCTTGAACAGCATAATTTTCGGCGATTGCACCTTTGAATTCTTTTAGTATAGTTTCATTTTGTAAAACACTTCTTGGAGATAGTTTGCTAACAGCGCCTAATAGCCCAACATCTAAAAAATATATTTTGAAATATTCAAAGTTAGTATATGCATTTAAAGGTATTTGTGGTTTTTTAATGCTATAAGCTTTATATATTAGCCCTGCTTCAAGCAGCCATTGTATTGCAACCTCAAACTCTTTTGCCCTTGCACCTTTTCGAATAATAGAGTAAATGAATTTTTTATTTTCTTTAGCTAATTGACTGGGGATCACTTCCCACACTTGATTAATTTTCATGATTTGGTTGGCTGGAGCGTGTTTGGAGAAATCGAGTTTGTAAGCATTTAATATACTGTGTTGAACTGCTCTTACATTATTAAAATCGCCAGAATCAATATATTCTTTTATAGCCTCAGGCATGCCTCCAATATAAAGGTAATACCTGAAATGTTCTATTAATTTGCTGTGTAGTGGTTCAGGGATGGGCTCAATTTTTATTAACTCATCTAGATATTGCCTATACTGTTCAGAGCCGATTGCATCTAGGAATTCAAAAAAGCTCAAGGGGTAAAGATGTAAAAAATCTACTTTCCCGACAGGGAAACCTTTTTGGTTAATGAGTTTTACGCCTAGTAAAGAGCCAGCCGCACAGACATGATATTCGTTTGCAGACTCGTTGAAGTATTTAAGACAATTTAATGCATTTGGGCACTCCTGCACCTCGTCAAAAAAAATGAGTGTTTCCGCAGGCTTGATTTTCGTGCTGTATTCGACTTGAATTACTTTAATTAAATGTGCGGGTGTGAGGTTCTGGTCAAACAGTTTTTTAAGGTCTGGATTGTCTTCAAAGTTGAGGTAAACAATATTTTCGTATTCCTGCGCTCCAAATGCTTTGAGAATGTAGGTTTTGCCAACTTGCCTCGCGCCCATCAGTATGAGGGGCTTGCGTTTTTTGCTATTTTTCCATGTTTGGAGCTGTTTGAAAATATATCTCTTCATGTTCGCTATAATAACAGAAAATGCGATATTTTACATTTTTTGGAGCCAAAAAATGTAATAACATACACTTTTTAGAACCAAAAAGTGTTAACTTATTGATTCTATGGGTCCTTGTCACGATACTCGCACAGATCATGGATGATGCAAGAGCCACATTTTGGACTGCGCGCTGTGCAGACATAGCGGCCGTGTAATATTAGCCAATGGTGGGCATCTAATTGAAACTCTTTTGGTACAGAACGGATTAATTTCTTCTCGACTTCCAGCGGCGTTTTGCCAGTAGCAATACG
>JAHZIV010000023.1 GCA_022601255.1 Gammaproteobacteria bacterium
ATATAGGCCCTAAAGACCAAGCAAGTGATATCGAAGCGCCCATTTTTTTCATATCAATACCTGGCGTATAAGCATCAGAAAAAACTGTACGATACGTTACCGCTAAAAATGCAGCCGCGACTCCTTGCAGAAATCTCATCGCCAACATCATGTTAATATTTGGCACAATTATGATTAACAAACAGACCGCAATATATAAGGCCATGCCTATAATCAACGTGGGTTTTCGCCCATAAACATCAGAAAGTGTCCCAGCCAATAAAGGGCCAACAGCATAGCCAAAAAAATAAACTGCAATTGTCAATTTCACTAAGTATGCACTAGTATGTAATGCACTAACAATCCACGGAAGCGATGGTGCATACAAATCGATTCCAATACCCGTCATCGGCACCATAAATAAAATCATCATGGTGAGATACCATGGCCGCACAAATTTCTGCTTATTATCAGATGAAATCATCACTCTTTTCACACAATAGGTCAAACTGACCTATATACTATCAAAGCACAAAAGTTATGTCAAATAGGTCAGATGGACCTATTTTATTAGCGCTTGCTTTCTGCAATACCACCATGCTATAAGGTAATCTAAACGAGACAGGAGAAGTACAATGAGTAGATCACATCAAGATAGCTCGGCAGCTGGTTCAGCAAAATCGCAATTGTTTAAGGACCCAGAAGCAAAACCGTATCCATTTGAATTGCCATCTAAGTATCGAAAAAATCAGGTCTGGCGCACGGGCAAACCAATTGCCGATCCACCGAAAGACATGATAACAGCCCAGGCGGAAAAGATGGAGTTAAAGCTTGCCATAAAGAGTCTTCAACAGTTTAATGAAAAGCATCCAGCACTCTATCGTAAAATCTATTTAATTTTCTGTACGGAAAAAAACAGAGATGGAAAGTTGTTTTATCTATCTGATTCTAGAATATATCAAGAGAATCTTGCACCAGCATTTTTAACAAAAGAAGAATGGGATAAGGCTTATCCCCACCTCTCAAATCGAGCAGGAGGGCGTTTGACGGATGGTGTTGCGCATTTGATGATTTGTATAACATTGGAGTCTGGTCTTGTGCCTGATGGCTACGGTTTAGTAGAATCACCCTACGATAATAAACTCTCAATCTACTCACATGGAGGGACCCATGTCGCGCCGAAAAACAGTTTAATACAACATATGCGCGAACTAGTTGCACAGGGCAAGGGAGAGCCAGCATAACCAAAAGCTGCTGGAAAATCAACAAGCCCTTCTGGGCCTAAATAACTTCGCTTATTGTGCAAGCGCGGAATTACAAAGAGTACGGCAACTCAAAATCAGGCTGTTGCTGTAGAAATTCTCGAATACCAGCATTGCGCAGATTGCAAGCTGGGCATTGACCACAGCCCGCATGGGCAACTCCCTCATAACAAGTAATGGTATTTTCCAACAAAAACTCTAACACACCTAGCTTATTACCCAACTGCATCGTTTCAGCTTTTGTCATCTGAATCACAGGGGTCTCAATGCGAAAATCCCAATTGTCTAAATCAATCTGCAATAAATGCTGCATCAAGTCCATATACTCACGACTGCAATCACGATAGCCCGAATTAGCAGACTCCACTTCAATCACACCCATATAAATACAACTTGCACCCAAACTATCAGCATGGATCGCCGCCAATCGTGCCATTAAACCATTTCGCCCTAATACCAATGTATTTGCCGCATGACCTGCCTCGTGCTGAATAGCAATACCCGGGTTAATCAGTGCATTATCGGTTATTTGATTCAGGCAGTCGATATCAAGAACGATATGATCAACACCCCAATGATCACAAATAATTTTTGCCTGCTGTAACTCATTAGCATGACGCTGTGAATATCGAAACGACATACTCAATACATTATCTTTACCAAAACGCTCTATTGCAACGGCTAAACACAAGGACGAATCCATACCTCCCGAGTGCACAACAACAGCTTGCAATTTTAGATTAGACATATTCGACTTTAACAACATCATACACAGCTTCACCGCCTGGTGTATGCACCGTCACTTCATCATCTACTTGCTTGCCAATCAGCGCACGTGCAATCGGCGACGTTACAGATATTTTATGCTGCTTAATATCCGCCTCATCTTCACCCACAACTTTATACGTGACCTCTTCGTCTGTGTCTGCATTAACAATCGTCACCGTGGCACCAAAAATAACCTTCCCCTGATTAGGAATCTTAGTGACATCAATCACCTCAGCCATTGACAACTTACTTTCCACCTCTTGAATACGACCTTCTGTAAAACTTTGCTGCTCACGTGCAGCATGGTATTCAGCATTTTCTTTTAAATCACCGTGCGCACGCGCCTCTGAAATGGCAGCGATAATACGTGGCCGCTCAACTTTTTTTAAGTGTTCCAGCTCTTGCTGCAAACTCTGCTCGCCCGACACTGTCATTGGTACTTTTTGCATAATCTCACCTCATCTATAATCAACAGCCACCCCAACACTGCGAACAGCTTAAAGAAGAGAGCCGAATAACGACGCCTAGTCTATCAAAATATCAGGGAAATGCGAACATTAGTACGTATAAAATTTACTCACGAATTTGCTCTCTATGGAGCAAGCAAGGGAACTGCAGCCTCATCTTCCTCCACAAACCGATATGCGACCGTCATCAGAGAGGCTATCGTAGCCAAAATTGACAAAACAACACAGGTTAATACACTGTGTTCTCGTTGCTCAATATCCTCACCATAAAGCACGAACAAAGCTAATGCCAAACCACCCATAACATGGGCTACTGCATTTAACAGTCTTTGCAAAATTTCTGGGGAAGAGATCCCTGGCTCAGCGGCACCCGCCAGCTTATACAGTGAATAGAGCCCACAAGCAGCAGATAAGGCATAGTGTCGATCAGGGTCAAAATGGGTTTGTTCTGCAAACAATGATAACGTTATAAACATCGTAGCATTGGCAGTCACGCCGATACATTTAAAATTTCCCACGTCAATAAAGCAATTCCCCAGCATGCCAAAAAAACTAAAAACCGCCAAAACGACCGCCGAAACTCTGTATGCAGTAGTGACTCCCATGTCGTTTGGATTATCGGTATCCTGGTAAGCTTCTTCGGCCACATCGAGCATAAATGTAATTTCGGCGACAGCTCTCAGAAAAAAAATAGCAGCCTCACCATTTGATATCTGCTTCTTCTCTGGCATCCCTGACTCCTTAAATTGCTATAGAGCATGCAAGTCTTGCAGACGATTCACCACTCCATCATGTTCGTATTGCAAAGATAAACACGCGGCAATGCCACCTGCTAATGTGGTGGTATAACAAATCTTATGCCGCACTGCACTGCAACGAATCTCATAAGAATCTGCAATTGCCAACTCACCATCTGTGGTATTGATAATAAAATCAATCTCACCATTTTTAATCATATCAACCACATGTGGGCGCCCTTCTTTCACCTTATTGATGACACGACACAACACTCCTGCTTTCTGTAACACGGCCGCTGTTCCTTTAGTTGAAACAATCTCGAAACCTTGTGCCACTAAACTTTTTGCTGCCGCCACTACTTTGGCTTTATCAGCATCACGCACACTGACAAACGCACAGCCATGTTTAGGTAACATTTGCCCGCCACCAATTTGACTCTTTGCAAATGCCTCACCAAAATTTTCCGCAATCCCCATAACCTCACCGGTTGAACGCATTTCAGGCCCCAAGATTGGATCGACACCAGAAAATTTATTAAAAGGAAAAATAGCTTTTTTTACAGCATAATAATTAGGAACACGCTCCTTGGTAAACCCTTGTTGCTTTAGCGTGTGTCCCACCATGCATTTTGCAGCGATCTTTGCCAACGATATGCCCGTTGCCTTAGCAATAAAGGGCACTGTGCGCGAAGCACGCGGGTTAACTTCTAACACATAAATCTCATCACCTTGAATCGCAAATTGTGCATTCACCAAGCCAACCACGCCCAGCTCTTTTGCCATCATACTGATTTGTTGGCGCAGCTTATCCTGCACCTCATCTGACAAACTGTGCGGTGGGAATGCGCAGGATGAATCACCTGAGTGCACCCCGGCCTGCTCAATATGCTCCAAGATACCGCCGATCAAAACATCTTCGCCATCACACACCGCATCGACATCGACCTCAATCGCATCATCTAGGAAATGATCTAATAACAAAGGATTATCTGAAGCAATATGATCTGCTTTCTTCATATAATTCACAAGTTCTTGCTCATGAAACACCACCTTCATATCACGCCCACCTAATACATAAGAGGGGCGCACCACAAGTGGGTAGGCAAAAACACGCGCCAAGCGCAATCCTTCCTCAACACTACGAACCGTTCCATTTGGCGGTTGCACAATATTTAATTTCTGCACTAATTTTTGGAATCGTTCTCGATCTTCCGCACGATCGATGGCATCCGGCGCAGTGCCAATGATAGGCACACCATTCGCTTCTAAAGATCGCGCTAATTTTAATGGCGTCTGGCCTCCGTATTGCACAATCACACCAATAGGTTTTTCAACTGCAACAATTTCTAAAAGATCCTCCAATGTAAGTGGATCAAAGTACAGGCGATCTGAAATGTCAAAATCCGTTGAAACCGTTTCAGGATTACAATTCACCATTATCGTCTCATAACCCAACTCACGCATCGCCATCGCTGCATGCACACAACAATAATCAAACTCAATACCTTGGCCAATGCGATTCGGCCCACCACCCAAGACCATTATTTTTTCCCGTGCTGTCGGGCGACACTCATTTTCCTCTTCATAAGTAGAGTATAAATAAGCGGTATCGGTTGCGAATTCGGCTGCACACGTGTCTACGCGTTTATACACGGGATGAATATCCAATTGATGGCGGTATTTACGAAACTCTGCCTCACTCACATGCATTAAACGCGCCAAACGCACATCTGAGAAACCTTTACGCTTTAGACGAAACAAAATACGCGCATTCAAATCTTTTAAATTCATAGACCCCAAGGATGCTTCCAATTCTATTAATTCTTTTATCTGCACCAAATACCAAGGATCTATTTGCGTTAATTGTTGCACTTCCTGCAGACTATAACTCAACCGAAATGCATCACCAATATACCAAAGCCGGTCGGCACCAGCACTACTCAACTCTTTATTAACAATATCACGCGCCTGCTGTTCGTCGAAATCTTCCGCCGCAAAATCAAACTTACTCTTAAATCCATAAACACTGATCTCCAAACCACGCATGGCCTTTTGCAATGATTCTTGAAAATTACGCCCAATCGCCATCACCTCACCTACCGATTTCATCTGGGTGGTTAAACGCGGGTCTGTCTGCGGAAATTTATCAAAGTTAAATCGTGGGATTTTTGTAACCACATAATCAATGGTCGGCTCAAATGAAATCGGTGTACGATTACCTGTGATTTCATTTTGCAATTCATCCAGTGTATAGCCTACTGCTAACTTTGCAGCCACCTTTGCGATCGGAAAACCTGTAGCCTTAGAAGCCAACGCTGATGAGCGCGACACACGCGGGTTCATCTCAATAACCATCATGCGTCCATCTTTTGGATTAATGGCAAACTGTACGTTAGAGCCACCGGTTTCCACACCAATCTCACGCAATACCATAAGCGCTGCATCACGCATACGCTGGTATTCCTTATCCGTCAGTGTTTGCGCAGGCGCAACGGTGATCGAGTCACCTGTATGAATTCCCATCGGATCTATATTTTCGATCGAACAAATGATAATACAATTGTCATTTTTATCACGCACGACCTCTAACTCATATTCTTTCCAACCGATAATCGATTCATCAATCAATAGCTCCGTCGTCGGCGATAATTCCAAACCACGTTTACAAATCTCTTCATATTCATCACGATTATAAGCAATACCGCCTCCGGTACCACCCATGGTAAATGAAGGACGTATGATGGTAGGAAAGCCAATTTCATCCAATATATTCCAAGCATCTTCCATCGAATGCGCCAATCCCGCACGAGGTGTTTCCAGACCAATCTTCTTCATCGCCTCACGAAAACGTTCACGGTCTTCCGCTTTATCAATCGCATCCTGTTGCGCTCCCACTAACTCAACACCATATCGCTCTAATACGCCTTCACGTACTAAGTCCAGCGCACAGTTCAACGCAGTTTGTCCACCCATTGTCGGCAGTAGAGCATCGGGCCGTTCCTTAGCAATAATATTTTCCACTACCTGCCATTGAATTGGCTCTATATAGGTAGCATCTGCTAATTCCGGATCAGTCATGATGGTCGCTGGATTGGAGTTAATAAGAATAATACGATAGCCTTCTTCACGTAGCGCACGACACGCTTGTGTTCCAGAATAATCAAATTCACAAGCCTGGCCAATCACAATTGGGCCAGCACCTATAATAAGGATAGATTTTATATCGGTTCGTTTAGGCATACTGGTTTCTTTATTAGTTCAACAAATTGATCAAACAGGTTCACAATATCATGCGGTCCACCACTCGCCTCGGGATGCCCCTGAAAAGCAAAAGCCGGTTTGTGTAAATGACGGATACCTTGAACGGTATTATCAAACAAAGAGCGATGCGTAATTTGAAAGTGATGCGCCAAGCTATCCTCATCAACTGCAAAACCGTGGTTCTGCGCAGTGATCATCACCTGACGTGATTGTAAATCTTGCACTGGATGGTTAGCGCCGTGATGGCCAAACTTCATTTTAAATGTTTTAGCACCACAAGCCAGTGCCATAATTTGAAAACCTAAACAAATACCAAATAATGGAATGTTCATTTCTAACAGTTGGTGTACATTTGCAATGGCATAATCACAAGCCGCTGGATCTCCCGGACCATTTGACAAGAACACACCATCTGGATTCAACTCTAAAATTTTTGCAACAGACGTTTCTGCTGGCACTACCGTAACACGACAACCACGATCCATAAATAAACGCAAAATCTGCTGTTTCACACCGAAATCATAAACAACAACATGCAATCCCTGCTGTGGCGGACAATTATCAAAATCCTCAACCACGGTTGTACGTTGCTGCCAGTCGTGAGTTTTCTTGCAAGTTACCTGCTTTGCGAGGTCCATACCTTCCAGCCCTTCGAACTGGCGTGCAAGTTCAACAGCATGCTCTGCATCTATTTCAGAACCCGCTATAATACAAGCATTCTGCGCGCCTTTCTCGCGCAACAGTCGCGTCAAGCGACGCGTATCAACTTCAGCGATAGCAACAACACCCTGCTTCATTAGGTATTCGGGCAATGATTGTTCGGCACGCCAGTTGCTCACCAAAGGTGAACACTCGCGAACCACAAGGCCTGATGCCCAAATCTGGCTTGATTCACAATCTTCTGAGTTAACACCTACGTTTCCAATATGTGGGTAGGTCAGCGTAATGATCTGTTTTGCATAAGACGGGTCGGTTAAAATTTCTTGATAGCCAGTGATAGAGGTATTAAAAACAACTTCGCCAAGCGCCTGGCCCGGTGCACCAATGGAGATTCCAGTGAAGATGCTACCATCGGCAAGCGCTAGTATTGCCGGCTCTGCATCTATAGTTACAATCTCACCCATAAATCTAGAAGTACCCTTTGAACTGGCGTAAGGATACTCGATTGCTGAGCATATGACAAGCAGGAATATTCCCGCTATACTTACAAAGGTGCGTCACTAAGGGAGTATTTTATGCGCAGTTGGATAGGGATATTCATGAGACTTTTTATTGTCCCTGCTGTCATTGTTTCGCCTTCTCTCTGTGTCGCCCAAGTATCAATCGACGGGACCCAATTCAAACAACGCCTTAACGCCATCATGCGTGAGTATCACATTCCTGGCGGCGCAGTTGCCATTATCAGCCAACGCAAACTTCTTTATGCACATGGTGTTGGCTGGGCAAACCGAAAAAAACATATCGTAGCAACCTCAAAAACGCTGTTTCGAATTGCGAGCATCTCCAAGACTGTCACTGCAATCAGCATTTTAAAACTGATGCAAATGCACAAACTCAAACTTGATGAGAAAGTCTATTCAATATTGAATAATCTGAAGCCTTTAAGAGGGCTAAAAACTAATCCAACAGTGAAAACAATCACGCTTCGCAACTTGTTGAACATGACCTCTGGCTGGAATGGTTGGGGAAGCAATGTATTTGATCCTATGTTTGGCATATGGCCAAAACGTTACAGAGAAATTATTGGTCATCGAGCACCGATGCAAAGCGTTACCGATGCACGCCTGATGCTAAGCAGACCGCTACATAATCAACCTGGGAAACATTTTCATTATGCTAACATCAACTACTGCATGCTGGGATTAGTAGTCGACAAAGTACTTCACAAACCTTACAACTATTTAGGTTATGAGCATTTTGTACAACGGCATGTACTACGCCCCATGGGTATTTACGACATGCGCATTGGTAGTGCAAACTTTGCAAGACGCCTTAGGCGCGAAGCGATCTACTACCCATCACGAGAATTTAAAAATTATAACAGGCGATTTTTAGCAGATCTGCCATACAGTCATGATGACATATTACATAAAAATTTTTCTGATGGCGGCTGGCTTGCATCCGCTCAAGACTTAGCAAAAATCGCTAGTGAGCTCGAGTATGGTAATGTTTTAACGACAAGTAGTTTACGTGCCATGTTTGCAAAACCGGCCACATTGGCAGAAAGGCACTGCTGGTTCTGCAGCAAAGCTCCATGGCATTACGGCATGGGTTGGTTTGTACAAAACAATCATGAGTACACGACACATGGTAGCTTTACTGGCAGCAATTCATTATTGATTATTCGACCAGACCATACGATTTTTGCTTTTGTTTTTAATAGCAAACCAGAGCCCATGGGGCAACTTTGGGAGATGCGCCAGAAGCTTTATAAGTTAGTGAATAATGCCTAGCTCTTCCACTTAATATTACAACCCATACTCGGCTTCTGATCTTCAAATACAGCCTCACCCGCTAGCATTTGATCCAATGCGCAGGTTAAATCTTTTCCCGTGACAGGTACATTATTACCTGGCGTTGAATCATCGAAGCGACCGTGATACTGACACTTTAAATCTTTATCAAAAATATATAAGTCCGGCGTGCAAGCTGCATCATAGGCCTTAGCAATTTCCTGAGTTTCAACATACACATACGGAAAACAAAAATTAAACTCTTCTGCCATCGCCTTCATCTTATCTGGCGCATCGGCAGGATATGTCTCAACATCATTTGCATTAATTGCAATAAATCGAATGCCTTTAGCAGTATAGTGTTTTGTAATTTCCGCCAGTTTCTCACGAATGCGCACCACATACGGACAATGATTACAGATGAATAGAATCACAGTTGCCATATCTGATTTTAATACTTGTAGCGTTTTGTGCTGACCCGATACGGTATCCAGTAAATTAAAATCCGGCGCAACTGTACCTTTAGCCATCTGGGCAGAATAGGTAAGCGTCATATTAACCTCTTAATATGTTAGAATAGCACCCATTATAAGGAGGAAACCATGATCACACAATCACAACTCAGCCTTCATACTCAGGCTAGAAGTTTTAGCAATATCACAGACCCCATCAATAAAATAATTGCAAAAAATAACATTGAACAAGGCCTGTGTAATGTATTCCTTAAACACACGAGCGCCTCACTGATCTTATGTGAAAATGCAGATCCCGATGTACGCTATGATCTCGAACACTTTATGCAAAAACTAGTGATCGATGGCGATCCTGATTATCGCCACGATGCCGAAGGCCTCGATGATATGCCCGCCCATATCCGCAGCGTTTTGACTCAAAACAGCATTAGCATTCCGATACAGGGCGGCCAATTGGCGCTAGGTACTTGGCAAGGGCTGTATTTGTGGGAACATCGCACCAGTGCATTTAAACGAAATGTGCTCGTCAGCATCACATAATGTGTTTTATCTTGACAGCCACATCATTGCTTTGTAGTATGCGGTTATGGCTATAGAAAACACAATTCTACTCGATCAAGCGCAACGCGCTATCCAACATCATCACCATATCTAGCCTATATCCGGTGCTGGAATATGTCTGTCCATCCGTTTATAGGCACTTAAGCACTCCCAACGATAACAATTGAATATGGTGAAATAACATGAACAACCAAACAAACAAAACTAAAAAAGCCCTGAGTGTCTTCGGACTGGTAATGATTAATGTCATAGCCATCGATAGCGTTCGCAGCCTACCAGCGAATGCAGAAACGGGACTCGCAATTATTTTTTATTATATTGTAGCAAGTATTATTTTCTTGCTGCCATACATTCTGATCACTGCTGAACTTTCTACCAACTATCCAAAAACAGGTGGTGTCTATGTGTGGGTACGTGAGGCGTTTGGACCACGCTGGGCGTTCGTCAATATTTGGTTACAGTGGATTTATAATGTCGTGTGGTATCCTACCATTCTCTCTTTTGTTGCGACCAATATTGCCTTCTTTTTTAATCCTGCACTCGCTAATAGCAAGGCATTTGTGCTTCCCGTTACCATCGGGCTCTTTAGCCTGTCGACACTATCCAATTGCTACGGCATTAAAGTATCCGGCTGGATCAGCACTATCAGTGCGATTGGCGGCACCATTATTCCCATGCTGGCAATTATTGGATTAGGCGTTGTGTGGCTGTTAAAAGGTGATCCCATTGCACTCAACGTATCGCAACAGATGACAAGCGCCAGCCTATTTAGCCAAGGTAATATCGCCTATATTGTTGTGATTTTCTTTAGTTTGATCGGTTTTGAGATGTCAGCTACGCACGCCGGTGATGTTAAAAATCCGCAAAGAGATTTTCCCAGAGCATTATTAATTTCCGCCATTATTATCGTGGTCAGTTTAATCTTGGCCTCAACCGCGATTGCTATTATTGTGCCAAAATCAAATCTCAACTTGATCAGCGGACTCGACCAAGCATTTATAATGTTCTTAAAGGCTTTTAACATTGCTTGGATGGCACCTATTTTTATTGCACTTATAATTCTCGGAGCATTTGGCGGTATCTCTGCCTGGGTATTAGGACCTACCAGAAGCCTCATGGTCGCTGCACGTGATGAATGTTTCCCAAAAGCATTTGGCAAAACTAACAACAAAAATGCGCCCGTTCCAATATTGCTGACACAATTAGTCGTAGTGATTATCTTATGTTGTGGCTATACACTGTTTAAGCAAATGACGACATGGTACTGGATCTTGAGTGATTTAACAGCGCAGCTCGCTTTGATTTTTTATATTATTATGTTTCTAGCAGCTGTAAAACTGCGCTATAAAAATAAGTGCAAGCCAGGCACATTCAAAATACCCGGCGGTAAATTCGGTATATGGTGTACTGCAATCGTCGGCGTCATTGCCTGTATTGCCGCAATTGCCTTTGGTTTCTTTCCCCCTACTGGAATACAGGTAACCAATGTTTACCTTTATGATGGAATTCTATTGGCTGGCATCATCATACTATTCACGCTACCGCTTGCGATTTATCAATGGAATAACCGATAATCAATGAGTTAGATGCGATATCGACCGGCCAAGTGGGTGCATTTGGCCAATAAATATGCTACTCTAAGCCGAAATTAGTTTGGAGGTTTCAATTGGCTCAAAAAGTTTTTGTCGCAAAAATCAGTGACCCTCGAGAGTATGCCCCTAGCGAGGATGAGATTGAACAACAACTTCCCGAGGTAACGCTTGTTCTCGACTGCAGTGGCTCGATGAATCGTGATCTTGATGATGTGCGCGAGGCTGTTTACCGACTTTCGAAAACTCATAAAAAAATTAATTTAATTCTATATGGTGACACTGTAAAAGAATACACATGCACCGCTTCGAAACATGCAGACTTCAGACAGTATCTCAATAAAATAATTCGCACCATGGGTCGCACCAATACAGCAGCTGCGATAAAAGCATTACAGAAAAGAATAAAATATGATTTAAGCGATGCAACAAAACGTGCCGCCGTGCTCTGGCTATCCGATGGTCCGCCGGATGAATGTTTTAGGAAAGATACAGCTGAAGCTATTAAAGCACTTTCCGACTCACTGACTCCAGATGAAAAGGAACGACTCTCCGTTGCTGCCATACATTACGGGGAGAAAAATGCTGAGGCCAGCACAACCCAACAAATCGCTGATATGGCCCATGGAGACCTCATCAGGCTTAAAACCTATACTGAAGCAGAGCGTCAATTTTCTCTTGCAGGTCATGAAACTATCAAATGGATCAACACTATTTTTGGTGCGACTTTACAGAGTCAGGTTTCTATTAGTGCTGTCTGCACTGATGACGGTATCGTTTGCATGCCAACACACCAAGTTACTGATCAAGCATTGCTACAAGAACCTAATGCAGGATTTCTACACGATCAAAATGATCAAGACCTCCGCCTCTTTCATGAAAGTACATCAATCGTTAAAGGTCATATTGTTTTTGTTGGCGAAACACCGCCAACACTAGAGCAAGCAGAATGGCGTGTTATCAATGATGGTGACAGTGAATTATTACAAGCAATAATCGATCAAATCAAAACGATACTTGCAGGCCTACGATCCCACGATGAAGTATCTTCGCAAGTAATGCAGTCCATCAAAGCGCAAGTTTGCTCAATTACCACAGCGCTGCAAAATTCTTTATTTCCAGAGGAACAAAAGTATTCTGAGTTACAAATAGAAGTTGTCGATGTTGGCACGGCAGCCGATCAATATAAAGCAGCCCAAGCAGCTGCTAAAGAAAAACTGCTCAAAGTGATAGCCACCAGAGCTTCCAAACAACGCAGCACTCTGATTGCGATCATGTCTCAACTGGACAAATTGATTGAAAAAATCTCTAATCATAATACTTCAAGAAGCTCAAGGTTCGCAAAAGATAAATCTTTTGCAGCGCCAGAAAAATCAGTAATGGCGCGAACAGAAAAACTAAAAACTGACCCACTAGAAAATTTTCTGTCAAACTTTGATGATAATGGCAATAAAGGCAAACTTCTAGAGTGGTTAAAAGCACTCTCTATATTATCCGAGACCGAGGATCTTGAGCCCCACCAACAAAGTCTCTTATCTCGGGCTAATGCAAATGATGCAGTCAAAGAGCTACTGGAACTCATTGGCAACTTAAATGAAATAACCCCTGAAGATATATCTAATTTATTTTGCGGATGCCTGCATATATGTGGGTTACCTCTGCATATTACTCGAAAAAATCCAAGTGCATGGGGTTGCAAAACAGAGTTCCAACAACTCGTTGGCCCTCATGGTGTCATCACCATATCGGATGCTTTAATGACAAAAAAACCGATACCCATGCAAGATGGCTTCTGTCGCGTCAACGGCGTTATGATACTCCCACCCATGCTTGTCTATGCACTGTTAATGGAGTTTGACTTTGATACCATCGCAGCAGCCATGCAGTTACGTGGCAACCCAAAAGCGCTGCCTAAAGATGCAGGAGCTTTTAATGCCAAAAGTCTACACGACCTCATCAGACAGGTGCGTAACAGATTTGATTTCAAAAATGTAACCTATTTTTCTGCAATCGTGCATGCGAATTGCTTGCTATTCCACCGCATGCCAAAAACAGCCCGGGAGTTTTCTGAGCTTAAAACCCTAGACTATGAGCATCGAAATGGTATTGCAGATGTATTATCAAGAAAATACGAATCCACAGAAATAGTCGCCTATCTCGGTCTAGCACCAAGCTTTAATAGCTCAGATACAGATTTCAAAAACCTCGCACATGAAGTGATGATGCGTGTTTATAAAGATCACAATGAAGTTGCAGTGCCTACCCATAAAAATGATACAGCAAATGCCGTAGATGTTGCCATGCGTTACTTTATTGCAAAACATTTACAAAGTTGCCGCGCAAAAACGTTTAAATTACTTTACGAAGACGAACAAGAAGCCAAGGTGACTGACGTCATCACACAAGCACACATAACTCAAATAAAAGTAGTTACCAGTGACGGTCGCGATCTCTCATACCTTGTACCTTATGGCGCTATGGCAAGAGTAAAAAAAGGCGATACACTTGCCAATGGCCAAAATCTCATTACATGGTCACATCATAAAGAAGATCCTCATTACGGTGAAAATTTAATACGCCTTGCTTGGATTGACGCTCATAATGCCGACAAAACCATCGCTCAGCACTTTAGAGATCACTACCAACTAGAGTCTCTCGAGAAATTATTTAAACTACCAAAACAAGAATTATTGAATCAGTTTGCAATTGAGATGGCTGGCAATGATATTTCTCCAAAAGAATATTATGAATTTGCTGAAGCACAAAAAAATCAACGTAAGCGTGAAACACTGCCTTGTCGTCATCAATTGGCCAAATATCTTGAACTGAAAAAACAACTGGATACCGAACAAAATCAATGCCAAAAACTTATCGAGTTGGAGCGAGACACTAAAACACTCTCAGAAGATATCATAAAACTCAGTTCAAATGATCCATTTAAAATTCACACACTTGAAGATGCCCTCTCAAAATACCCGCTCATTTTTGAGAGTTACAATATTAATGTCACATTTCCTGATAGTGTTGAACATCCATGCTGGCGTGATATCAACAAAACAAGGCGCGTCATTCACATAGATACAGATCTTTTTTTCAAAGCTTATCGGCCCATCATTCTGGCTCATTTTATGAATAGCACAAAAGGTGCAGGCAATAAAACAGCTCTTTATGTCGACCTACTGAAAAGATTATTTTTTAAAGATACTGCAGATAATAAAATGCAACTGCGTCAATTTCGCCAATTCCTAACCGACCTGGTCTCAAGAGTTATCGTCGAGGAAACTGCAGCAGAAGCCCAAGGCATTCTTACAGATTTGTCTCGCTATATGTTAGAACATCATAAAGAAGATCATTACGCATTGATCTACTTAGAAATAATAGTATCAATACGCGATAAATGTCCTGTAGATACCTTAATAACAGAATATCATGCACAAGGAGTCCAACTAAAAGTAGACTGGCTCGATATAAAAAAGGCGCTTGAAACAACGATGGCATCATTTAAATCTGTCGATGGACGTTTCTTACAAAATTTAACCGATCTTGTTACTCAATTTAACCAACTGGAGCACCGCTCACACAAACAACTTTCTCAATTCTGGAGAATCATCAATCTTGGATTATTGCCGGAAAACTCTTCAGAGACAAACAAAATCACCACTGCTCATGAACTGCATACAATAATAACCACACTGCATAAAGCCGGTTTAAAAGAGCCGCGTCAGAGCCACAAAGATCATGTAAATCCTCTTAAAAACGCTGCAACCAGCGGCATGACTTGGTACGAAGCATTTTCCACGGGTTTTGGATTTTTTGCTTCAGTACCTGAAAAAAAACCTGCTCCATACACGCAAATTGCTTACTCTCAGATTCCTTATCTAATGCGCGCCTACTTAAGAGCAGGAGGCCCCAAACTTGCTGACCATGATGAATATATGGAATCAGCAGCCTATCTAGAACTGTGTCAAGCTGATGGCAACGGGGTAGTTGTAGCAGCTGAAGCAAGCAAAGCTAGCGCAGCACCACAATCAAAATAAGGCTTGCCTGGCAATTTAAACAATCATCATCACACTTAGAATCGTGATCACCAATATTGAAATTAAAAATATTTTACGCGCCCAGGCAGCATCATCTTTGGCAAAAAACCCTTGTGCACCATAATACAGCCACACTAAATCCAAACAGCTAGCCACAATCAAATATGCCAAACCCTTATAACCAAACACAAACGGCATAACAGCCGCCACAGAAAATACAACGGTAAAAATGAACATGCAGAATTTAGTAAGCCGAACACCTTCTCGCACCGGCAGCACAGGAATCGAAGCTGTTACATAATCTTTTAAACGATATATCGCAATCGCATACGAATGCGGCATCTGCCAAAAAAACAAAATCGCAAATAGAATAATTGCACCTGCATTAAATTGCTGCGTCACCGCACAATAACCCACCACTGGCGGCACCGCTCCAGCAATACCTCCAACAGCAGTACCATACACAGAATGACGTTTCGCCCATAAGCTGTAAACTACCACGTAAAAGAACAGACCCACTATCGCAACTAATGCCGTTAATAAATTCGTCCAGCAAGCCAGTATGACCATACCCACAATACCCAAAAAAATCGCATAGAAAATAGCTGCTTTAAGCGAAATCAGGCCATTCACCAGCACACGGTTTTTGGTGCGCTCCATCAGGCGATCAATATCACGATCAATACAATTATTAAAAACACAGCCCGAAGCCATGACCAACGACATACCTATAATCGTAGCGATAAATAGAACAACATTGAATGGCTGCCCTTGCAGCCCAAGAAAAAATCCACCGGTAACAGTAATGATATTGCCAAAGATAATGCCTGGCTTCGCAACTGAAACATATTTCACTTAATGTACCATGTTATAATTGAGATTATACATGATCCATAGTGAGCCAAATACCAACACCGCAACAATCAAGATCGTAAACAAGAATGGCATTGTGTTCCAACGCCCATCTTTAGTTGCAGTCATCCTTAAGAAACATGCCACCTGCGCAATCAGTTGCGCAATAGCAAATATTGTTATAGCAATATAAAGTGAGGAGTCTTTCAACAAATGCTTGCCCACTAATAGAAAAGAGGCACATGTGAAAATCAACGACAACACCAAGCCGAGCAAATACGACTTAACTGTTTTTAACCGCGTACCGTATTTTGTCATAGCATTCTGATCAGTCATATTATATCGCCCCCATTAAATAAACGATGGTAAACACAAAAATCCACACGATGTCCAAGAAGTGCCAAAAGAGACCCAAATAGGTTAAACGTCGGTTGATCGCGCCTGTCGTGCCATAACGTGCAACTTGTATGATCATGATTGCCATCCATAATAGCCCCATCGACACATGCAATCCGTGTGTACCCACCAATGTAAAGAAGGCTGTCAACGCACCACTTGCATGCCAACTATGGCCCTCTCTATACAAGTGTACGAACTCATTAATCTCCATCGCAATAAAGCCAATACCCAATATAAAAGTCACAATGAGCCAATTCAAAACGGCTTTCTTCTTGTTCCTATACATACCTAATATGGCAAGACCATAAGTAAAACTACTGCCCAACAAAAACATCGTTTCTGCAAACACATAAGGCAAACTAGCCAATTGCCCAATACCCGGCCCACCGAAAGTATTGTTATGCATCACAGCATAAGTCGCAAACAAGGTTGCAAACAACACACAATCCGTCAGGATATAAAGCCAAAAACCAAACACATCAGTTGCATCTGCATCGTGATGATGGTCATGTAATTCTGTTGAAGTATTCGTCATATTATGTCGCCCTATTTATTGTTCTGCACCAACAGCAGCCGATCCACCCGTCTGTGCTGCATATTGACGTTCACGATTTCTATATTCGGTATCCATCCGCTCCATCTCATCAGCCTTAATATAATAATCAATATCGGTATCACAAGAACGCATGATTAAGGTAATCACGATGCCAACAAAGCCAACTGCAATTAACCACATGATATGCCAAATCAATGCAAAGCACATAATACCGCCAAAAACTGCAATGAAAAACCCAGTCCCTGTATTTTTTGGCATATGCACATCGGTGTAATGCGGTTTTACTTCTTTTCCACCATTCGCTTCACGCTTCTGCTTCATTTCCCAATAACCATCAATATCATCTACCTCAGGTGTTACCGCAAAATTATAATAAGGCGCAGGCGAAGGAATCGACCATTCAAGTGTACGCCCATTCACCCAAGTATCACCTGGCAGAAAAGTGCCTATGGTCCGCAAGCTTTTTATCACTTGTATAATTTGGAATAAAACGGCAATACCAATAATTCCTGCACCCACTGCAGCAACAACTAGATAAGGATGCCAACCAGAAGCAAGACTATAATGATCCAAACGACGCGTCATGCCCTTTAAACCCAATGCATATAACGGTAGAAACGCCACATAAAAACCAATCACCCAACACCAGAAAGAACGCTTACCCCACTTTTGTTCCAGCTTAAAGCCGAATACTTTCGGACACCAATACGTCAACCCGGCAAAGTAACCAAACACAACACCACCAATAATCACATTATGGAAGTGTGCAACCAAAAACACACTATTATGCAATTGGAAATCCACAGGAGGCACGGACATTAAGACACCCGTCATTCCACCAACTGCAAATGTACTGATGAATGCAACAGTCCACATCATCGGTAGAGAATAAGTAATCTGTCCACGATACATGGTAAACAGCCAGTTAAAGATCTTCACACCTGTCGGTACCGCAATAACCATGGTAGCAATACCAAAGAACGCATTCACATTAGCACCTGCGCCCATAGTAAAGAAGTGATGCAGCCAGACAATAAATGACAAGAACGTAATCACGATAGTAGCCCAGACCATACTGATGTAACCAAACAAACGTTTCTTACAAAACGTTGCCACCACTTCAGAGAATGCACCAAAAGCAGGCAGTATTAGAATATAAACCTCAGGATGTCCCCACGCCCATATTAGATTAATATACATCATGGCATTACCACCAAAGCCGGCGGTAAAGAAATGCATTCCAAGAAACCGATCTAAAAACAGCATGCCCAATGTCGCCGTTAAAATTGGAAACGCCAGCATCACCAAAACCATGGAGCATAAAGTCGTCCATGCAAACACGGGCATCTTCATAAATGTCATACCTGGGCAACGCATCTTCACAATCGTGGTTGTGAAGTTCACTCCAGATAGCAAACTACCCACGCCCGATATCTGTAAGGCCCAAATATAATAATCGACACCCACACCCGGACTATAAACAATACCCGACAACGGCGGATACGCTAACCAACCTGTCGCCGCAAACTTACCCACCACCAATGAAATATTCACTAATATTGCACCTGCGACCGTCAGCCACAGACTCAAAGAATTTAAATAAGGGAATGCAACATCGCGCGCACCAAGCTGTAATGGCAAAGCAAGATTAATCAAACCAAACATAAATGGCATCGCCATAAAGAAAATCATGATCACGCCATGTGCTGTAAACACCTGATCAAAGTGTTCCGGCGGCAAATAACCCATATTACCGCCCACTGCCATCGCCTGCTGTGCTCGCATCATAATGGCATCAGAAAAACCACGCAGCAACATCACAAACGCAAGAATGATATACATGATACCAATCTTCTTATGATCAACCGTTGTGATCCACTCCTTCCAGATGTAAGTCCACTTTTTAAAATAGAAGAGTGCCACGACTGCTGCGATCACAATCAGCGCCATAAAAGCACCTGCACCCATAATGATTGGATTATGAAATGGAATAGAATCTAGCGTTAGTTTTCCAAACAGTATTCTCTCAAGCATGTTTTTTACCTACTTTTTTAGTTTTTTCCTTATTAATCAACTGGTGCGACTTGCTCGGCATCATGTACTTATCGATGATCTTGGCAAACAAATTCTTTTCGGTATGCGAGTAATTCACAACCGTTTCATCTTTACTCGGTTTGGCAAGCTTCACGTAGACTGGCCAGGTTAAATGTTTTGATGCACGCTTCATTTTTGCAACCCATGCATTAAATTGTCGCGGTGATCCTGCCTTCACTTTAAAACGCATCCAGGAAAAACCATCGCCACTAAAGTTCGTCGACATCCCATTGTAGACACCCTTCTCGCTCGCCATCAGGTTCAATTTAGTCTGCATGCCTGTCATCGCATAAATTTGGCCGGCTAACTGCGGTATTTCAATAGAGTTCATTGGTGCATCTGCAGTCACATAGAAACGCACTGGAACGTTCACTGGAATTTGCACAAAATTAATCGTTGCGATGTGCTGCTTGGGATAGATAAACAACCAGCGCCAATCGAGTGCGATTGCCTGGATTTTTATCGGTTTTAATTTTGAATTTAACGGCCTATAGGGGTCCAATTTATGTGTGCTAATCCAGGTCATCGCCGCTAAAACTCCAATGATGATCAAAGGAATTGCCCAGCAGGTAGCTTCAATTACATAGCTATGAGACCAGTTAGGCGTATATTTTGCCTGTTTATTTTTTGACCTGTAACGGTAGGCAAAGATAAAACTCAAAATGATGACGGGGATCACGACAATGAGCATTAGATAGGTGGCATCCAAGAGGAGGTGTTTTTCAGCAACTGCGATAACTCCCTTGGGATTCAATATAGCAAACTCTTTACAGCCACTTAAGAGCAGCGCCATTCCAATAAATATTAAATTTCTCAGTTTTCTCATAATATTAGCATCCCTCCAGTATGATGCATTGCCCTAACTGGTCTTATAGACTTGGGTAGAAATGGTGACAACATTACCACAAATAATTTTAATATCAATGTTTTTTTGAAGTCTGAATGAGCTCACATGCTTAAATGATAATCATTCCGATTGCCACGTTAAAAATACTTTTAATACCTTAAAACAAGATTAAAGTGTCCAGAAATATTGCAAAATAACAATCATCATGCTAATGTGGCCAGATGAACTTAGAACTTAACAATTACATCCCTCAAATGCATATCTCTATGCGATTTCGTATGTGGTCACACTGATCACGCATATATACTATTCCTACAATTAAACTTTATTTTTTCCGCTAATTAACTTAGTACCATCAGCCTATCAAGCTGCAATGTACTGATTAGCATTTTTTTAACTTTTTAGTCTTCTGAATATCAGAAGGAGGATTACCATGTCCAGAAAATCACAAACAAATACTAGCGCCAACTTTCTCAATAGTATATATACATGCTTTTGGCCGAAGAAAAATACATCTGCTCTATCACTCGATGATTTACCCATAACAGCACTGGAAACGATAGTGGGCTTTCTTCCACTTAGAGATAAATTAAGAATATTTCGTGTTGCAAAAAAATACAGGGCAGCTGCCAAGAGAGTCATTCAAAATGACACCTTAATTCAATATATATTTGAATTAAGGTGTGATGCGCTACTATTGCCTCCAATTCCCAGAATTAAAATATCAGAAAGTATTCGGGAACTATTTACGGACACTGAAGAACCGAGCATTCAGAATCACTATAAATATCTGATTGCCGAAATGCAGCAAAGAAAAATAAACATTATTTTCCTAGGCAAACTGTATGAGTACCTTCTGACCCTTGGCGAAACAAGAATCAAGAAATTCTTGGCTTTAGCAACACCTCAGATAATCATCTACAAGCAAGGAGAGCCGGAGATAAGGTCATTCAATGCAATCTGGAAACCCTTGGCCATACCACCAGCAGAACCGCCGGTATGTCTTAGCCCTCGTAGCAAAAGAATCGTCTCTGCAGGAATAATTGCATTCTACATGTTAATGATGTATATATTTTTCAATAATTATTCAGAAATTCCTAGCAGCGCTAATAAATCAAACTTTATCATTATTAGCTCGCTCTACACGCCGATGCTTCTTGGTAGCTTGTATGTAATGTATTATGGCTGTAATTGCTGCACAAGTGTTCCTGATACTCGTAACAACGCCAGCAAAGAGCTGACTGAAACAGTGCCTAGAGTCACTCTTGTTAGTCACTTTATTACAAAACACAGTTCTTTATTTGAGACTACAGCACCTGATGTGGTAATTGATGTACCTGAGTTTGATGGAGCTGCGCCTGCTCCGGATGAGCTATCGCCGTTGTTGGTATATCCTTGATGGCATTGCGATAAATACTTGCATCGTCATTGCGAGCCCTCCGTCATACCGCGGCTCGACCGCGGTATCCACCCATCATCAGAAAAACCGATCTAAAAACAAAAATGCTTTTTGATTGATTGTATCGTAATCTTGAATCAAAATATCTTTTTCTGATTGCACAAATTTATCATCTGTTAAATCATCTTTACATTTAGCTAACAAACGCTGAATGACGTTTATAGACATTTCCGGATGACATTGAAAACCATAAACATGATCTTTGAAACGCACAATCTGTCGCGGACAACCTGCACTGGTCGATAATACTTGCGCACCCTCTGGAATCCCCGGCATATCATTATGCCAATGCATCACATCAAACGTCTCAGGGAAATCACGAAAAATAACATCATCACGCGCTACCTCTGTCAGTGTGATCGGCCATACACCAATTTCTTTCTGCGGACTACGCTCTGTGCGCGCACCCAAACTTTCCCCGATCAATTGCGCACCCAAACAAAACCCCAATACTTTTTTGCCAGAATCAATTGTCTGCTTAATTAAATCAATTTCATCTTTTAAATAAGGGTATTTTTCAAGTGCCCGAGGTGTTTGTGGGCCACCCATAATAATCAGCGCATCAAACGCATCTTGTTTTAATAATTTCTCACCCTTATAAGGGTGCACATCAATAATCTGATGCCCATGTTGATTGGCCCAATCTTGAATCACCCCGGTGGGTTCAAATGTCGCATGTAATATTGCTTGAATAATCATAATTGTCCTTTAGCATTTAGAATTGTTGCTTGCAACGAGCTCCTCCTCCGTCATTGCGAGCGCAGCTCGAAGCAATCCACAGAACAAAGGTCTCACTGTATAGTTTGAAGCGTCACGATGTTTCCCGCAATGATAGATTATTTTTTTCTGAAGAATTTCTTAACATTATCAAACCACGATTTCGATTGTGGCTTGTGTTTATCGCCATCACGCTCCAACATTTCCTCAAACTGCTGCAAGTGCTCTTTCTGCTCTGACGTTAATGACACTGGAGTTTCGATCGCAATATGGCACAATAAATCTCCCGTACCGCCACCACGCAGTGCCTTAACACCCTTACCTCGTAGACGAAACACTTTACCCGTTTGCGTCTCCGCCGGTATCTTTAGCGTAACCTCATCGCTAATCGTCGGCACTTGTATTTCACCACCTAAAGTTGCCGTCACAAAACTAACCGGCACTACGCAATGCAAATCATTCCCTTCACGTGTAAAGATCGAATGTTCTTTAACATGCATCTGCACATAAAGATCCCCAGCCGGCGCACCATTAGCACCCGCTTCACCTTCACCATTTAAACGAATACGGTCGCCATTATCCACACCTGCAGGTACTTGCACAGACAGCGTGCGCCGTTCACGCACTCGCCCTTGACCACTACAATCTTTACAAGGATCTTTAATTACTTTGCCCTGACCACGACAAGCAGAACAAGTTTGCTGCATCGCAATAAAACCATGTTGCATGCGCACTTGTCCCGTACCTTGGCAGGTTGAACAATTCTCTGGCTTACTGCCTTTCTTAGAACCCTCACCCTTACACGTTTTACACGACGCCCAGGTTGGAATTTTAATTTCTTTTTCGACACCGTGAATCGCTTCTTCGAGCATTATCTGTAGATCATAGCCTAAATCTTGGCCGCGTTGCTGACGCGTGCCGCCACGCCCACCTTCACCAAAAATATTACCGAAGATGTCACCAAAAATATCACCAACATCTTGAAAGTCAAAACCACCGAAGCCACCAGCGCCGCCGGCACCACCACTGAAAGCAGCATGGCCGAACTGGTCATACGAAGCACGTTTGCTTGAATCGGATAACACTGCATAGGCTTCTTGAATTTCTTTAAAACGTGCAGCAGCCTCATCATCACCTGGATTGCGATCCGGATGATGCTTCATCGCTAGGCGACGATAGGCTTTTTTAATTTCATCACCACCGGCACCTTTAGAAACGCCCAGTACTTCGTAATAATCTCGTTTTGACATATTCCACTCTCATATATAAAGGTAAGAAGCAAGTTTAATATCCAATCCCTAAACATCAGACAAGGCCATCAGAAGATGACCCTTAAATCGTCTTTTTACGTAAGTAAAGCGCAGCCGACGGGATGGAGGCGAGCCATGAAGTAAAAGGATGTTTAAGGGTCACTGATGGCCTTGTGCTGTTGGGTTAAGCATATTAACAATTACTTACTATCGCCCGACGCATCACCTTCTTTCTTGGCATCTTCTTTCTTGTCATCCTTTACTTCTTCAAACTCAGCATCAACTACATCATCTGCCTTCGCATCTGCTGCACCGTCAGCACCATTAGCACCAGCAGCACCTGCATCTCCGCCTTTATCCGCATAAACACGTTCTGCCAGCTTAGATGAATGTTCTGTTAGCTCTTTTGTTTTTGCTTCAATAGCATCTTTATCATCGCCCTTAAGCAACTCTTTTAGTTCACTCACTGCTTTCTCAATCGTCTCGCGCTCAGCAGCTTCTACTTTATCACCGAGTTCTTTCAAAGATTTCTCTGTTGCATGAACCAATGAGTCTGCCTGATTGCGTACACCAGCCAATTCCTGGAACTTACGGTCAGATTCTTTATGCTCTTCCGCATCCTTCACCATCTGCTGCACTTCATCATCAGATAAACCACTCGATGCCTTAATCACAATCGATTGCTCTTTACCGGTTGCCTTGTCTTTAGCAGATACATGCAAAATACCATTCGCATCAATATCAAAGGTCACTTCGATCTGAGGCACACCACGCGGTGCTGGCGGGATATCACTTAAATCAAAACGACCCAATGATTTATTACCCGACGCTACATCACGTTCACCCTGCAATACATGCACTGTTACGGCTGTTTGATTATCATCTGCGGTTGAGAATGTTTGCGATGCCTTAGTTGGGATCGTCGTGATTTTCTCAATCAACTTGGTCATCACGCCGCCCATGGTTTCGATACCTAATGATAGTGGCGTTACGTCTAACAGCAATACGTCTTTCACATCGC
>JAHZIV010000024.1 GCA_022601255.1 Gammaproteobacteria bacterium
ACAGTTGCGCAGCTAAGGTCTTATTCGGTGCCATCACAATCGCGGGACGCTGCACCTGCTCTATCACATTTGCGATGGTAAATGTTTTCCCCGAACCCGTAACACCCAGTAGTGTTTGATACGCTAACCCCGAGTTTAAGCCTTCCACCAAGCGCTCGATAGCCTGCGGCTGATCGCCGCTGGGCGTGTATTCTGAAATGAGTTGAAAATTTTTTTGTGTCATTTGGCCAATAATAACGTAGTAGTGTATCTCAAACAACTATGTCATAATTTGTAGTTATTCAGGTGCTTGTGCTTATAGAACCTGCTGTTTTGATATACAGATTATTTGAAGAGTAAGGATGTTGAAGAGTCACCGAGTGACTTACCGAAAACCAGGACAAAATGACAGAGACAGTTACACTTACACTTACTGGAATTGCGCTGCTAACCCTAGTCTGCCAATGGTTTGCCTGGTGGGTAAAACTGCCTGCTATTTTATTTCTCTTGATATGCGGCATTATCATTGGTCCAGAGCTAGGTTGGCTCAACCCTCATGAGATTTTCGGCCATCTGCTTACCCCCATCATTCAGCTATCCGTCGCCATCATCCTATTTGAGGGCAGCTTAACGCTCAATTTTGAAAGCACTGGCAACATCTTAAAAATTGTCAGACGACTTGTAACAATCGGCACATTGATTACAACAGTCGTAACTGCTTTTTTCGCACACTGGTTATTTCATCTTCCCTTTGTAATCGCAGTACTGTTTGGCGCAATTGTATCGGTAACAGGTCCTACGGTCATCGTTCCTATTTTAAGAACGGTTCGCCCAAGCCTACGTGTTGCAAATATTTTACGTTGGGAAGGCATCATTATTGATCCTATTGGTGCTATTTTTGCAGTACTTATTCTTACTTTTATCACTGCCACACAGACAAGCATTGATGCAACACACATCATTTTACACTTTGGCGAAATGATTGTAGTCGCAGCAGTGCTGGGTATTGTCACAGGATATTGGCTTGGAGTTGCATTACGCAATCACTGGATTCCTGAATTTTTGCATAACGTTGCCACACTGAGTTTAGTCATACTGGTTTTTACTATTTCGAACCGTGTTGATGAAGGATCTGGTTTAGTTGCAGTGACCTTGATGGGTGTTTTACTCAGTAATATGAAAAACGTACATATCGAAGATATTTTAGGCTTTAAAGAAAGCCTCAGTATTTTATTAATTTCTGGTTTATTTATTATATTAGCAGCACAGGTGAATCTAACTGAATTACACAACGTATTATGGACCGCATTAATTCTTGTGGCAGCCATACAGTTTATTGTGCGGCCATTGAATGTATTCACATGCACGATAGGCTCTGACCTTAACTGGCGAGAACGTTTTTTAATCGCCTGGATAGCGCCACGTGGTATTGTTGCCGCGGCTATTGCCGCACTGTTTGCCATACATTTAAAGCAACTTGCTATTGGCAGCTATCAACTGCTAACGATATTAACGTTTATGGTAATCATCGGCACGGTTATTTTTCAAAGTCTAACCTCACGTTTTGTAGCACAAATACTTAAAGTATCGGAACCTGAGCCAAGAGGTTTTCTGATTATTGGCGCCAACCCTGTCGCACGCACGATTGCAAAAGCATTACTGAATCAAAAATTTCGTGTGCTACTGGCTGCAGCGCATTGGGAAAGCGTCAGTACTGCACGCATGGAAGGTTTAAATACTTACTATGGTAATCCAATCTCAGACCATGCTGATAGAAACTTAGATCTTATTGGTATTGGTCGCATGCTTGGGCTCACACCTCAGAGTGACATGAATACTCTAGCAGCCATGCGGTATCGGCGTGAATTTGGTAATAACAATATTTTTACTTTACAAACGCAAGAGCATGAAACCAAAGCGCCCACTAACAAACATCAAATTGCAACACGCCATCGTGGCAAGATTCTGTTTGGTAAAAATATAACGTATGCAAGGCTTGCAAGCTGGATTGCACAGGGCGCTAAAATCAGCGCTACCACATTGACCGAAAACTTCGATTTCAAATCATTTCAGGTCACACGAGGCAATAACGCAATTCCACTGTTCGCAATCAGCCCTCGCGACAACTTACACCTGTTTACTGAAGACAAAATCCCAAAATTAGGTGATGGCTGGACATTAGTCAGCCTTATCAAGTAAATATAAGCAAACCAATTGTTGCAAAAGCGATCTACTTTTATTACATTAGCTCCACCCACGAGAATAGGAGCACACCATGAGCAATAAATTATCGGATCACGTCTCACGTATTCAACCATCCGCTACTTTGGCCATCAATAGCAAAGCTACGGAGTTACGTAATCAGGGTAGAGATATTATCAACTTAAGTGTGGGGGAGCCTGATTTCAACACACCTGATTTCGTGAAAGAGGCTGCCATCGCGGCGATTCATGATAATTTCACTCGTTATACCGCGGTCGACGGTATGCCTGATTTAAAGCAAGCCATTATTCAAAAGTTACAGCGCGACAATGATCTGGCTTTTAGTAACAAAGAAATTATCGTATCAACCGGCGCCAAACAGGTGCTCTATAATCTCTGCCAAGCGTTGTTGAATGAAGGTGATGAGGCCATCATCCCCGCACCATACTGGGTATCTTATCCTGCCATGGTGACATTGACAGGCGCGACGAGCAAAGTTATTGAAACGGATATTGAGCAACAATTTAAAATCACACCAGAGCAGCTTGAGTCTGCTATTACAGACAAAACGCGCTTATTTTTTATTAACAGTCCTAGTAATCCGAGCGGAATGGCATATACCGCTGATGAGTTATCTGCTCTTGCAAATATATTGAAGCAACATCCTAATATCATCATTGCATCGGATGAAATTTACGAATACACAACACGGAGCATGCCACAGTATGTAAATTTATTGAATGTTTGCCCTGAGCTGCGCGATCAGATGGTCGTTATTAATGGCGTCTCAAAATCACATGCCATGACAGGTTGGCGTATTGGTTATGCGGCGGGTCCTGAGTATTTGATTGCCGGGATGAAAAAAGTTCAATCTCAGAGCACCTCAGGTGCCTGCTCTATTTCACAGAAGGCAGCGGCAGCAGCTTTACAATTTGGTAAAGACAAGATTGATTTCATGTTTCAGGCATATCAGGAGCGGCATGATTTTGTATATAATAAGCTCAAATCAATGGCGGCGATCAAGGTGATCCCGGCGGATGGTACGTTTTATATTTTTCCTAATATTCGCGATGTTATTGAGAAAAATGGGCTAAAGGATGATATCGAGTTTGCGGCTTTACTGTTAGAGAAAGGGGGTGTGGCGCTGGTGCCTGGGACGGCTTTTGGGTCGCCGGGGCATATTCGGATATCGTATGCAACGAGTTTAGAGAATCTGACTAAGGCCTTGGAGCAGATAGAGAAATTGACTTGACCATAATGGTGAGGACGATTATGATACACGGCTCCATGGTTGATGCCAATTCCCCGGTAGCTCAGTGGTAGAGCAGGTGACTGTTAATCACTTGGTCGGCAGTTCAAATCTGTCCCGGGGAGCCAAAAATCAAAATGCCAGCTTTAGCTGGTTTTTTTATTTTTGCATTCCGGGTAGTTTGAACTGCCGACGAAAATCAGAAACATGATCCAAGTACCTAGCACTCATCGTACAAAATCCATCAACAATGAATAATCCATTTTATCGGCTGCGCGTAATGCTGCAATATACTGCTGACGTACGATAGAAGACTTTACCAATGACCCTCCTCTACCCCAAGTAAATCGCTTAGCCTTTTGTGATAATAAGATAA
The DNA here is from genome assembly GCA_022601255.1 of Gammaproteobacteria bacterium. GTDB lineage: Bacteria > Pseudomonadota > Gammaproteobacteria > Coxiellales > Coxiellaceae > JAHZIV01. The sequence continues at coordinate 3,807 of JAHZIV010000024.1, forward strand.
TATCCGTCATCAAACGTGCATGACGACCATTGCCATTAGCAAATGGATGAATTGCTACTAACCGATGATGAAAGCGTGCCGCCAGTTCATCAACAGAATATGTTTTATTATCAATTTGAAATTTGAGATCATCAATAAGCACTTTTAGATCCACTGGTATGGATAACCAATCTATACCAATATTTTTATTAGAACGACGAAATTCACCGGACCACTCCCATGTTTTATTAAACATGCGTTGGTGTAGTTTTTTAATAAAAGTCACACCTGCAATACTATCAATACAAAATATTTGTCGACTTACCCATTTTTCAGCCTCCAATATATTCATTTGTTCCCACTCATTGAGTTGACTTTGATTCATAATATGAGCAGGGATCAAACCATCAACTTCATCAGGGTCGAGCGGTGTTGCACCTGCAGGATACTCAAACATCTTCATCCCATAAATGCTTCCAAGACTCGCGAAGTAGCTCATCAGCCGCCAATCGAATTTGCTCTTCTAACCATTTCTGATCAACAGATTGAGCCTCTAAATCCATTGTCTCTGCGGTACGCTGCACTCGCCGTGAAGCAATTGTTTTGGCTTGCTGTTTGATTATTTCTTCAAAACTTGTCTGCGGTATGAAACGATATACAAAAATACAATTAAATGCTCTTGCGACACTATGCAATGTCCTCAATGTAATACCACCCTTAATTTCAGATGTTTCGATCTTTACAACACGAGAAGGGTCAACGTCTAAGCGTCTGGCCAGTTGCTTTATGGTCATCCCTAACGCTTTTCTTAACGTACGAACCCAGCCCTGTTTAGGTGGCGACTGAACCAATGTTTCTTTTACAGCAGTTAAATCTTGATCTAACTGCTTTAATATCAATAGATTA
>JAHZIV010000025.1 GCA_022601255.1 Gammaproteobacteria bacterium
AAGTTTGGATCGAGGTGCCTCTGCAGTACAGAATCATTACTCACCAGGTTCTGTGTTTGATGCCAGCGAGAGCATTCCGATCTGTGATGATAGTGGAGTGCGTATTGGTTTTGCAGTGGCAGTGGCGGATGGTTTAGGTCATCCAGGTGATCCAAAAGAGCAGGAGAGTTTGCATCACGTTGCTGGAACAGCATGTAGTATGTTTGCTAGTAGAGCGGCCATGCAACGGCAATCAGAGTCTATGCTTGATTGTGTTGTCAGGACGGCTGGTTTCTCTAGAGAGGCACGTTTAGCAGGTGATTTTGGTCAGTATCAATCGAGCTCCACATTAACCGGTGCTATGGTAGTTGCACAGGAGAACGGGTCTTACCGTGCTTCTTTTTGTAATGTTGGTGATGGTTTGTTGCTAGTGCTTGACGGAAAAACACGTGCAATCAAATATTTTCTTCCTGCAAGAGATTACAACCAGCCCAATATGGACAGCATCTATAATTATTCGCCACAGATGTTGCAGGTTGAAGGTGATGAAGCCGCTATGCACAGCACTTTAGAGCAGCGTGTTATTATCAGAGAAAATATTGAGGTTGCTGCCGGTGATTTTGTAGTGTTGGTGAGTGACGGTATTTGGCCTGAGTTCCCAGTATATAATTTTCTTGAGGATCAAATGGGTCCAAAGGTGGTTCGTAAAACCATGGAGTCTGATGCTGACGGTACTCTGCGCGAGGTAAAAGTTGAGGTTGCTGAATATCATGAAAAGTCAGTGACGCCAGAATGGTTTCCCGAGCAATTAAATATAAAATTAGCGGGTAATGAAAATCCAACTGCCTATGAGATTATGATAGCGATTAATCATATGGCAGCCGAGCGAGCGCTTGCAGCAAGAGCTGAGCATGCAGCATTGGTTGCTGATATTAGCAGTGGATATAAAGGTTCAGATACACTATTGGCGTATGTGCAAGTTGAAAATCAAAGACGATATGAAACAGCAAAGAGTGCATATATACAAGAAAAATATTCTGATGAGGATCCTAGTACAGTCTCTTTATCGGGTGCTGAGCGAAAAGAAGTAATAGCAAATGTTAAGCCGATGGTTATGAGAGAACTTACTGATGACTTGAGGGATGCAGATCAGGGTGATCTGGCTGACCAGCTTACACAATATTGTCAGCCCGATAAGGCTGCTCATGATCAGGTGTCTTTTGCTGCTGGGCTGGATACGCCTGCAGAAGTTATTTTAGCTTCAATTCTAAATTATGCGCCAGGAGATTGTGCGACTGTTGCTGTTAATCAGGTTCCTGATTTAAATTATGAGGTATTCCGTGCGTTTGTGGAGTCGAGTGATCAGCAGATGTCACAATTGTTGCTCAGTAGATTGCTTGATGCAGAAAAAGAGGTGGGTGACCTCGATAGTTATTGTCGAAAACTGTGTGCTGAGAGACACCTCAGAGAAGATAACATTCTATTGGGCTCAGCAGATCCGATCAGTAGTTATAATGTTGCGCCAGTTCAAGCCAGGACAGAGATTGCGAAGCAGTATTTCTATTTAAAAAATGAGTGTTCAGATGATCAGGCTATGGCATTCATTAAGAGCTTTGTTTCTGACAATGCATTTTGGAGTGCACAGGCGCGTTGGACAGCGCGATTGTCGCCACCGACAGGAATACAAAAATTAAGAGATCAGTTTGGAAATTCCGATATCGCTGCGGCTGGAGCTTTAAAAAATATTAAAGGCGCTATTGCGGCGCGAGGAAAGAAGGCAGTGCAATTCTGTGGACTGTTTACGTCTAATGCCTCACGCGCGGAGAGTACGGTACATTTCTATGAGAGTGTTGAGGCTGCTAATAATTGGCAAGAGTTGTGTGGTAGTGTTCTGTTAAGTGCGCCAGCATTGGGTATGAGTGGTGTTTTTGCGGAGATAGTTAGAAATGCTCGTGATGCACCCGGTGGAAGTCTTGATCTTGTTGCCTTGTAATGGCCAATAGCCTTGCCAGGCAAGCCTTATTGTGAATAATGAGGTGGTCGCTCAGAATCTTCTGTGTGTACGTCGGCGCTCAGTCTCTGATAGGTCATCGCAATCATTAAGATGCAGTAAGGCAGTGTCCAAATCAGAATGCCAATAGTAATCAGTGCACCTATAATTTCTATCCAGAGGTTGTTCATAAAAGTACTTATAAATAGGGGTAGGGTTGAGGCGATAATTATTGCAAAAGCGATAATGTATAGCATGGTAGTGGATAGCCAATGTGATGAGACTAGTTTAGCAGACGCTATCAATGCGCTGATGGCTTTTTTGTTTTGTTCAACAATAATAATTAACGAAAAAAGTAGGAAGCTATAAAGTAATACGCTGATGATGTTGCCGCTCAATATAATGGTCCAAAATAGTGCGGCATTATGAGTGCTTTCTATTACGGTGACAGCGATGTGACTGCAAATCATTTCCGTGAAGATATTCAAGATTAAGAATAAACCCAGTGCCGCTGCTGTTTGTAACCAGTGTTCCTTAAAGCCAAATGCTGAGTTTGTTTGCACGACTTCACCGCGACAACGTTTTAAAGCTGTGATTAAGATGCCGGCAATAATGGGTGCCAATAATACACTGAGTACGATGGAGGTAATGATGTTAAGGCTTGCCTGTAAAATAGGATTGGCAAGTGCTGCAGCATAGGAGTGGCCCTTATGGAAGAATACAATCATGAGCAGCCCTAACAGAATCAGTATCACAATATTTAATAATGCTACTATTATGATGGGCATCCAGAGTGGCTTCTTGCTTCCCTCAACCAGATCCCAGCTTCGTTTTAATGTGTCATGGATTGTTAGCATTATGTTTCACTTGAGAGTTTGTTATAGATGTCTGCGATACATAAAATGAAATAAGGTATCAGCCAGATTAGAGCAACTAGAAAACCAATGAGTATAATGAAGCCGATAATTTCTAGTGATTTTTTGTGTAAGACCTCGCCGAGGCTTAGCGGCAGTATAAATACAAAGAATATCAGTCCATTGATGATGATAATGGCAAACAATTTGTGTAAATGTTTTATGGTTTTCTTTGCAGAATAAGCCAGGCCTTGCAATGCGGTGAGACCTTTATCTGCGATTGCAGCTGGGGTAATCATAAAAAGAGCACTGATGATAATGCTGAGCAGTGTAGCAATAATGAATGCGCCTCTGTGAATAGCGGGGCCAGCGAGTACGATTGCGCCGCTAATAAAGCCAACAATGATGGCGGCAATACCGAGTGGCAACCAAATAGAAAAATATTGAAAACCTGTGTTCGCGCAGACTGTTTGTTTGCGTAAATGCATCACGCCCACCATCAGGGCACCGGCAATAAACGGTGCAAAGATAAAATTACTGATGACTGGATTGAATAAAAACTTTAGGCTGAGTGTGGGTGTTATATGACGAAAGAGTAAACTTTCAATGACACCTACGACGACCATGCAGGCAAGCATGGCGAGCATGGGCAGCCAGATGGCCCATTTGCATCCTTTTGTGTGACCCCAGGCATTGCTAATAACGCCGCCAACAGTAAGGGTGGGGACGAGTTTATCGATGGCTTGTTTCATGTGGTTTGCTCCGTGGGTGAGTCAATAACTTGAATGGCTTTGTCCGGCATGACAACACCTAATGAAATAATCATACGCAGTGCTTCTTCAACAGACATGTCGAGTTCGCGTGCATCACTGGCGGGGACCACCATTAAGAAACCCGAGGTGGGGTTTGGTGTGGTGGGGATAAAGATGGTGAACGCTTCTTCACCGACAGGAGAAAGGTTTAAATTGGTTGAGGTTAAAAAACCGATGCTCCAAATACCTTTGCGGGGGTATTCGATCAACATGACTTTACGAAACGAGTTGCCTTTGGGGTGTAAAATCGTTTGTGTGACTTGTTTCACGGCTGAGTAGATGCTGCGGATTAAAGGAATGCGGGCGAGTAATTTCTCCCAGAAAGCGAGGATGCGATTGCCAAGAAAGTTTGTGAAGATAAGGCCTGTTAAGAGAATCACGATAATGGTGAGTGCGACCCCGATACCGGGGATGTGTACACCAAAAAGTGTATCCGGTTGGAATCTATCGGGAAGTAGTTTGGTGGAGCTATCAAAGATATTGACTAAGAATCGAACCACAATAAAGGTTGCCCAGATGGGCAGCCAAACTATCAGGCCACCGATGAAGTAGCGTTGTAACGCTCTGCTAATCCTGTTTTTCACTTTTTTTGCTGCCCTTATCCGTTGTGTCTTTTTTATCCTTTTTGTCTTGTTTCACGTCACTGCTGGCCTCTTTTTTGTCACTCTTGGGGCTGGCATCATCGCTACTTTGTTTATTGTCGGGCTTTTTCTGGTCTTTGTCACGAAAATCCGTCACATACCAACCACTTCCTTTTAAATGGAAGGCGGCGGCGGTGACCTGTCGCGTTAAGGAATTCTGATGACAATGGGGGCATTCGGTGCTGGGCGCATCGTTGATTTTTTCAAGTTTTTCGCAGTGTTCGCCACAGGCGCTGCATTTGTATTCGTATATAGGCATAGTGGGTGGAATTTTAAATAAATATGGCCGATTGTCAATGGGGTGTTATTGGAGTAATTCAGTTCCTGCTTGTTTGGCGGCTTTCCCAAGAGTCTTGTCAAATGTCGCTAGAAGGGCTCCTTGACGCATGGATAATTCCAGATATGCGGCATCGTACACCGTCAATTTATATTTTCTGGCAATATGAAGGGTATTGCCAAATGTTTTTGTGGTGGATGGTTCATCAATTGAAATAGGTAATGATTCCAGTATATTTTTTATTTCGGTACTGTCAGCTTCTGTGATTCGTTTACTGCGCTCAGCTATGCAAAGTACGTTAGCTGTTTCATAGCGCCAGATAGTAGGTGCTAGGATAGAATATTGTGGCAACATGGATTCAATTTTCTCAATAGTGCTATTTTTCTCATCATTCAGCAGTAGCGCCATGGTTACAGAGCAGTCCATTACAAGCACATTATTATCAAGCATTATTTCCTGCCCTTATTTTTCATTGTTTGGATATCAGCTAATGATATTTTATTTTTAGCTAATTTTTTACGAAGCTTGCGCATTCGATAAATCGTTTCTTCTGTTGATTCTTCAGCAGGTATTTCGGCAGGTACGAGCATGGCAACGGTTTTCCCATTTTTGGTGATTAATATTTTCTCCCCAGTGCTTACTTCAGCGAGCAACTTAGAGAAATGAGTTTTTGCTTCAAATGATCCAACAACGCGCATGGTTATTACCCCCATATTTAAACTAGTCTATAGACTAGTTGATTATAGTACAGCCGAGCTGCTTTGTCATCTTGAAGCAAAATCAAGAAGTTACAGGTAGTTCTGGAGGATAGCAATACCGGATTATTGGAGTCCGATATAGATATCAACGATTGCATTACTAGGGTCGGCGGCACGTTGATCGTAGATTTCAAAGTCGGCGATATAAGCACGTTTACCCATAAAGTCTTTTTCGCTCATCGACCAAATCTGCTGCCATGCACCAATGACAACTTCAGGCATTTTGCCGGCATCGGTAGTGAATTTTGTGTAATTGCTTTTGGGGATAATCAGTTTTTTATATTTTGATAGGTCTTGTCCATCGAGTGAATCTACCTGTTCACCGACAAAATAAGTATATTCGCCATTCTCATCACTCTCATACTCTGTATAAACCGAATATGTAATGCCTGGATTGGTTCTATGTTTAAAGTCATTGGCAACTTGATTCCCCCAATAAGTACCAGCAAGTCTCGCTATTTTAGACTGTTCGGGATTCATTTCATTTTGGTTATTGGTTCGAGCAGTTAACCCAATTAAGATAATCTCATCGAGAGATGTTTGTTGTTTTTGCATATTTTTCTCCTATTCAATGGTTGGTAGTATACACAATCAACAATAAAAAAACTTGATATTTTGTCTACAAGGGATCTATTTTAGTAGGCACTGATTTCATGGGTATGTAGATAGAGGTTGAGTTTTCATGGTAAATCTCAAAATCAAATCCTTCTGACCTTAATTCTTCAACTAACGGAAACCAATATCCGTAAATATAATGCCAGGCCTCTTTGATACATCGGCCAAGCTAAATGTTCGGTCTAAGTGTGCTTCTATAAAATAAATTGCATTTTGTATCCTTTCGAAGTGTTTCATAGTGCCTTTGCCTTAATTTTTCTTAACTACTTAATCCAGTCAGCCAATTTTAATTTAGCAATAGTGCTATTTTTTTGGATGCGCTGATAATGCCTGATATTATGACTCACAAGTGTGTAGTTATGAGTAATTGCTTGAGTGGCAATCATGCAATCGATTACACCGATATCATTTCCCTTGCTAACGAGTTCTGAGCGTATAGCGGCATAGGTTTCTGCAAACTCGAGTGAAAGATCTAATATATTTATACGAGTGACAAAATTATTTATGGCTTTAGTTAGTTGTACTTTATATTCTTGTTTACGCTTATCAATACGAGCCAAGCCAAAGTAGAGTTCACACTTGGTAAAAATGCTCATGTATACCTGTCGTGGTGAATAGTTCTGGATTTTTTTAATCAGTTGCGCCTGGTGGGGCGATTTTTTATTAATGAGATTGCTTATAATATCTGTATCCAGAATATAATTCATATCAAAAGAGATCCTTATGGCTTTTGTCGGTGGGGGATCGCTCTAGCTCGACCTCGTCAGGGAAATCATTGATCGCATCTAATAGGGGTTCCCATGAATCGTAGATAGGTTCAATGTAGAGACGGTCAGACTCTTTTGTAATTTTAACAAGATCGGTACCCTGTACTCGGCACTCTTTGGGGAGTCTAATTGCTTGGGATCTGCCTGTCATAAATACTTTCGCTGTGTATGTTTTCATTATGGCCCCTGCAAATGATATATATCAAAAGTATATACCATTTTTTTGGCCCGTTCAACAATTTTTATTGCTGCTGAATAGAATCAGTAGGTTAAAGGTAATTTTAGAAGGCTGCAATACAGGGTTTTAAGGTTTGGAATACCAACTGCGGCATTAAATTTACAAAAGGCCATAAGGCTTGCCTGGCAATATTATAATTCTATTTACCGGCACGGATTAAGCCAGTGAGGCCAGCCTCTTCGAGCGCCATTTCCATATGACAACGCACTTCAACCGGATCATCCATTTGCATCACTTCCCGTACAAGTTGTCTGGCTTGTTTTAAACTAAAGTTGCGAATCAGCCATTTTACCCGCGGCAAACTACGTGCATTCATGCTCAATGAATGATAGCCCATGCCTAGCAATAAAATAACAGCAATCGGGTTGCCCGCCAACTCACCGCAAATGCTGACTTTCTTGCGGGCTTTGCGGCCATTTTTGACGACATACTGTAAGGCCTTTAATACTGCAGGGTGTAAACCATTATAGAGTTTTGCAACACGCGGATTGTTGCGATCAACCGCCAATAAATATTGAATCAAGTCATTACTGCCAACCGATAAGAAATCAACTCGTTTTGCTAATTCATACGATTGGTACACAGCAGATGGCACTTCAATCATAAGACCCAGTCTTGGTTGCTTAATTTTCAGACCTTCTTCGCGCACTTCGTGATAGGCTTGATCGATTAAGCGTTTGGCGCTTTCAACTTCTGATATCGACGATACCATTGGCAACATAATCGATAGATTTTTTAAACCATCACTGGCTTGCAACATTGCACGTACTTGTTGCAAGAAAATATCAGGATGATCGAGTGTAATACGAATGCCGCGCCAACCCAGAAAAGGATTTTCCTCTGTAATAGGAAAGTACGGTAGATTCTTGTCACCACCAATATCGAGTGTGCGCATGACAACAGGACGTGGTGCAAACACATTGAGTAATTGGCGATACATGACGCGTTGCTCTTCTTCACTCGGGAAGCGATCGCGCAACATAAATGGCATTTCGGTGCGATACAACCCCACGCCTTCGGCGCCAACGCTTAATGAGAGACCGCCATCGGTGGCCAGGCCGGTATTAATATAAAGTGCAATGCGATGAGCGTCCGTTGTTTCAGCGGGTAATTCGCGCAGAGTCTCAAGCTCTTGTTCGAGTTGCTGCTCTTCTTGTACCAGTGCCTTAAATTCTTTTTTAACTGCTGCGGATGGATTGATATAGGCTTGGCCGTGATAACCATCGACCACAATTTCTTTGCCGATGAGGTCGGTAATCACAGCACCCGTAATGCCCATGATGGTGGGTAAGCCCAGCGCTCTTGCGAGAATGGCGACATGTGAGTTATTTGAGCCCGATGCTGAGATAACACCCTTCAAACAACCCTCAGGAATCTCCATCAGCATGGTGGCCGTTACTTCTTCACTGACAAGAATAGTATTTTTAGGATAATCCGGTGTGGTGCGTTTATTTAACTGTAAATAAGATAGGATGCGTCGACCGAGGTCACGAAAGTCACTGGCGCGTTCACGCAAATACGGATCATCCAGCGATTCAAATTGAAGGATGTGGCGTTGGATCACGTGCTTTAATGCAGATTGCGCCCATTGTCCCTTTTCAATTTCCGTTTCGATTTCCTGCATGAGACTGCGGCTATCTAAAATACGTAAATAGGCATCAAATAAAGCATTTTCAGCGATTGAAAAAGTATTTTTAGCACGTTCTTGAATTTGTTGAATATCATCACGTGCAGCGTGGAGCGCCTCTTCAAATACAACGATTTCAGCTTTAATATCATTCGTGGGCCGGTCAGGTACGGCATCGAAATCAGCGGGTGGATAGACCACGATGGCATGTCCCACGGCAATTCCAGGGGCGCCGGCGAGGCCCGATAGAATGGTGGGTTGTTTTTTACCGCGCTTTTTAGGGGTTTTAATCTCTTGCAGTTTACCTTTTGCCATAGCACTTGCTAATTCACCTGCAAATTGCGCCGAGAATGTGACTAAGAAAGCTTCTTGCTCTTCTTCAAAACAGGCTGCACGCTTTTGTTGCACCGCAATGACGCCTAATAACTCCCCTTGAAAAATAATAGGCACACCCATGAAGCCGTGTAGATCCTGCTCCTTTAGTGCCGGCACGGCTTGATTCTCAGGTTGCTCTGCTGCATCTTCGACATTGATAGGTTCTTCGCGTTCGCCAACGAGTCCAATCAATCCAGTTGCAAATTTCAGGCGTGTTTTGCCAAGAGCGTCGGGGTTTAAGCCATGACTTGCTGAGAGTATGTATTCACCGTGCTCATCATCAGCCAGAAAGATGCTGCAGGCATCGGCATTCAGCGCTTCACAAACATTTTCAACTACGAAATTCAGTGCGACCGTGAGATCTTGAATCGCACTGATCTCTTGCATCATTCGTTTTAAGGTCGTAAGCATCATAGGTGGATTGTACCATACACCGTGGGTTTTCGTGGGGATTCATGATGATCTTGCCGTTATTGTGGGCCCGACCCAAATGGATGTCTGGCAGGTGGGCCGCCAGCTTCGCTTTTAACTGCACAGCCTCTCGATGCGGGTGTGGTGGCAGCTTTAAAAAACCTTACCATTGCTGTTCGACGCCAACCGGTTTGAGTGGGCGTTGTTTTTTTAGCGACAGCAATCTCAGCAGGCTTGTCTAGCTTTTGGCGGAGTTGTTCTGGTGTGAATCCAGCATCGTCCTCGAAACGTAACAGTTGAGGATAGGTTTCGGTAAGATATTCTACTATTGCAGCTTTTTGATGGGTAATGGCTAAGTGCAAGCCTGTGGTTTTTTTTAGTTTCTTATTGATGGCATCATATTCTGTGCAAAAGGGGCTAACTTTTTTTGTATCAAGGTATTGTTTAACCTTAGTTAGATTTCCTTTTTTGCAGGCCATCAGGAATTGTTTGGCTTGAGTGCGATTACGCTGTAAGCTTTTTTCTACAAGAGCCTTAGTTGCTTTACTGTACCCAGGCCTATTATAACCCGGGTCGATATTTAGCAAGGTTTGGTTTTTTGTAAGTCTAATTATGCCGGCATCTCCAATTTGGTTGCTTCCTAAATCAAGTGACGTCAGGTGGGTGTTTTCTGCGAGAACTTTTGCGCTGTCATTGCTTAATTGATTGTCACCTAACACCAGTGAGGCTAATGAGGTATTTTGAGCGAATGCTGCTGTACTCTCGTATCTAATTTTATTTTTTGCTAATTCAAGTGACGTCAATGAGGTGATTTGGGCGAGAGCGATTGCGCCGGCATCTCCAATTTGATTGCAATTTAATCCCAGCGATGTCAATGAGGTATTTTTTACGAACGCTATTGCACCGGCATCTCCAATTTGATTGTTTCCTAAATCAAGTGACGTCAACGAGGTATTTTCTGTGAATGCTGCTGTGCCAGTGTCTCCGATTTGGTTGTTGTGTAAATAGAGCGATTTCAATGAAGTGCTTTTTGCGAGAGCGGCTGCACCAGCGTCACCAATTTGATTGTTTCCTAAATCAAGTAACGTCAATGAAGTATTTGCTGCGAATGCTGCTGCGCCCGCGTCTCCGATTTGGTTACTGTGTAAATAGAGCGATTTCAATGAGGTAATTTTTGCAAGGGCGGTTGCACCAGCGTCACCGATTTTACCATTGCCTAAATCCAGTGATATCAATGAGGTATTCTGAGCAAGCGCCTCTGCTAGCCTGATGGCATCATGATCATCGATTTTTTGATGAGAGAGACCTAATGCCGTCAACCTTGGGTCGTTACCTGCAATGCGCTGTAGCATGGATTCAAATTCTTCTGGATAACTCGGCATAATGCCCCCCTCTGCGGATTTATTACTTACTGATGTACATCTCTTACATTATTGTCATTAGGATCTTTTATGCCACATAGGGTAACATATTATCAGTATCTGAGGAAGTTATAGAAATGCTTTCAGTGCCTCTAATGCTTGCTGATACACATCTTTTTTAAACGGGATAACATGCTTGACCGGATACCAGTAATCCACCCAGCGCCACTCATCAAATTCTGGTTGCTCGGATTGATCAAACCGAATCAGTGAGGTGTCTGCCACTAGCCTCAGTAAAAACCACTTCTGTTTTTGACCGATACATAGTGGTTTCTGATCACGGCGTTGGAACCGTTCAGGAAGTGCGTATTTTAGCCAATCTTTGGTTTTTCCAAGAATTTGAATATGGGTCTCATCAAGTCCCAACTCTTCTTTGAGCTCGCGGTGCATCGATTGCTCATCAGACTCACCTTTCTTCATGCCGCCCTGTGGAAACTGCCAGGCATCTTGGTTGCCCAGTCGTCGACACCACAACACCTGTTTCTTGTCATTGCAGACGACAATGCCAATATTGGCACGGTAACCCTCGGAATCAATCAATGCTAGTTCCCCTTAGTAAGCAGTGGGCTATTGTTCCACAAAGATTGCCATTTTTGCAACAAAAATGGCCTGCAATTTTTTCTGAAGGGTGGGAGGGGTTTTCGCTGTGAGACTTTCACCTGTGAATACATGACGTTTCTTGGCTAAGCTCTTGAAGCAACTGAAAATGCCATTTTTTGATCTGAATATAAACAACTTTTCCCACACTTTATCCACAGAATTTACCCAGGTTTCCCCTATTGCAATGAAGGGTGAAACACATTATCTTGTGTGTATCAGCCATGAAACACCCATATATTGGGGTTCAAGGGAGTGAACGGTTTGGTGTGGCTGCCAAGTCAAAATATTTATCCCCAGTTTGAACTACCAAAACATATTGCTAAGGAGTATGCACGTTTATGACTACTAAAATAAGTGAAATCGAACAGACGAGTACTTTTCAAATCACCGATTCGCAGTTATTAAATGCGGAAGCGCCGGGCAGCCTGCACGTGATTCGACGTGATGGCAAATTGGTGCGTTACGACCATGATCGCATCACGGTTGCGATGAAAAAAGCGTTTATCGCTGTTGAGGGCGATACGGCGGCCAGTTCGGACCGCATTCACAATATGGTTAACGAGCTAACCAGCTCGATCACGGATCGTTTAGAAAAACGGTGGCCAAGTGGAGGCACAATCCATATTGAAGCGATTCAAGATCAGGTTGAGCTAGCCTTGATGCGTGCGGGTGAACACCAGGTCGCGCGTTCGTATGTATTGTACCGTGAAGATCGCCGTCGTGCTCGTCAAGAGAAGAAGCATGACACCGTTATTCCTGAGGAAACCATTCGTATCACATTGGATGACGGCAGTAAGGCGCTATTGGATATGGGCTGGTTGTCTCGATTAGCCATTGAAGCTTGTACGGATCTAGAAGACGTGGCGCCGACACAGGTGATTGAAGATGCACGCAATAACCTATTCGATGGTGTGGCTATCAAGGATGTGTACAAGGCACTGATTATGAGTGCGCGCACCTTGGTTGAAACCGAGCCTAATTACAGTTATGTGACAGCGCGTTTATTATTGCAGGATTTATATCGTGAAACGCTGGATGCCTTGGATGTTGATCATCAATTAGATCATCAGCATGTTGAGCAATATTATCCGGCGGCCTTTAAAGCTTTTATTGCAAAGGGTATTGCAACAGAACATTTAAATCCAAACTTAACAGACTTTGATTTAGATGCGTTGGCGCAGGCAATTGATGCCACGCGTGATCAACAGTTTACTTACCTTGGACTACAAACACTCTACGATCGTTACTTTATTCATCATGATGGTAAGCGCATAGAGCTCCCTCAGGTGTTTTTTATGCGTGTTGCTATGGGATTGGCGCACTGTGAAGGTGAGGACCATAATACGCGTGCGATTGAATTTTATAATCAACTATCAAGTTTTGATTATCTGTCATCAACACCGACGTTATTTAATGCGGGTACTTTACGCCCACAATTATCAAGCTGTTTTTTAACGACTGTGCCGGATGATTTAGACGGTATTTACAGTGCGGTTAAGGATAATGCATTGTTGTCTAAGTATGCCGGTGGTATTGGTAATGACTGGACACCCGTGCGTGGTTTGGGCGCTCATATCAAGGGTACGAACGGTAAATCGTTAGGTGTTGTACCGTTTATGAATGTGGCAGATGCGACAGCAGTGGCGGTAAACCAAGGCGGTAAACGTAAGGGTGCGGTGTGTGCTTATCTTGAAACATGGCATATGGACATCGAAGAGTTTTTAGAGCTACGTAAAAACACCGGCGATGACCGTCGTCGTACGCACGACATGAATACTGCTAACTGGGTGCCGGATTTGTTTATGCAGCGTGTGTTTGAAAAAGGTGATTGGACATTGTTCTCACCGGATGAAACAAGAGATCTGCATGATCTGTACGGTGAAGCATTTGCGAAACGTTATGCTGAGTATGAAGAAAAAGCACGTCAGGGCGAAGTGCGTAGCAAAACGATTCCAGCAGTTAGTTTATGGCGTAAGATGTTGGGCATGTTGTTTGAAACAGGCCATCCTTGGGTGACATTTAAGGACCCTTGTAACATTCGTTCGCCACAACAGCATGCCGGTGTGGTGCACAGCTCGAACTTATGTACTGAAATCACATTGAATACTTCGCATGATGAAGTGGCCGTGTGTAATTTGGGTAGTGTTAATGTTGCGCGTCATATGAAGGACGGCAAATTAGATCTTGAAAAATTACGTAAGACTGTAAAAACAGCCATTCGCATGTTGGATAATGTCATTGATATTAACTATTACACGGTGCCACAGGCGCGTAATTCTAATTTACGTCATCGTCCGATTGGTTTGGGAATGTTAGGATTCCAAGATACGCTATACCAGCAGCGCATTCCTTATGCCTCTGATCAAGCCGTGGAGTTTGCAGATCAATTGATGGAGCATATCAGTTACTATGCAATTGAAGCATCGGCAGAGTTGGCACAAGAGCGTGGTAGCTATGAAAGCTTTAAAGGTTCGTTGTGGAGTCAGGGTGTTTTGCCAATTGATTCCATTAAGTTGCTTGCAAAAACGCGTGGTGATTATCTCGAGCAAAATACTGAGCAGCGCCTGGATTGGGATGCATTGCGCAAACGTGTGAAAAAAGGCATGCGCAATTCAAATACCATGGCGATTGCGCCAACGGCGACTATCTCGAATATTTGTGGTGTTACACAGTCGATTGAACCGACTTACCAAAACTTATTCGTTAAGTCGAATATGTCGGGTGAGTTTACGGTTGTTAATCCATACTTGATTCGAGACTTGAAAAAGCGTGGTTTATGGGATACTGCGATGATTCATGATTTGAAATTCTTTAATGGTAGTGTGCAGGCGATCGATCGTGTGCCTGCAGATTTAAAGGCAATTTATGCGACGGCATTTGAAGTGGAGCCACGTTGGTTGGTGGAAGCGGCATCGCGTCGTCAGAAATGGATTGACCAAGCACAATCATTGAATATTTACATGGCGCAACCGTCTGGTAAGAAACTGGATGTGTTGTATCGTATGGCATGGTTACGCGGCCTTAAGACTACCTATTATTGCCGAAGCCTTGGTGCTACTGATACCGAGAAATCGACTATCAATGATGGTCAATTGAATGCAGTAGCATCCGCACCGAAGGCATGTTCCATCGATGACCCTGAATGCGAAGCCTGTCAATGATCCCTGTGCGCTTCGCTGCACGGGAATCATTTTCTGCAGAAGCTGCAGTTTGTGCAAAGTTTTAAGTTAGGAGAAATGAAATGACAAAAGAATCTGTATTAAATTGGGATGATACTTCATCGGCGGCAGTTGTAGCAACGGCCGAGCCGCCACTTTCAGATGATGGCGGTGATGCTGGTGGTAGTGTAGCTACTGCTGCCAATACGACGGGCTTGGAATCATTGGAGATGGGTGCTGCACGTATTCGTGTTGATGATAAGAAAATCATTAACTGTCACGCGGATTTAAACCAGTTAGTCCCTTTTAAATATACTTGGGCCTGGGATAAGTACCTATCGGGCTGTGCCAACCACTGGATGCCGAATGAGGTGAGTATGGCAGCCGATGTGGCGTTGTGGCGTGATCCAAATGGGCTGACCGATGATGAGCGCATGATCATTAAGCGCAGCCTTGGTTTTTTTGCAACGGCGGATTCGTTGGTGGCGAATAATTTAGTGTTAGCGATTTATCGTCACATTACCAATCCAGAGTGCCGCCAATATTTATTGCGACAAGCATTTGAAGAAGCGCTGCATACACATTCATACCAGCATATTATTGAAAGCTTGGGCATGGATGAGGCGGAAGTGTTTAACATGTATCGAGAGGTTCCTTCTGTTGCAACTAAGGCGCAGTGGTCGATTCCATATACCCGCAGCCTAGCAGATCCAAATTTTAAAACGGGTGAGCCTGAAGATGATCAACGTTTATTGCGTGATTTGATTGCGTTCTATGTGGTGTTTGAAGGATTGTTCTTCTATGTTGGTTTTACCCAAATCTTAGCGATGGGTCGCCGCGGTAAGATGACGGGTACATCAGAACAGTTCCAATATATTTTGCGTGATGAATCGATGCACGTGAATTTTGGTATTGATGTGATTAACCAGATTAAGTTAGAGAATCCACATTTATGGACGCCAGAGTTTCAAGCGCAAGCGATCGCGATGATTCGTGAAGGTGTTGAGCTTGAATGCCAGTATGCACGCGATACAATGCCGCGCGGTATTTTGGGATTGAATGCCGATATGTTCCAAGAGTATTTGCAATTTATTGCGAATCGTCGTTTGGCGCAGATTAGTTTGAAAGAACAGTATCCTGGCGTAAAGAACCCTTTCCCTTGGATGAGTGAGATGATGGACTTAAAGAAAGAGAAAAACTTCTTTGAGACTCGTGTGACTGAATATCAAACCGGTGGTTCTCTGAAGTGGGATGATGATTGATAATAGCCCATAGACCTTAGACGACTAGTGGCTCTTACCAAAAGGCGGATTTATCCGCCTTCTTTTATTAGAAACATGAACCGTGTGCCTGGCACTTTTATAAAAAATTCAGGGAGTAGCTGCTCAAGATCGATTGCTTTGTGCTTTAAGGATAGTTCATCGTGTAATGCCTCTAGAGTCATTTTCTTATTTAATAAATTTGCTACGATCCATTCCTCTTCATTAAGAACATCCATTTGTATGCCTTGCTGATCATCTTTCCAAATTAATAATTTGACACCTCCGTCATCAAGGTCGACGGTTTCATCATTATCTTGCTGACACATCTGAAAAATACGATCGATAGGGTAGGGTGATTCGAGAAGATGTGCGCTCGGCGGCAATAAAAAAATAACCTGCTCTTGCTGTTCCTCAGGAACATTAGCAAGCTCTTGAAGATTGTGTTTTGACTTTTCTAATGTGCGATCAGCACAGTGTCGCATCCAACACAGATGACAGACATCAGCAAGATAAGGCAGCTCTTTTGCAGAATCAAAATCACCCACAAATCCGGCAAATTCAGCACCATAATCTCCAAGGTCTGGAGAGGTTGAAGGCGTTTCACGAATAAATTGATAAGCGAGACCATTAAAAAACTCCTCTCCGACGATGGATTCGATAGTTTTGTAGGTGTGTCGTAAGGTTTTGGCAAGTGACTCAATAATGCTGCCAGTATAAATATCAAAACGCTTAGCAGCAGTGATGCGCCCCTTGTGACGAATGTGTTTTAAAAATTGAGGTTCCGATTCTTTATCAGTAAGAGCGGTTAAAAAATCTTTTTGTATCTCCGCTAGCATACACTCTCCAATGATTGCATCAATGTTTCGGCTTTTTTTGCTTCTGCATAGAGTTCAGGAAAGGGTGGAATATTGCTATCACGTTCAATGAGAGTAGGAACGGCGCCAAATTGTTGCAATGCTTTTTGATACAGATCCCAAACCGGCGCATGAATCGCCTGATTGTGCATGTCAAATAGATACTCTTTCTCGTCAGAATAGCCTGCTAGATGAAATTGTTTAACGCGCTTGGGGTTGATGTTCTTTATATAATGTTCAGCAGAGAAACCACTATTAAAGGCAGAAACCACAATATTGTTAATATCGAGTAAGATATAGCAGTCAGCTTTTTCGACAATGGCATTGATAAATTCCCATTCGGGCATAACGCTCTGTTCGTATTCAAGATAACTGGATGGGTTTTCAATAAGAATTTTTTGGCCTAGAAAATCTTGTACTCGCAGAATACGTTCGCTCACGTGATTAACCACTTCATCCGTCATCGGCAATGGAATCAAGTCATGTAAGTATTGTCCATTGACAGACACCCACGAAAGATGATCTGAAATAACGGCGGGTTGGATGCGTTCCGCCAGTTGTTTTAATTTTTTCAGATAATCAAAATTCAAAGAATCGGTAGAGCCTAGAGACATACCGACACTGTGCAGGGCGATGGGATAATTTTGGCGTAGCGTTTCTAATACCAGAACAGCTTGTTCATCATTAAAGTAATTGTCACTGAGGGCTTCAAACCAAGCAATATCGGGATGATTTTTTAAAATGTAGCCATAATGGCATTCGCGCAGACCGATACCAACACCTTGAAGCTGAAACACAGGATACTCCTCGGCAAAAATAATGCGGCCATTATAACGTGCTATTGGTGCTGGGTGCCATATCCTGCTACACTTTAACGTTATGATTTACGTTTATTTCCTTATCATCGGTGGTATAGCAGGGACACTGTCTGGTCTGCTAGGAATTGGCGGCGGCATTATTGTGGTGCCAGGCCTGCTGATGGTGTTTGCCCAATACAATGTTAATCCCAATATCGTGATGCAGTTGGCAGTGGGGACCTCATTAGCGGTAATGATCTGCACAACGCTGCGTTCGCTGTCGGCACACATGAAATATAAAGTTGCTTTTTGGTCAATTGCGCGGCGTTTGGTTATCCCCGTTGCAATCGGTGTCGTGGTTGGTGCGGTTCTAGCGCACCACCTGCATGCACAAATTTTAATAAGTTTCTTCGCGATATTTTTATTTATCGTTTCAGTGCGCATGTTTCGTGACAAGCGTAATCGTGACAAACATAATTTACCGGGTATTTTGGGAATGTCTTCAGCCGGAATTGGCATGGGCCTGTTATCAGGGTTGCTTGGTGTGGGCGGTGGCACCACCGTGATTCCGTTTTTAAATTATTGTAATATTCATATGCGAAAGGCTGTGATGGTGTCGTTTTGTATGGGTATCACGATTGCTTTTGTGGGCGCTGCTGCTTTTGCGATAGCCGGGTTGCATAATCCTTTGCTACCAAAACATGTGATCGGTTATATCTACTGGCCGGCTTGGTTTACGATTTCAATTGGAAGCGTTTTGATGTCTCCAGTAGGCGCCTATTATTCACATCGCCTTCCATCGAAGGTACTGCGTAAGGTGTTTGCGGTATTTTTATTGATGGTCTCAATTCATATGTCATGGGGTTTGCTGCATGCTTCAATATCCTCATTTTGATCCCGTTGCATTTAAAATAGGTCCGATAAAAGTCCATTGGTATGGCCTGATGTATTTGGTGGGATTTATTGGTGCCTATTTGCTAGGTGTTTATCGAGCAAAACATTCGCGAGGCAAATGGAATAGCGAACAAGTGGCCGACATTATTTTTTACGCCGCTATTGGTGTTATCGTCGGTGGGCGTATTGGCTATATGTTGTTTTATAATTTCCCGACATTAATTCATCAACCTTGGGTAACTTTCTATGTGTGGGATGGGGGTATGTCATTTCACGGCGGTATGATTGGGGCAATTATTGCGCTGCTGCTGTTAACGCGTAAGTTTCAAAAATCCCTAATTGAGATTACCGATTTTGTAGCACCGTTGGTACCCATCGGTTTAGCCGCAGGCCGATTG
Organism: Gammaproteobacteria bacterium; assembly: GCA_022601255.1. Taxonomy (GTDB): domain Bacteria; phylum Pseudomonadota; class Gammaproteobacteria; order Coxiellales; family Coxiellaceae; genus JAHZIV01. The sequence continues at coordinate 18,729 of JAHZIV010000025.1, forward strand.
GGTAACTTTATCAATGGCGAGTTATGGGGGCGCGTCACGACCGTACCCTGGGCGATGGTGTTTCCTAATGCAGGACCATTGCCACGCCACCCTTCGCAATTGTATGAGTTCTTTTTGGAGGGTGTGGTGTTATTTATTATCTTGTGGTGGTTCTCCTCAAAGCCACGTCCGCGCTTTGCGGTGTCGGCAATGTTTTTACTTTGTTACGGTTGCTTTCGCTTTTTTCTAGAATTCTTCCGCAACCCTGATCCTCAGCTGGGTTTCATTGTAGGAAATTCACTAACCATGGGGCAAATACTATCTATTCCTATGATTATAGTAGGCATAATAGGTGTTTTCTGGGTATACTGTCAGGGTTCTAATAACTAACATATGGAAATGAAAAATGGCAAAGCATGCTTTCTTATTAGTTGTTGCGACCGTGTTGGGCGTGTTCTTTCGGAATGAGCTTGCACATGTTTTAGACTGGCTGTTATATCTGCACAATCAGTTGGCGAATTGGTTAGCAATTGTCTTCTCGAGTGATTCTCTTGGGCGGGTTCTACAGGGTGTACTCGCGTTGTTGTTGGTTCCGGTGTCGATTGGTGGTATGGTGACGACCGGACACTGGATGATCAAGCGCAGTGGTTATGAACACACTATGATCTTGATATGGATGATCTGGTTAATTTTACTGGTAACGATGTTAGTACAGATGAGCTTTACCGGTGGTATTGGTGCGCAGAGAGCCACACATATCGCCGCTGTTTCTAGCCCAGGATAAAAACCACGGACTTAAAACGTGCAACAATATTTAGACTTCCTAAATTCGATTTATAAAAATGGTCGTGACAAATCTGATCGCACTGGAACCGGTACGCGCAGTATTTTTGGTTGCGATATGCGGTTTGATTTAAATAATGGCTTTCCGTTATTGACGACCAAGAAGTTGCACATTCGTAGCATTGTGTATGAGCTACTATGGTTTTTACGTGGTGATACCAATATTCAATACCTCAATGATAATGGTGTGCGCATTTGGAATGAGTGGGCGGATGAGAACGGTGATCTCGGTCCTGTTTATGGTAAGCAATGGCGCTCATGGAAAGCAGCTGATGGGCGTGAGATCGACCAAATAGCACAACTGATTGAAACGATAAAAACAGACCCCAATTCGCGTCGTTTGATTTTATCTGCTTGGAATGTCGGCGAGCTTGATAAGATGGCTTTGCCACCGTGTCATTTACTTTTTCAGTTTTATGTGAGTGATGGTGCGCTCTCTTGTAAATTGACGCAGCGATCTGCCGATGCCTTTTTAGGAGTGCCGTTTAATATTGCTAGTTATGCTTTGTTAACGCATATGGTGGCAAAGATGTGTGACCTAAAAGCGGGCGAGTTTATTTGGTCGGGTGGCGATTGTCATATTTACCATAATCATTTCGACCAAGTAGAAGAACAGTTGACTCGCAAGCCAGGTGCATTACCCAGCTTAAAAATCTTGCGTAAGCCTGATAGGATCGAAGACTTCACATTCGAAGACTTCGAATTCCAAAACTATGTTGCGCAGCCACACATTAAAGGCAAGGTTGCGGTTTAACGCAACGCGTTCATACCCTTTAACATCATCAATGCTTCATACAGTTGATAATCTTTCTGTGCTAATGCCACTTCTTTTTTACGTAGTTTTTTTAACGTATTAAGCTGTTTCTGTTCTTTTTTGGCGCCACCATTAGCAAGATGATTGTCATAGTCTGATTCATCAATGCTTAACATGCCTTGATCTGATTTATTAACCTTAAAATTAGGTACTACAACATTGGGTTGAATACCCCTAGCCTGGATGACGCGTCCTGCAGGAGTGTAGTATAAGGCGGTAGTGAGTTTGATGGCATTATCTTTACTGATGGGTATGACGGTTTGTACAGAGCCCTTACCAAAACTTCGCGTGCCCATAATAATGGCGCGCTTATAATCTTGCAATGCGCCGGCAACAATTTCAGAAGCAGACGCTGAACCACCGTTGATAAGCACTACCATGGGCGCACCACCAATCATATCGCCAGGGTGTGCTTTATAGCTAATGTCTGATCCTGAAATACGACCTTTTGTGTAAACGATAAGACCTTTGTATTTTTTTAACATTGTAGAATTTAAAAAAGTATCCGCCACTTTTGCACTGGCGCCCAGTAATCCACCTGGATTATTACGTAGGTCTAAAACAAGTCCTTTTAACTTGCCGCCATTGTCGTGCTTCAATGTTTCAATAGCCGCTCGCAATGATTTTTCGACGGGACCTTGGAATAGAGTAAGGCGTACATAACCATAGCCATTTTCAAGCGTTTTACTTTTTATGGTTTTGATTTTTACGACATCGCGGGTTAAGGTAACATCAAGTGGCTTGTTTGCATCTTTGCGTAGAATGGTGAGCGTCACTTTGGTGCCGCGTTTTCCCTTGATGTGGTTGATTGCTTGACGCAATGTCATATTTGCAATCAGTAGATTATCCACTTTAATGATGAGGTCGCCTGCTTTGATGCCAGCTTTATAGGCGGGTGTGTCATCCAGTGGTGTTATGACTTTAAGAGCACCTTTATCAGTAGTTAGCTCAATACCCACGCCAACAAATTTACCGGACACGGTAGAGCGTAGATTTTTTAAGTCATCATCATCTAAGAAATTAGAATGAGGATCAAGACTGGATACCATGCCTCTAATGGCGTTGCTAAATAATTTTTTATCGGTGACCGGTTTTATGTAGTAATGTTGAATGGCTGAAATGGCTGTCACAAAACGTTTGATTTGTTTTTGTGGTAGTGGTTTGGCATCTTTTGCAGGTTTTGGTGTAGCACTAAAACTTACAGGGTTGTAGCTTATCACAACGAGTGTGACACAGGCATAGAGCAGTTGTTTGATTAAGCGGGCCATTGTCTCTCCTTAGTTTTTATGGTCGACACCAATGTAGTGGGTCCAGTGGTTTTGCGTTGTGCCGGATTGCAAAATACAATGCGGGCCGTGTAAAACCACCGCTTTCGCCTACCGTGGCAATTTGTTCTCCTGCATTTACGTGTTGGCCTACACGGGTGTATAGGCTGTGTAGACGTCCGTACAGGGTCATATATCCATGTCCTTGGCTTATAATCAACAGCAGTCCATAGCCAGAAAGCCACTTGGCAAAGACGACCTCACCATCAGCAACGGCATAGACGGGGTTGTTTTCTGCAGTTCGGATCAGAATGCCATCCCACCTCAGTTGGCTGCCTTGAATATTATGGCCAAACATGTTTAATATTTTACCTCGAGATGGCATGTGTAATCTACCTCGAAGCGCAGAAAAGCCTGTTCCGGGATAATATGTCACCTCTTCGTTCTGATTGAGTTGTGTGATGGTGTTCTCGAGTCGATGTTTATCTTGGCTGAGGGCAGCCAGTTTTTGCTGGTGTGTTTGAATATTGAGATTAATTTTATCGATCAAGTTGCTGCGTTGATGGCGTAGTACTTGGTATTTTAGGGTTTGTTGTTTTTGTAGTTTCAATATATCACGCAGATGTAAATACTGTTGTTGCAGTTGCTGCTGGTTCTGCTGGAGTTGTGCGAGTAATCTCTGGATGTTCAGAATATCATTGCTGCGCGCCTGGTTGAGGTATTGTAAGTACATCGCCATTCGGTTGGTTTTTCTTGAGTTATCTTGATCAAGCAACAACCTCAAATGAGGCTGGTTTCCAAGCATGTACAGGGCACGTAGTTGTTGCGAGAGTTGATTTTTTTGTTGTGATAGCTGTGTTTTGATATTTTGCTCTTTTTGCTCCAATTGTTGAAGCGCCTTCTTTTGTTGTTTGATGCGTTGTTGTGTTTGGTTGAGTTGGATTTGCATGATGCCTGAGTTTACCTCTGCTTCGCGTAATGCACTTTGAATGTTTGAGCGCTTTTGTTTGGCATGTTTTAGCTCCGTTTGCATGTTTGAGATGCGATGATTGAGTGTCGAAAGGCTCTGACCATTCGGGCTGGCATTTGCGGCCACGACCAACACTGTAAATAAAATGAGCAGAAAATGTATTTTTTGTTTCATAGTACTGTAAAAATAACATTATTTGAATATAAATAATACATAAAATCACCGCTTGGCTTTGCAGTAGGATATTCATGGAATATTCAGGCTATCTCTTCTCATGGGGCAGGTTTCCTGTATACTATCCACCTTTTGGATGGTTACAGAGTAGGTACCATGACGCATCAGTTTATACATTTTGTGACACGCCACTGGCCGATGGTTTTGGCCTTTATCGTTGTGTTGATTTTAATCTTTATTGAAGAAGTGCGCTCGGGTTCGAGTGGTGGTAAACGCATGACGCCACAGCAGGTTACGCATTGCATGAACCGAGAATCGGGATTGGTGATCGACATTCGTGATGCAAATGCATTTCGAGACGGTCATATCGTGGGATCAAAAAATATTGTGGTAACGGATATTGAAAAGCAGATTGGTCGGTTGGGCGATAAGGAAAAAGACATTATCATTGTTGCTGGCAGTCAGCAGCAGAAAGCGCAAGCCGTTGCTGGCAAGCTGAGCAAGGCTGGTTTTAGCAAAGTGCATCAATTAGCAGGTGGTATTAGTGCTTGGAAGAAGGAGAACTTACCACTGGTCAAAGGCAGCAAATAAACAACTCAATCTTTAAGGAGAATACAATGGCAGAAAAAGATCAAAAGAAACCAGAGCAAGATAGCAATGCGCCGGAGTTTGCGATTCAGCGTGTGTATGTTAAGGACCTATCTTTGGAATGTCCTTCAAGCCCAGGCATTTTCTTGGATCAGTGGGAGCCAGAATTGAATATGGATTTAGGCACCGATGCAAAAAATATTTTGAGCGAAGGTGTGCGTGAAGTTGTGTTAACCGTATCGGTAACCGTTAAAGTGAAAGAAAAAACTGCTTTCCTGGTTGAAGTAAAGCAGGCGGGTATCTTTACGTTAAATCGTTTCCCTGACGAGCAATTAAAACATTTGTTGGGAAGCTTTTGTCCTAGTATTTTGTATCCTTATGCGCGTGAGGTTGTAACTGATGCGGTGGTGCGTGCTGGATTCCCACAATTGTACTTAACGCCAGTAAATTTTGACGCGTTGTACGAACAGCATCAGAAAGAAGAAAAAGACAAAGGTGATAAAGCGCATTAATGTCATCTGATCTACCCATTGCAGTTATTGGCGCAGGAAGTTGGGGTTCTGCCTTAGCATTGCATTTAGCCAGAAATGGTAATGCTGTTAAACTTTGGGCGTATGCTCCCGAATTAGTGCGGCAATTGTTGCAGACGCGTATCAATAAAGATTATATTCCTGATATTGTTTTTCCGGACGCCATTGAAATCTGTGAAAGCCTCGAGCAAAGTTTGCTTGGGGTGCAAGATATTCTAATTGTAGTACCCAGTGTTGGTTTTCGCAGTGTGTTGCTGGAGATTAAACAACGTGTTGATGTTAGCAAGATACGTCTTGTGTGGGGTAGTAAAGGTTTAGACCCTGAAACTGGTTTAAGGTTGGACCAAGTGGTAGAGCAGGTCATTGGTAGTGATGCGGTTTATGCTGTTTTATCGGGTCCGAGTTTTGCTATGGAAGTGGCGCGTGGCATGCCAACGGCTGTGAGCTTGGCGGGTAACGACGATGCATTTCTAAATGATTTAATTCAACGCTTTCATAATAGT
>JAHZIV010000026.1 GCA_022601255.1 Gammaproteobacteria bacterium
AGATGTTTTGCCGGTTTCTGCTGGTCCTATAAGCAGTAGCTTAAATAGTTGGTGGTATTTATCTCGTCTCATGGTGATATCCTCTTATTTGGTTATGGCGCGTATTGTATATTATTTTCGCCTATTTGCAATGAGTTATTGTGGATTGCTTCGCTGCGCTCGCAATGACAGGGAGCACTGTAATGACAGGGTGAGCATGATAGAAACAAGTAGCCAATTTTCACAATATTAGCGACAGTTAGAATGTTTTGCGCGAGTTACCGGGTTTTAAAGTCGTTCATATCAGCCTTTCCCATCTCACGGGCAATGTCACGCCTAACATCTGTAAGGCTTGTCGACACCTTTGTCTTCCAGAAACTAATACGCTGTATGTTGAGCGCGTTGTATAAGTTGGCTCCTGTTCCTGAGTGTTGATACTCCGGATCCATCGTCTCATCGCTCATTGTGGTGCCGACTTCTTTAGTGGCCGTTAGAGCTGCACGAATCTTCCTGGCTTTATTTCTATGGCCAAATAGATCTAAAGGATCTAAGCGGCCTTTTCTTTTATGACGCTTGACACATTTGAGAACTGCATTATAAATAGGGTCAGGCTCTTGAGTTTGTCTATTGGGGCCGGGATCTATAGCGGCGCCAGCATCATCATCACGGTTTGCATTTACATTTGATTTTACAGCTCTAGTAAGCGTGTGAAATGACTCTTTGACACTGGTGCCTACTCTTGCAGAGCATGTGCTTATTTGAATTGTTCTACCTTGAAGACGTTCATTATGTGACTCTAGCCATCGATTAAGATTTGCCTTGGCCGCCGCCATACTTAATTGGTCAATTTTTCCCGCAAGGTCAGATTTATTGATAACAATTTGAAGCGGTATGTTTTTTTCGGTTGCTGCGCAATATTCTTCGAGAAAGTGATCATACTTTGCGGCAAATGAGTTCATCTCAAATAAATCTTCAAAATTTACCACCAGCATGACACCATGCATTTTTTCATAGTAGGTGGACCTGTTGTTTATGGAGTATCTCAGGTCCCCAGCTGTGTCATAGATTAGCAGTGGTTGAATATCATTATTACTAAGAAAGATTGATGCTTTCGCAAATTCGATTCCTATTGTGGAAGTATGTTCGGCGTGAGGGTTATTACCAACAATTCTTGTTAAAATAGCTGATTTGCCAGTGCCTACTGGCCCGATAATTAAAAATCTTAATCTTTCTGAGTCTGCCATAATCTACTTCTCTTTTATTGGTTGTGGCCATTATTGTACATAATATTATCCTGATTGCAAGATTAGATATACTAGGTATAGGCCTAAGATTAAAGTAAATTAATGACAATTAGTGATTTTTAGTGAAAAATAGCGATTAATAGTGGATTATAGTGTATTTTAATGCTTATTCCTTCGGCTCAGTGTAATCAACTGGTTTATCGCTCCCGTCCCCAAACAGGAACTTTTCCATTTCGGTCTCGAGAAACTCTCTAGCCTTTGGGTCAATCAGGCTGAGGCGATATTCATTAATCAGCATAGTTTGGTGTCCCAGCCATTTATCCCAGGCTTGCTGGGAGATTTCTTCATAGACGCGCTTACCAAGCTCACCTGGGTAGGGCGCCTCATCGAAGCCTTCTGCTTCGATGTCTAGTTTTTTACAGTGGATCATTCGTGGCATATTTACCCCTTCATAGATTGCAATATCTTGCTTGTTGGCGCCGCAATACCTCCAGGTAAGGGCGACCCCACTTTATACCAAACTTGTTCGTCAGTTTCCATGACGCGGTTCTCGACAGGGCCATATAAATCTGCATAAATTACATTAATATCTAGCTGAAAGTGACTGAATTTATGTTTTATAAGTGTTGTTTCATGTGAAACAACATTAATTTTAAACTGATAACTATTAAGACAGACATCGGCTATGTTTTTGTCTGCTGTAAATTCGGGTAGACACCAGAGGCCACCCCAGATGCCGGTAGGTGGGCGTTTTTGCAAGAAAATATGGCCCCGCGAATCTTGGATAATAACCATGCTCACCTCTTTTGTCGGGTATGCCTTTTTTGGTTTTGAGTGGGGATATTGGTTTTGAGTGCCTTGTTGGAATGACTGGCAGTCTGATTTAATGGGGCAGGCTGGACAGTTGGGTTTGTTGCGTGTACAAATCGTAGCGCCTAGATCCATGATGGCCTGGTTGTATTCGGCGGTATTTTTCTGAGGCGTGAGTTGTTCGGCTAATTCCCATAGCTGTTTTAAAGTATCCGTTTTGCCGGGCCAGCCATCGATTGCAAACACACGACAGAGAACACGCTTTACATTGCCATCCAAGATGGTTGCTGGCAACTCCTTCGAAAATGACAGTACGGCACCGGCTGTAGACCGCCCAATGCCTGGAAGCGCGACAATGTCTTCAATCTGAGTTGGGAAGCGCCCCGAATGCTGCTGCTGGATGATTTGAGCTGCCTTATGCATATTACGAGCGCGTGCGTAGTAGCCAAGTCCAGACCAATGCGCCAACACATCATCCTGCGAGGCATTTGCTAAAGATTTAAGGTTTGGAAAGCGTCGCATAAATTTCAGGTAGTAGGGAATCACCGTGGTGACTTGCGTTTGTTGCAGCATGATTTCTGAAATCCAGACGCGATAGGCTGTTTTATTTCGCTGCCACGGCAGATCATGTCTGCCGTGAATTCTGTACCAGCGAATTAATTTATTTGCCAAATAAGTTTTTGAAGGCATTTGTTACTTTATTTTTAAGTAGTTTGTAGGCAATTGCTTTAATATTAAGTTGTACTTTTGTGTGTTGCAGCGTACCGGTTAACGTCAACGGTAATTGCCAGTCTTTTTTGTTGGGATGTTTCATATTAAGGTCAAAATGCAACCGTTGTGATGGTAAGTCAATGGTTCCATTGCCGGTAACGACAAGATTATCGGAATCGATTTGCAAATCCTGATTGGATAGGGTGCCGTTTCGTATATCAAAGCTTGCAAAGATTTTTTTAAATACCGTAACACCACGTTGCAACATTGGTTTCTTGCCTTGATTGCTAAGTTGCATGCCTTGTTGCACCGTGTTTATCATGTCCACGCCACCAATCTGACCGTTTTGGATATTGATCGAGCCGCGGCCGCTCATGTTGGAGAGCCATTGCTGTTTGAGTGAGCCTGAGGTACTTAGCTGCGACTGAAAGTTTAAGGTTCCAGTAATATTGTTGCGATTTAACAATGCAGATAATACGGGTTTCAGATCCATCTGCGAGAGTTTAAGTGCCATATTAATTTTTGGTTGAGAGGCTGTGTTAGTTAAGGTAAAGCTATCAGACAAGCTGCCATTAGCAAGCTTGCCAAGTAGATTACCTTTAACGACATGCTTATTCACATTAATGTTCAGCACACCATTGAAAGTGAGTTTGTTGATGCCGACCATCAAATCATCCAATTTCATTTGATTGTCAGTCGTTGATAGATAGGTTGCAAATGTAATTGGCAGGGGCTTCTGATCATTGGAACTGTAGATGGTATTAAACTTGATATCAAAACCATCCAATGCAGTATTCGGATTGACGTAAAGATTTAACTTGTTAAGCCGTGTCTTTTTGTTTGTTGTAAGGTTGATAATGTTAATTGTTCCATTTTCAATTTGGATTTTAGGGATTGCAATATCGCGGCCAGAAAAGTGAGTTCTGTTGAGATGTTTTTTCGAGTGTTGCGACTGATTTGCTTGTGGGTGCCAATTCTTCTGATGTTTGGAGTTAGTAACCAGATTAATTTTAGCGTTTTTCAGTATAAATAAGTCTGGTTTAATAGCGCCACCAATCAAAGGCCAAATAGCAATTTTCACCTGAAGGTTGCCGATTTTGGCGAGATCGCCGTACTGCTGGAATGGCTTGTCATTTTGCACGGTAACATCATTCAGTTTAACAGTTAGAGAGGGGAATATGCTGATGTGGGTATTGCCCTTGATGGAGATGTGGTGTCCCGTAACGTCATAGGCATATTTGTTGACAATGTGGTTGTAAGTTTTGGGGCTGATGAAGAAGGCAAGAATAATTGCTGCAATAATATATAGCAGAATAACAAGCCCAATCAGATAGCCAATCGTTTTTAAAATTATTTTCATGTTGCCACTCCTTTAAAGTTTGCATAGTATGACACGATGAATGAGAAGAGTCGACGAAAGATCCGTAGTTTTGTGCGAAGAGAAGGGCGTATGACGCCGCGTCAAAAGATGGGGTTGGAAAAACACTGGGCAGAATTTAGCCTTGGGCTGGCGGGTCAGCCGTATAATTTGAATGAGGTGTTTGCAAAAGTTGCGCCTGTTTTTTTAGAGATTGGTTTTGGCATGGGGCAATCACTGTGCCAGATGGCTCGTGAAAATCCCGATATTAATTTTATTGGTGTGGAAGTCCACCGACCGGGTGTGGGTTCGTTGTTGAGTGATATTGCAGATGCTGGCTTACAAAATATTAAGGTGTTTTGTGAGGATGTGAATTTAGTTTTAAAGCAGTGTACTCCGAATAATAGCTTAGATAGGATTAACGTATATTTCCCAGATCCATGGCCTAAAAAGCGCCATCACAAACGGCGCCTGATTCAAGCTGATTTTATTGCGTTACTCGCACACAAGTTAAAACAGGGTGGTTTGTTGCATCTTGCGACCGACTGGTCTGATTATACAGACTGGATGCTCGATGTAATGTCCAAAAATGATCATTTTACGCGCATACCTGAGGATGTTTCGGAGTATAAGTGTGAGGTCGGCCTCAGGCCGGAGACAAAATTTGAGCGAAGAGGCCTTAAATTGGGCCACCGCGTTGATGATATATTATACAAATTAACTGATTTTGAGTTATAATAATTGAACTTTTTCTATCCAGACAATATATTAACCATCTGAAAAATAACGCTTTATTGATCATTAAATAGATTACAAATAATTTCAATATTGTTACATAATTGTATGAAAATAAATGTTTTTATGGGTTGACTTGTTAAATATCCTTATGCATAATGCGCGAACAATTTTTCATTAATCTAATAAGAGGCTTTTTAAATGAAAAAACTTACAGTAAGTATAATTGCAGCTACAGCATTAGTAGCAACTGGTGTCAGCTTCGCTGGCGGTCCTGATCACTATCGTCACAGCAACAATGTTGCAAGCGTTGCGCCAACTCAAAGAAGTGGTGTTTACGTTAATGGTGGCATTGGTTACGGTAACATTACAAGCAAAGCTGACTCTACAGTAGACAGTAAAAAAGGTTTTGTATGGAATGGTGCACTTGGTTACCAGTTCAACCCTTATATTGCAGTTGAAGCTGGATACTTAGCTTTACCTACAGTTAAATTTAACGATAACTCTACTGAGCATTCTGGTGTTTGGAACTTGCTTGCTAAAGGCATGTACCCTGTAATGAGCAACCTTGATGTATTTGCTAAAGCAGGTGTTGGTGTTACTCGTGATTCTTATACTGCTGATGGTACAACTACATCTGATACAAACCATCGCATCGTACCTATCGTAGGTGGTGGTGCTGACTACTATGTAACTAACAATGTTGCAATCACAGGTCAAGTACTTTACACATTCCAAAATGGATCGAATGGTGCTGTTAATTTCCCATCAAGTCTTAATGGCTTGGTAGGTGTTACTTACAAGTTCTAATTTAAATTTTGTAAGTAATCAAAAAAGCCGGCATTAGCCGGCTTTTTTTTTATATTTTTTAAGCCCTCGTTACAGTCTGTTCATCTATTTCATCAGGCAAACAGAAGATGAATCTTCAATCGTCTATCTAGATCAAACGTTAGCAGCATTTTTTCGAACATAACAACGCTTTGACATCAATATCTAATTTCTTCATAATTGTCACATTCTTAATCATTTGCAGAAGGAAATTGCCATATGAAGATCATAACATCCCTTATCGCACTCTTAGCTTTATTAGCGAGCAGTATTGGCTTTGCAGATTCGCCTTCAGCGAGAAGAGCCTATATCGTGGGAAAAGACAATAGTAAAGATAATATCCCAATGACCATTCAGGTGTTCCAAGGCAGTTATGGTTCTGCCGATAGATCTGCTTTCTATTCTGATCTGAACGTGGGTTATGGATTTGTTACAAGCAAGTTAGGTTCTGGCGTTCGAGATGATGGTTTTGCCTGGAGAGTTTCAACCGGGTATCAATTTAATCGCTATATAGCAACCGAGACAGGGTATCTGCGTTACCCTAAAATTGAAGGTCATGGCAGTCATGCAAGCATGGGTGTGTTCCACATACTTGGAAAATTTATGCTGCCAATAATTCCAAGCATGAATTTATTTGCAACAGCTGGAATTGGTTTGTCGCATATATCCAGTGGCTCTACCGATGTTTTTAAGTTACAGCCTGGCAATCACTTTTGTCTGTTGGTGGGCGGTGGTGCCGAATATTTTATATCTTATCATGTTGCAATTCTGGGTGAGGCTGCGTTAGTTCTGCAAAAAAATGGTTCGAGTGGTAGGATCCAAGTGCCTGGAAGTACCAGTGGCCTGCTAGGATTGCTCTATAAGTTCTCATAATGATTTGCGCTTTACTTTAGTGTCTGTCTTTCATAGAATTTAACCTGCTTAATTTAGTAACGTCGGAGTGAACGTATTTCACACAGATTTAATTGATTAAGCTGAATTATTACATGATAATCATTACAACTGATAAGGACATTTTATGAAACCAGATACTCTACATTTAGTCATCGCTGCTGTTGCAGCAATAACCATTTTCTTATTATTTATATCTTACTTTAAGCGTAGAAAAAATCGCGATAATAACACCGAAAACGTTCAAATTTATGTGGGCAACCTTCCTTATCGTGCTAATGAATATGATCTCAAGCGCTATTTTTCACATTATGGCACCATCACTCACGTTAGAATCGTAAAAAATCATCACACAGGGCAATCTAAAGGCTTTGCGTTTATAACCTTCACTTCGACAGAATCATCTAAAAAAGCATTAGACGCTCATGGAGTTGATATGAAAGGCCGCAATATGGTCGTGAGAATTGCAAAACCCCGTGCAGAGTCACCATCACAGGAATATGTAAACGCCTAGTGCAAAAAAATTGTATTTTCTGCTGCAAGTTGCTTCACGGCTCTTTCTTGAAAAATTATATAAATGAGTAGGTTAGATCTTATGCATGCCCTGGAAAAGCTGTTATTTTGTACTATACTTGTTTTTGAGGAGAGTATTTAAAGGCCTGGCCGCCGGGCTTTTAATTGAAACACAAGAAGGTACTGAGATGTTGGCGTTGTGAGCAAGCCCGAGATAGATCCTGAGGGGGAGTGGGAAGCCTAATATGTCAACTCGATTTACCAAGATGATTGGTAGTTCCCGGTACTTGCGTCAGGCCTTTAAATACTCTTTATACTTATTGGCCCTCGTTCTAGACTGCCCATCTATGAGTCCTTTTGGAAGATAATGTTCGCTGTGCTGTTCATGTATTGACGTATACACTGTGCTGCTCGCTCGCATTATCTTCCAAAATGCCAGCATAGCTGAACAGCAGGCATTGCTAATATTCGTGCTTTCTAAATGTCCTCGTTCTAGACTGTCCATCTATGAGTCCTTTTGTTAGAATACCCGCTCTTCAAATAATATTAAGGATCGCGATATGGTTATTCAGCCAAAAGTCAAAGGCTTCATCTGCACAACAGCGCATCCAAATGGTTGCCATAAAAATATTGAACAACAAATCAATTTTGTCAAGCAACAAGGTGCTATCAAAAATGGTCCCAAAAATGTATTGGTCATTGGTGCATCGACGGGTTATGGTCTGGCATCTCGTATCACCGCAACCTTCGGCTGTGACGCTAAAACCATTGGCGTATTTTTTGAAAGACCCGCTACAGGAAAGCGTACCGCATCAGCGGGCTGGTATAACACAGCAGCATTTGAATCTATTGCGCATCAGCAAGGCCATTACGCTAAAAGTATAAATGGCGATGCTTTTTCTGATGAAATTAAACAAAAAACGGTTGATATGATTCGTGAGGATTTGGGTGCTATCGATTTAGTTATTTATAGTCTAGCAGCACCACGTTGCACTAATCCGCGTGATGGCAAAACCTATACATCTGTATTAAAACCTTTAGGCGCAGCGTATTCCAATAAAACGGTGGACCCAATTCGTGGCGAAGTGAAAGATGTCAGTATTGATCCTGCCAATGAAGAAGAGGTGGCAAATACAATTGCTGTCATGGGCGGTGAAGATTGGCAAATATGGATCGAACTTTTGGAGCAAGAAGGCCTCCTAACAGATGACTTTAAGACGGTCGCATATTCTTATATAGGACCAGAACTTACACATCCTATCTATAAAGAAGGTACGATTGGAAAGGCTAAAGAGCATCTTCAAAAAACTGCTGATATGTTGAATGCTAAGTATGCTGGCCAAGCGTTGATTTCAGTAAATAAAGCGTTGGTAACACAGGCGAGCTCGGCAATACCAGTGGTGCCGCTATATATGTCGATCTTGTTTAAGTTA
>JAHZIV010000027.1 GCA_022601255.1 Gammaproteobacteria bacterium
AATAGCTTTACCGCTTCTAGTGGTGATACAAGCGTTGATATCTCCGATTGGGATATGAGCAGCATGACCATCAAGCCGCCTTTAAATAGCGAAGATGATATTGCGCTTACTGTGTCTACCAGTTCGCAAGATGAATCCGGTGATGCTGCTACTGCCAGTTCTACTTTAAATGTCACTGTCACTGATGTGGCTGATACACCTACTGTGAGTGTCTCTGATGTGAGCGGTCAAGAAGACAGTGAGATTTCATTGGGCGATATTAGCGTTGCCGGAAATGAGTCTGATAGTTCTGTGACCTTAACCACGACTGTTAGTGATATTCCTGTCGGAGCCGTCTTAAGCGATGGTGATAATAGCTTTACCGCTTCTAGTGGTGATACAAGCGTTGATATCTCCGATTGGGATATGAGCAGCATGACCATCAAGCCGCCACTAAATGATAATACAAATATCGAACTTACTGTCACTACCAGTGCACAAGATGAAAGTGGCGACCCCGCTACAGCAAGCTCAACACTGAATGTGACTGTAACTGGTGTGGCCGATACACCGACTGTTACAGCTTCTAGTGACGGTGGTAATGAAGATACAGACATTAGTCTAGATATCAGTGGCGCACTGACTGACACAGATGGAACTGAATCACTCTCATTTGAGGTTAGCGACATCCCTGTTGGCGCAGTATTAAGTGATGGCAGTGGTAACACCTTTACGGCAACCAGCGGTAATACAAGCGTTGCTTTTTCTGACTGGGATATGGATAACCTTACCATCACACCACCTTCAAATTCTGGTGATGACTTTACATTGCAAGTGACTGCAATTGCGACAGAGGATGATGGTGACACAAACACCTCTACAGTTGCCAATTTGGTAGTTGATGTTACACCTGTTGCAGACGAACCTATTGTAGATATTACTGACACTGCATCAGGGGATGAAAATAGTGCTATCGCATTAAACATCGATGTTGAATTACAAGATACCGACGGCTCAGAAGATGCGTATGTACTGATTAGTGATGTTCCAAGTGGTGCGACACTTTCTGCTGGTACTGATCAAGGCTCAGGCGTATGGCTTGTTACACAAGCACAATTGGATGGATTAACAATTACACCACCTACTGACTCGAGTGATGACTTTACACTACAAATTGAAGCTTATAGTGAAGAATCTGAAAATAATGACACCAGCTCTGTAACAGGCTCTATCGATGTGACTGTTAATGCAACTGATGATGAAGCTTCCGCACCCACCGTTACTGCAGAAGATGTTTCTGGCACTGAAGACTTCGCCATTGATCTTGATGTCAGTGCGGCACTCACAGATACCGATGGTTCAGAAACATTAGCTACAGCCATTAGTGGCATTCCTATTGGGGCTGTACTCACAGATGGCACGAATACATTTACTGCTAGCAGCGGCAATACCAGCGTTGATACTAGCGACTGGGCACTTGATTCATTACAAATCACCCCACCGGATGATTCAAACGTAGACTTTACACTCACACTCGAAGCTACATCAACTGAATCCAATGGCGGCGATACCAACACTGTCTCGACAGACTTTGACGTCAGCGTCACAGGTGATGCCGATGCACCAACGCTTGAGGTGGATGACTTTGGCGCCACAGTGGATGACACAACTAGCTTTGATCTCTCTGCCGTAGTTTCAGATACCGATGGATCAGAATCAATAACCTCTGTAACCATAGACGGAGTTCCCGATTTTGCAACACTTTCCCTCGGCGAAGATAATGGTGATGGTAGCTGGACAATATCAGGCAATGACCTTAACAGCTTAGACGATTTAACGATTACAACCACATCTGCTGGTGATGGTGATGACGACGATGGCGACGGCGATGATGACGACGGCGATGGCGCTGGAGAAGACATCGCTGGTGATTATGATCTTACAATTACAGCAACTTCAACTGAAGATGACGGCGACACTGCCACTACAACTGACACCATTACCATGTCGGTAGGCGAAGGTGACGACACCAGCGGTAACAATAGTGCCAACACTTATACCGGCACAGAATTCAATGATACCTATGACGGTAAAAAAGGTAATGACACCATTTCAGGAGAAGGTGGTGACGATACACTCTATGGTGATAAAGGTAATGATACCATCTTTGGCGGCACTGGTGATGATACTATTTATGGCGAGAAAAATGACGACATTATATCAGGTGGCGAAGGCAATGATACATTATTTGGTGGAAACAACAGTGATACCTTCAACTACACAGAACTTAGCTTTGGTATTGATACTGTATACGGTGATAATGATGGCGGCCGAACCAACTCCAACTGGACGGATGAAATTGATATCTCTGCTATCTCCGAAGGTGCCGCTCCCGGCGCCGGCAACTGGGTATTAAAAACAACTGGTGGCGAGACTTACGATAGCAGCGACTACACAACCAGCGGCAGTAGCCTCACCTTCAACAGCACTGATGCTTCCGGTGTTATCGAATTCGATGATGGCAGCAAGATCAACTTCTACGAGACGGAGAAGATTGACTGGTAATGTTTTTAAGAGCGCAAGCAGTCAAGAACATTTAGATCCCGTGCTAAACATGGGATGACGACGGTAACTAACATTCCTTCACCATCATTCCGCATCCCTCACCGTCATTCCGCATTTAGTGCGGAATCTGGATCCCGTGCTAAACACGGGATGACGACATATTACGACCAGCCAGTCGCCTCAGCAACACCTCTGCCAATCTCTGCAGGAGACTTCACTGTAAACACACCGGCAGCCTCTAGCGCCTTAAATTTATCAGCAGCTGTTCCCTTGCCCCCAGCAATAATCGCGCCAGCATGGCCCATACGCTTGCCCTCAGGCGCAGTTACACCTGCTATATAAGATATAACCGGCTTATTCACATTTGCATTGATAAAGTCAGCAGCCTCTTCTTCAGCCGTACCACCAATCTCACCCACCATCACAATGGCCTCAGTTTGATCGTCTTTTTCAAACATCTCTAACACATCAATAAAGCTACAACCCGGAATCGGATCACCACCAACACCCACACAAGTACTCTGACCAAAACCCAATGCCGTCGTTTGATTAACAGCCTCATAAGTCAATGTTCCTGAACGTGACACAATACCAACCTTACCCGGCTTATGAATATGCCCTGGCATAATACCAATCTTACATTCACCTGGTGTGATCACACCAGGGCAGTTTGGGCCGATCATACGCACATCTTTACCGTGCATATAAGCCTTAACAGCCAACATATCCAATACTGGGATACCTTCTGTAATACAAATCACTAACTTAATGCCTGCATCAACTGCTTCAATAATGGAATCCTTACAAAAAGGTGCAGGCACATAAATCACACTGGCATCGGCACCAGTCTGATCAACTGCATCACTCACACTATTAAATACCGGCAAGTCCAAATGTTTATTGCCACCTTTACCAGGCGTGACACCACCTACCATTTTTGTTCCATATGCAATCGCTTGCTCAGAGTGTAATGTTCCTTGCTTACCTGTAAAACCCTGACAAATTACTTTTGTTTCTTTATCGATTAAAATACTCATTAGTTTGTTACCTTCTCATTAACTTGTTCTACAATAGTCTTAGCTGCATCAGCAAAACCTTGTGCTGGAATAATATTTAAACCACTCTCTGCTAATTTCTTAGCGCCCAAGTCAGCATTATTTCCTTCCAAACGCACCACGACAGGCACATTGACACCGACATCCGCAACTGCTGCGATAATACCATCTGCAATCAAATCACAACGCACGATACCACCAAAAATATTCACCAAAATACCTTTGACTTTTTTATCTGACACAATAATCTTAAATGCTTCGGTAACACGCTCCTTGGTCGCACCACCACCTACATCCAAAAAGTTCGCAGGCTGACCACCATTCAATTTAATTAAATCCATCGTCGCCATCGCAAGGCCGGCACCATTGACCATACAACCAATCTCACCCTCCAGTGAAATATAATTAAGATCCCATTGTTGCGCTTGGTTTTCACGCTCATCTTCTTGAGTTGGGTCACGCATATCACGCAATTTTGGATGACGGTACAATGCATTATCATCAATATTGATTTTTGCATCGAGACAAACTAATGTTTTTTGTTTTGTCACAACCAATGGATTAATTTCAATTAAACCTAAATCTTCGTGAATAAATAAGTTATACAGCCCCATCATGATCTTAGTAAAATCACGCATCAGACTATTATCCAAGCCCAAACTAAAGAATACTTGACGACATTGAAACGGCTGCAATCCTACCACAGGATCCACCTCAACTTTTAAAATTTTCTCAGGCGTTTTATCTGCCACCTCTTCAATATCCATACCACCTTCAGTACTAGCCATAAAAACAATACGCTGCGATGCACGATCGATGACTGCCCCCAAATATAATTCTGTTGCAATATCAGAAGGCTCTTCCACTAACATTTGATTGACAGGTTGGCCATTCGCATCCGTTTGGAACGTGACAAGATGGGTGCCCAACATCTTCTTAATGTATTCAGCTAATTGCTCTTTGTCACTGCAGATTTTAACACCACCTGCTTTTCCGCGACCGCCCGCATGGACCTGTGCTTTCGCCACCCATTTACTGCCGCCTAATTGATTGGCAGCGGCGACAGCTTCTTCGGCACTGCGCACTACTTCAAAGTTTGGCACTGCTACACCATATTCTTTTAATAATTGTTTTGATTGATATTCATGAAGGTTCATTTTTGTTCCTATTTATTAATTTATTGATCAAACTTCTATAAGCATCCGTGTGGGGTCTTCTAACATTTCCTTAATCGTTACTAAAAAGCGCACCGACTCACTACCATCGATAACTCGATGGTCGTACGATAACGCCACGTACATCATCGGACGTACAACTATCTCACCAGCAACCACCACTGCACGCTCAACGATATTATGCATACCTAAGATGCCCGTCTGCGGTGGATTAATGATTGGTGTTGACATCATTGAACCGTAAGTACCACCATTGGTAATGGTAAAGGTACCACCGGTCATCTCTTCCATTGATAATTTTCCATCTTTTGCGCGTAACGCAAAATCTTTAATGTTCTTCTCAATAGCAGCCATATTCATGGACTCTGCATTTCGCAAAATTGGCACCACTAAACCACGCGGACTACCAATGGCAACTCCGATATCATAATAATTATGATAAATGACATCGGTACCATCGATGGATGCATTCACTGCAGGGAATTTTTTCAGGGCCTCTATCACTGCCTTCGTGAAAAATGACATAAAGCCTAATTTAACGCCATGCTCTTTCTCAAATTTCTCTTTATATTTCTTGCGAAGATTCATCACCGGCAACATATCGATTTCATTAAACGTGGTCAAGATCGCCGCCTCATGCTGCACTGCCACCAAGCGCTCCGCAATGCGTTGACGCAAACGCGACATCGGTACGCGCTTCTCACTGCGATGACCACTAGCATGCACGGCATTTTGTGGCTGTTGAGATAGTTGCTGCGTCACATCTTGCTTGGTAATACGACCATCACGGCCTGTTCCACTGACTTGACTCACATCAACGCCTGTTTCAGATACAGCACGTCGAGCCGATGGGCTCAATGATTCTGATGATGCAGTCGCAGCAGGTGCGCTGGCAACCTTCTGCTCCGGTACTGATGCCTGGGCTGCAGGGGCACTCGCAGCTGCAGCTACCTCACCCTCTTTGATAGTAGCCAACACTTGACTGGCCGTTACTACATCGCCCTCTTTAACGCTAATCGTTTCAATCGTACCTGATCGAGGTGCAGGCACCTCCAACATTACCTTATCCGTTTCAAGATCCACTAAATTTTCATCACGAGCAATACTATCACCCACTTTTTTATACCATTTTGCAACAGTAGCATCTGTAACGGACTCCGGTAACACGGGCACTTTAATTTCAATTGTCATTTATAATTCCTCTCTAGAATTTTACTTTATCTTTTTCTTGAATCTCTAGTGCAAACGCTTGCTCCAAGAAGGTTTGCAATTGCTGCTTGTGTAAAGCGGGATAACCTGCAGCTGGCGCCGCCATCGAACGTCTGCCAACGTAACACAGTTCCACACCATCAGAAATACAACGAATAATACGATGCCTCGAGGTAAACCAAGCGCCTTGGTTTTTAGGTTCTTCTTGACACCAAACAACTTGCTTTAAGTTAGGATAACTTTCAAGTATCTTCTCAAAATCATCATAAGGAAACGGATATAGTTGCTCAAAACGGATAATCGCAATGTCTTTAATACCCTCTTCTTCTCGTTTCGCCAACAATTCATAATAGACTTTTCCGCTACACGCAATCAGACGAGATACTTTACTGTTATCCAGCGACTCTGTTTCTGGAATAATAAGTTGAAAGCAACCATCAGACAAATCATCCAAACTCGAAACCGCGCGCCTGTGTCGCAATAAACTTTTTGGAGACATCACAATTAGAGGTTTACGATAAGGGCGCACAACCTGGCGGCGCAACAAATGAAAAATTTGTGCCGGTGTCGTAGGCACACATACCTGCATATTATCTTGCGCACACAACTGTAGAAAACGTTCCAATCGTGCTGAAGAATGTTCAGGGCCCATACCCTCCATACCGTGTGGCAACAACATGGTAAGTCCCGACAAGCGATTCCATTTTTGCCAAGCAGAACTGATGAATTGATCGATAATCACTTGCCCACCATTCGCAAAGTCACCAAATTGTGCTTCCCATTCCACTAACATATTAGGATCTGTTGTAGAATAACCGTATTCAAATCCTAGCGTGGCAATCTCAGACAACAACGAATCATAAATTTCGCAATACGCTTGTCGATCGCTGACATGCTGCAACGGCATATAGCCTTCACCGGTCTTCTGATCATAAACAAATGCATGACGATGGAAGAAAGTACCACGTCGACTGTCTTCACCCGTTAAACGCACGGGATGCCCCTCATCAAGCAGAGTAGCGTATGCCATAATTTCCGCATAACCCCAATCGAGCGGTTGCTCACCCGCCGTCATTTTACGCCGCGCATCCACAATCATTTTAACATTACGGTGTAATTCAAAATGCTCGGGTATGCTATCAAGTCGTTCACCCAACTCTACAATTTTCTGCTTAGGCACTCTGGTATCCACCGCAACCTGCCAAGATTGACCGATGTAGCGCGACCAATTTTCTGCATAGTGGTCTGACAACCCTTCAGGCAAGGTGCGCACGATACCAATACCTTTATCAAGGTTATCGCGGTAGTCTAAGTGCAGCTTCTCAACTTGTTGTGCCTCAACAACACCCTCTTTTACCAATTGTTCTGAATAGATCTTATAAGGTTCAGGGTGCACATCAATTTTCTGATACATTAATGGATTTGTTGCTCTCGGCTCATCAACTTCTTGATGTCCTCTTTTGCGATAACACACAAAATCAATCACAACATCCTTTTTAAATTTATTACGGTAATCCAATGCTAACAACATCACCTCAACTGCCGCCTCTGGATCATCACCATTAACATGAAAAATAGGTGCATCAATCATTTTCGCGGGATCAGAACAATAACGTGACGAACGTGTGTCATGAGAATTAGCTGCCGTATAACCGACCTGGTTATTAAGCACGATATGAATCGCACCCCCAACACAATAGGCGCGAGTCTGAGACATATTCAAGGTCTCCATCACAACACCTTGTCCCGAAAATGCAGCATCACCATGAATCAATATCGCCATAGCATATTCATGACGCGCATCGCCACCATTGCGTTTTTGTCGTGCTGATATAGAACCCAATGCCACCGGGTTGATAAACTCTAAATGCGACGGGTTGAACGCAAGCGTTAAATGCAGTGGTCCCGATGGTGTCTCAATATCACTAGAAAAACCACGATGGTATTTTACGTCACCTGAAGTTAAACCATAATCCATGGTACCATCAAATTCCTGAAATAATTCTGCCGGTGATTGCCCTGCAATATTCAACAACACATTGAGGCGCCCCCGATGTGCCATGCCAATCACTACTTCCCGCATATCATAACTACGCGCATGTCTCAGCACTTCATTAATCATCGGAATAAGAGTATCGCCCCCCTCGATTGAAAAACGTTTCTGGCCAATGTATCTCACTTCCAAATATTTTTCTAAACCGTCTGCAGCTACTAAATCTTGCAAAATACGTTTCTTGGTTGCAGTATCCAATGGTTGCTGCGGCAATCGTGTTTCAACTTGGTTACGCAGCCACTCTACTTCCTTGGCATTTTCCATATAGCCATATTCACAGCCAACCGATCCACAATAGATACGATTCAAACGCTCCAAGATTTCACGCAAACTTGCAGATTGCTGCGGCAACACATCACGTGTTGCAAATGTTTTATCAAGATCAGCCTCGTTCAATTGATGATACGCCAAACTTAGACGTGCATCCGGTGTCTGCGCAGTACCTAACGGATCAATCTTAGCTTGAAGGTAACCAAAACGGCGGTAATGTCGGATTAAACTATCAACCGCTTCTTGCTGATCGCTTGGCGCGACCGCCTCCACTACTGTATTAGGCTCTCTTGCAAGTTCTTTAAATTGCTCACGAATAGCATGATGCGAAACATCACCGCCACCATTAGCAAAAGAATCAAAATACGTTCGCCACTTTGCATCAAGCATACTTGGGTCTTGAAGGTACTGATCATACAAGGCCTCTATATAGGGCGCATTACCGCCTGCCAAATAAGAACTTTGTTGTAATTGATCATAATTAAGGGGTGGTTGTTTCATTGTTTACGATTCCGTTACCATTTGATCGCGCAAACGAGTAATCGCCTTGGTTGGATTTAACCCTTTAGGACAAACATCAGCACAATTCATAATAGAACGACAACGGAACAAACTGAAAGGGTCTTGCAACTCTTGCAGGCGTTCACGTGTAGCCGTATCGCGACTATCTGCCACAAAACGATAAGATGCTAACAATCCAGCAGGCCCAATAAACTTATCAGGATTCCACCAATACGATGGGCATGATGATGAACAACAAGCACATAAAATACATTCATACAGGCCGTCTAGCTTCGCACGCTGCTCGGGTGACTGCAGACGTTCTTTTGTCGGTGGTGGCGTGTCATTCAGCAAATAAGGTTTAACCTTTTTATGTTGATCAAAGAAATTTTCAAAATCCACAATAAGATCTCGAACC
Source organism: Gammaproteobacteria bacterium (assembly GCA_022601255.1). Lineage (GTDB taxonomy): Bacteria > Pseudomonadota > Gammaproteobacteria > Coxiellales > Coxiellaceae > JAHZIV01. The sequence continues at coordinate 9,226 of JAHZIV010000027.1, forward strand.
ACAGGAAAGCCAGGTAAAGGCTGCAGTACCACACGATTGGGCAAGTTAACTAATTGAGTGATGCACGCCAATCCATTTTTGCCATTGATATTCATGCCATCTGAACCACACACACCTTCACCACAAGAACGACGTATGCCAATGCTGGGATCCTGCTCTTTTAGGGCCTCTATTGCATTTAGCAACATCTTTCCCTTAATGGTGGCGATATCCAACTGATAATCCTGCATATAGGGCGCGCCATCCACATCAGGATTATAACGGTAAATACTAAACTTCATGACTCGTGTCTCTGTATTACTCATTGTCTTACCCCCTCTCCCTCAGCTCAATCGGCTCAACATCTTTTGGCTGCATGTTGACCGGTCTAAAATGAATGTGACCCTCTTGGTCACACAGAGTATGTTTTTGCCATTGCTTGTCGTTGCGTTCTTTGAAGTCATAGCGTGAATGAGCGCCACGACTTTCAGTACGCTGTTTTGCAGAATATGCTGTCGTCAGTGCTGTCGCCATTAAATTATCTAACTCCAATGCTTCGAAACGAGCTGTGTTAAATGTCGTACTATGATCCTTCAAGCGTGCATGTTGCAATCGTTCATGCAATGTCTTCAATTTTTCTAAACCTTTCTCCATCGGCTCACCGTCACGGAACACACCAAAATCAGACTGCATCACTTTTTTCATTTCATCACGAATGGCTACTGGATTTTCAGTATTGCTTTCTTTGTTCCAACGATCGAGACGTGCCATCGCACGATCAAACTCACCACTTCCAGGCTCACGAAAATCTAACCGTGACTTTAATTCGTCTTTTAGATGCAAGCCAATTGCACGACCAAAAACCACCAAATCCAGCAACGAATTCGTTCCTAAACGATTCGCACCATGCACCGATACACAAGCACATTCGCCTGCTGCGAATAATCCTTCAACTACCACATCATTACCTTTGCGATCCACTTGTAATACTTGCCCGTGCACATTCGTGGGTATACCACCCATCTGATAATGACAGGTTGGTACAACAGGAATAGGTTCTTTCACCGGATCCACATTAACAAATTTGCGTGCTAATTCACAAATACCAGGTAGACGTTCATTCAACACCGCCTCACCCAAGTGATCCAATTTCAATAACACATGATCTTTCTCTGGACCAACACCACGTCCTGCTAAAATTTCTTGAACCGATGAACGTGAGACCACATCGCGACAATCCAAATCTTTTAAGTGTGGGGAATAACGTTCCATAAAACGTTCGCCTTCAGAATTCAACAGATAACCGCCTTCGCCTCGCGCACCCTCGGTAACCAAACAACCGACGCCCGCAATACCCGTTGGGTGAAACTGCCAAAATTCCATATCTTGTATCGATAACCCTGCTCGCAGCGCCAAGCCCATGCCATCACCAGTATTAGTATAGGCATTTGTAGTTGTTTGAAAAATACGTCCCGAACCACCCGTTGCTAAAGTAGTCGCTCGTGATTTGAAGAAAACAATCTCGCTGGTTTCCATACACATTGCAATGACACCAGCAACAGCACCTGACTCTGATTTCACTAAATCCAACGCATACCACTCGCTGAAGAAGTGCGTATTCGCCGCGACGTTTTGTTGATAGAGTGTGTGCAATAATGCATGACCTGTACGATCCGCTGCCGCACAGGTACGGCGCGCTAATTCTCCACCATAGTCTCGCGTGTGCCCACCAAACGCACGCTGATATATTTTACCATCATCAAGACGTGAAAAAGGCAGCCCCATGTGCTCCAACTCAATCACTGCAGCCGGTGCATGTTGACACATGTATTCAGCCGCATTTTGGTCCGCCAGAAAGTCAGAACCCAAAACCGTATCAAACATATGGAAACGCCAATCATCAGGCACAACATTACCTAACGCTGCAGCAATACCTCCTTGTGCTGAAACCGTATGGGAACGCGTCGGGTAGACCTTAGAGATTACCGCTACTTTATGGTCGAGCTGCGCTAACTGCAGTGCCGCGCGCATGCCCGCACCGCCCGCACCCACAATAACCACATCAAATTCCTTAACCGCTATACTCATCTCCATTTATCCCCCTATCTCCACAAACTGTCCAAGCACCAAATGAGATACCACAACATTAACAGACAAGTCAGTGTCTCTAATATCATGCGAACCCTAGCATTCTTCACATAATCAGTAAACACCGTCCACAACCCTACCCAGGCATGCCAAATAACCGATAACAACACAATTATTGTACAGAAACGCATCCAGGCAGAATCAAAAAGCCCACGCCATGAGTGATAGGTTAAAGGTGCGTGACAGGCCAAATAAGACATCATAAAGATGGCGTAGGCCGCGATGATCACAGCGCTAATACGTTGCACCAACCAGTCGTGATAACCCCTACGATTATGTCGCACTACCATATCCATACCCCCATCAAAATGACACAAACAACAGCCAACGCAATCACCAATAACGCGGTTACACGAGCCACTGAAACGCTTTCTCCAAAACCAAAGTCCATTATTAGGTGGCGAAACCCTGCTAATATGTGATAACAAACCGCACTTGCTCCTATCCAAAGCAACAGATGCACCCACCAACTCTGTTGGATCTGTTCAAAATGAGCGAAGTTTGTCGGCCCTGTAATTGAAATAGATAATAGGTATAACAACAGGGGCACGAATAAAAATAACAATACTCCTGTAATACGATGCAATATCGAGGCAATTGCCATCGGAGGGAATTTAATCTGAGTTAAATTCAAAAACACTGGGCGTTGAGTTCTCACTAGTGGACTTCCTTATATTGTAGATTGGGCGAGGGAATTATATATCAAGGTATCAAGAGACACAATAAGGCCTTTTGCTAATAGGTATTTATATATCCTTTAAGAAAAATAGCTGAATGTGTGCTATAACTTGCTTGTTGATATCGAAAGAATGATCCAAAAAGGAGCTATCATGGCTAACAAAAAAGCAACTCTAGAAGCCTCTGGAGATAAAACTGAATTCCCTATACTTTCAGGAACTTATGGATATGATGTGATTAATATCAAGGGCTTAGGCAGTACTCAACACTACACTTTTGACCCTGGTTTTACAGCTACAGCATCGTGCAAATCGAAGATCACTTTTATCGACGGCGAAAAGGGCATTTTATTGTACAGAGGCTATCCTATCGACCAACTTGCCTCCCAATGCACCTATCTCGAGGTCTGTTATACGCTGATGTACGGAGAGCTACCCAGCAAGCATGAGTTCGAAAATTTTCGCTCTAAAATAAAGAAGGCCAGTCACGTGCACGAGCAGATTACCAAGTTCTTCAGTGGCTTTCGTCGAGATGCCCACCCCATGGCGATTATGGTCGGAGTGGTCGGCGCCTTATCTGCGTTTTATCATGATGCTCAGGATGTTAAAAACCCTGAGAGTCGTGAGCAATCGGCGATTCGCTTGATTGCTAAGATGCCAACCATTGCAGCTATGTGCTACAAATATTCGATTGGTGAACCCTTTATGCATCCGCGTCCCGGCTTAAATTTTGCAGAAAATTTCTTACATATGATGTTTGCCACACCCTATGACGAATCCACACCTGACCCTGTGCTTGCAAAAGCGATGGACCACATCTTCACCTTGCATGCTGATCACGAACAGAATGCTTCAACGACGACGGTACGTGTTGCTGGCTCAACCGGTGCAAACCCATTTGCATGTATTTCCAGTGGTATTGCAGCACTGTGGGGACCTGCGCATGGTGGTGCCAATGAAGCGTGTTTAAATATGTTAAAAGAAATTGGCAATGAAGATAAAATTGGTGAATACATCAAGCGTGCAAAAGACAAGGACGATCCATTTCGCTTAATGGGCTTTGGCCATCGTGTTTATAAAAACTATGATCCACGCGCGAAAGTCATGCAACAAACTTGCCACGATGTATTAAAAGCCTTAGGCAAAGAAGATGATCCATTATTCAAGCTTGCTATGAAGCTTGAAAAGATTGCTCTAGAAGATCCTTATTTTATCGAGAAAAAACTCTATCCTAATGTGGATTTTTATTCTGGCATTACTTTGAGTGCGATTGGTATTCCTAGCAATATGTTTACCGTTATTTTTTCACTGGCTCGCACAGTAGGCTGGATCTCACAATGGATGGAAATGATGAGCGATCCACACTACCGCCTTGCGCGCCCACGTCAGCTCTATGTAGGTCAAAGCAGGCGTGACGTTATCAAATTGGATGAGCGTTGAGTGTCTGGTGAATTCAATTTAATAAAAAACCACTTCACACGCGATAAGCTGCAGCAAACTTCTAATCAACTCGGCACTGGTGATGATGCTGCCGTGATTGAGGCTCCCGACGGTAAACAATTGGTTACTTCTATCGATACACTGGTATCCGGAATTCATTTTCCAGAGGACACTGATGCATTTGATATTGGATTTAAGGCCGTTGCAGTCAGTCTCAGTGATATGGCAGCAATGGGTGCAACACCGACCGCCATGTTAATCTCACTGACTATTCCTGATAATGATGAAAACTGGTTAGAACTATTTGCAAAAGGTATCTTTGAGTTACTCAATCAACATCAGGTTGATTTAATCGGTGGTGATATGAGTCGTGGCCCTTTATCTATTAGCACAGTGGCCATGGGACTTGTCGATAAAGACTGTGCCATCACACGCAGCGGTGCTCAAATAGGAGATGCTGTTTATGTCAGCGGTACGCTGGGAGATGCCGCTTATGCTCTACTAAATGATCAAACGCTAGCAGCATTAAATCGTCCGCAACCACGTGTCTTGTTAGGGCAGGCTCTGGCAGGCATTGCCTCTGCTGCTATCGATATTTCAGATGGCTTGGCCGCCGATCTTAGTAAACTGATCGAAGCCAGTCGTGTTGGCGCAACTGTTTTTTGTCAACGGCTGCCATTATCCTCTTTATTATTGAAACAATGTGATCACGAACAGGCACTGCAATTTGCATTAAGTGGCGGCGATGATTACGAACTGTGTTTTACTGTGCCGCAAGATAAGATTGCGGCATTAGAGGCCATCCAAAACAATATTGATTGCGACATTCACTGTATTGGAGCAGTTGTTGATGGTACGGCACTTGACATTATCGACTCTGACGGGAAGTCTGTTATAATAAAAAACGCTGGTTTTGATCATTTTAAGGAGCGACAATGAGCGGTTTACTGGGCGACACTATCGAACAAGCGGTACAAAATCACAGCCGCAAATCAAAACGCATCAGTTTTCGTAAAGTTTGGACGAATCCAATCTTATTTATTGGCTGCGGCTTTGGCGTTGGCACCTTGCCCGGCATGCCCGGCACTTATGGCACACTACTTGCAATTCCATTTTACTTAATCTTCCAACCACTCCCACTTTGGATGTATATCACTATTGTCGCTGCTATGAATGTAATCGGTATTTGGTTATGCGGCATTGTGAATCGAGAATTCGGCAGCGACGATCATCCCGCTGCTATTTGGGATGAAATTGCTGCCTTTATGATTGTACTGATTGCCGTTCCACCTGACTGGATTTTAATTGCAATTGGATTTGCGCTATTTCGTTTTTTCGATATTGTAAAGCCCGGTCCGATTGGCTGGATCGATAGAAACGTACACGGTGGCTTTGGTGTGATGCTGGACGATATCGTTGCCGCTGCCATCAGCTGGGGTATTCTGCAACTGCTAATGCTGGTGATTCCACATCAACTTTAAACTCGGTTAGATTTCACATGGTCTTTCGATAGATTCCTATCAACAGCACCAGTTTCGACTCTTTGTGAGCGTATTGCTGAAAGCGCCGCTGCAGAAAATATACCGAATGTAATTAAGGCGCCTACTTTCTCATGCGTGATTCCCGAAGACCTAATCGAAGACTTTATAAGTGACACTACCCGAGACATTTTTATACTCCCTTGAGAAATTTATTACATTGCCATCATAATCGTTCTGCTTGTCAATGTATACTGATCTCGATCGAAGTGTACAATCAAGCAGTCTAGAACATCAAAAAACACTATACACATTCTTAACTACAATCCGTTATTAATATTTACTTAATATAGGTATGTTACTATAGACAAAATATGATTATTCAATGAATATCACCATGGCTATTAGCAATAAACTCCTGGAGACAATATGAGAGCACTATTACGCAACCTTACACATGAACACGTGGGCACAGGCATTACCACCGCTATATTTTTAGCTGGATCTGCAGCTGCACTCCAATCTTCAGAGTCAGCTAAATCAGATGCAAACCCTATATTTCCACAGCTAAAAGTAGCTAACGCAGAGTCCAATAAAAAACCTGAAACAGAATCAAGTACTAGCAGTCATGGTCATAACGGCAATATCGTAGTTGACAGTTTTATATTGTTTGCATTACTTCGCAGTGCTAAACGAGACTCTGTTGAATTTTCAAGAGAAGTTTTTCCTGGCCTAACAGATAAAGCAAGTGAAACAGCTAAAACAAAATTCGATGCAACAACTTTCGGCGGACTCATTCGAAAGTTTGTCATTACAAATCCTCGCACAGCCGCAACATCTGGGCTTTTTGTATCAGGTGTAGCCTTGTATGCCCATACCAAACATGCTTTAGAAGAAACTAAACATATGGCTGAAAGAATAACGAATGATGTCGATACAGATAAACTCAACGAAAAACAGCAAGATCCAATAAACCCGAGTAACACGTACTCCCCATTTTCATGATGCTATGGAAATAAGCCAAAAACATTAGTTATCTCAAAGGTGTCTCTTTAAGATCTTCCGATGGCGCCTATCCACCTGAGCTTGGTCGACGCGACTTATACATAATTTCTTCAGGGCAGTTTTTAACAGGTAATGTCGTTCCTACAGACATCCCTGCTGCAAAAATACCCAGCGTCACCAACAGCTCTGCACCAGTACGATTACCCGTTACCCTTGCTGTGTTATCTACAGCCCTTTCATACGATCTTTCTGCCGCTATAAGCGATTCTTTAGATAATCTTACTAAGCTTTCAACCCCGCGTCGCATTTTCACACCCCTATTTTAATGTATACTGATAAAAATTGACTTATAATATCGCATTTATTGATTGAAGCAAACTAAAATTGAATCACACTGTACAGTTCAAACATAAACTTATTCAGGCACCACTGGCGGGTTATAGCTGCATGCCGTTTCGAGAACTCGCCTGGGAGTTTGGCGGCCTGGATTATGCTTATACAGAAATGCTGTCGGCCAATCACATTTATCATGGTGGCAAGCAGAATCCACGCTATATTAAAAAAGCTAAAACTGAAGGGCCCCTCTGTTATCAACTCGCTGGCAACTCAACCAAAGCATTGGCCTTCGCTACCGAAAAAGCCGTCACCTGGGGTGCTGATCTAATCGATTTAAATTGCGGCTGCCCAAAAACTAAAATTCGTAAAAAGAATTTAGGCTCACAACTATTGGCGAACAGTAAACATTTATATGAATTAATTAAAGCAATTCAAAGCGCCTGTGATATACCCGTACTGGTTAAAATTCGCATCGATGGCAGCAGCAAGGATCAATTTAATCTTGATGTTGCTAAATCTGTTGAAGACGCAGGTGCTGCTGCACTCACCGTGCACGGACGACACTGGACAGAGAATTATGAAACGCCTGTGCTTTACCAACAAATTGCAGAAATTAAACAAGCCATCACTATTCCAGTCGTTGGCAATGGTGACGTCAAAGATTGTGTTAGCGCACAGAAAATGTTTGCTGAGACAAATTGTGACGCCATCATGATTGCGCGCGCAAGTGTTGGTCAACCTTGGCTGTTTGCACAAATTGCAGCTGAGTTACAAGGGAAGTCATTTGTACCGCCAAACTTATCTGAACGCGGGAAGTTGCTATTGCGTCATGTTGATGCATTGATACAACTCGACGGGCTACGACCAGCGCTCTATCAATCTCGTTCATTAGCTAAATACTACTTACGTGCAGACGCTACCGATCAAGCATTAAAAGAATTTTATCAAACCGATACCTGGGAAACCTTTAAAGCACTGATTGCTAAACACTGCTAACGGTCAATAATGTTGGTGACCGTTCATGATTTCCTGCTGGCGCGCCATTATCCCCAACCCTGGTAAGGAATATACCCTGTGCTACTAGAGGGCATGGATTTGAACCAGAACGGTCTTTTTTAACCGTTAATTTTCTGACACCCTGTTGTTTTAACATTACTTGACCGGCATCAGATAAACCTTTAACACCTTTCATCGAACAGCCTGATGCCCGCAGTCCATCATCACTAGGAGACTGCCAGAATTGATACCACTTGCCGCCTTTTGATTTTTTCTGCCATAGGCGCACGGTTCCGTCTTCCCCTGCAGACGCAATCTGCTCACCATCACGAGAGAAGGCAATATCATTAACACCACCCTTATGTCCATGCAGCTCGTAACTCGATGTACCGCATAAGCTTCGTTGCAATTTATTAATTTTAATCACACCATCTTCACCACAAGAAGCAACCCATTTACCATCTGGCGAAAACGAAACAGATGACACACCACCTACATGTCTACAAATTTGTTTCTTTACCATGCCCGTACTTAAATCCCACAGCTTCACAGCATCACCATGCTCTTCAGACCTTCTAGCATGATGCTCGCCAGAAACCAACCAGCGACTATCGGGAGAGAACGCAATACTCCTCACCCAAACACACAAGCCAAATCCTTTCAGCCTTGAACCCGCCGCGTGCGCTCCTTCAACTTGACGAAGCTGTATCGCACAATCCTCTCCAGAAGATGCCACCCAATGATGATCTGGAGAAAATGCAACGTCAACTGCACCACTAGCATGGTCATCAAATGCTCTTGAGCTCTCACTATCTGCAACACCACTATTGCTTATCATCAACATTCCCGATTTGTATCCCAGATCTGTTCCTGCTGCAATCCAATCTCCATCGGGTGAAAAGGCAACACTGCTCACATGACGGTATTTACAATGATACACTAACGTTAGCTCACCCTCTTTATCAAATATCTGTATCTGTCCATTAAGATTTTCTTCACAACCACTGCTGGTTGCTATTGCAGCACCATCTGGTGAAAATGCAACGCCACTAACAGCAGCCTGATGCTGATATACCGCATCCACAGAACCATTTGGGCCCCAAACGTGCGCGGTTTTGTCATCTCCTCCAGATACTACCTTACCGGCAGAGAAATCAACACTATTCACAGGCCCCATGTGACCTTGTGAGAGCAATTCAACTGATTGCACAGGAAGGTTTTCCTCCATTCCCCAAAGCGTTAAGATATCACCATCAACATCAGCCATAACATGTCTATCATCTAATGAAAAGCCAACACTCATGATGCGCCAATCGGCAGACGTTTTAAAAATAGAACATACCGCACCATTATCCATCCACAACCGTATCGTGCAATCTTCACTAGCAGAAACCACCAAACGATTATCTTTTGAGATTGCAGCAGCAACAATTCTATTCTGATGCCCAACAAACTGGGCATCATCGACATGAGTCACATCGAGTAAATGCATTGTATTATTAGCGATAATAGTAATGACTCTGCGGCTATCAGGTGCGAACACAATCTGCTGTATTGAATGCGCATACTGACGAGATATGCTAGCCGAGGGCTTTCTCACCGGCAATAGCGATAGCACACGAGCGTGATCACCAAATGCAACCCAACGATTATCGGGTGATTGAACGCATTCGATAATGCTTTTTGTATTTCTAAATATTAATTTATTTCTAATCTTACTGACATTTGAGATATCTTGTCGCCATAACGTGCCATCGACACCACCAGAAACAAGATAACGGCCATCTAATGAAAAACTGGCACAATTAACGCCACCATGATGCTCGCGAAATGTTTGTGTCGACAACCATGCACCGCCCCACAGCCTAGAAAGCTTTACTTCACTACCTCTAATCTCAAATTTGAAACGACCGTCTTTCGAACGGCAGTTAATTGCGTTCTTAGCAGCAACAAGCTGAGGCGCTGGATAATCGGGAAGTGTTACACCGGTGAGGTTTGCACCATCGAATTGAGCACCATCAACATTGCCACTTAAAGCTGCATATGAAAGATCTGAATCCTTCATGTTAACGCCCGATAATTCAACTGCCGGCAAATTTGCACCTGGCATACGAGCCTTGTGAAAGAATTTGGGGTCTTGTCTTGCTTTAGCTGTAAAGGGTCCCAGTCTGCTTAAAAGTGTTGCCGCATTACTAGAAGCCTGTATGGCGGCTTCTCGAGTTTTTGAAAGACTAATAAAAGAATATAACTTTTCTTCTAACGCTGCCCTTTCTGGGTGTTTGTATATTCGCTCTACCAATAAAGTAATGACCATGGGTGTCGCTGTAAACCCTTGGCTTGGATGGTGCGTCAATAAACGCGCATCCCAACACACGAGTGCTGCATGGATACTACTGCTAGAGCGCATATCCAAATGCTCCAATACTGTTAACATGTATTCAGCAACAAAAAATTCTAAAAATTGTTCTGGAAAATAATATTGTTTCCGATCGCCCTGCAGATGAAATCTCAAAGGTGAGTGTGGCTGCATTAATAAGTCACTCTCGGAATCTAGCAAAGACTTGAGATTAACATTTTCAGTCATCGTTAATCCTTGACTGTATAAATCAAATGCCAAGTTAGACAAAAAACGTCTAACGCTGTCATTTTCAGTCCATGTCTGTAGATAAGCCTGGTATAAATCGGCATGAGAGATGCGTGAAAGATCTTGTTGTTTCAGAACAGGATATGCGCCTAAGAAAACATTCAGTAAAGCTGGCGTGCGAATCAGATCGCTTATATTAGGCGATACTGCGATACACTCTCTATACTCTGGCACATGCGGAGATATTTGTGCCACACTTAATGGTGCCACATGCCATTCCTCAAACTCAACGGCACCACGATCCGACTCGATTAAATCCCACTTGCGATTCTCACCGATATAATATTCTTTGCGTGCGGTCAATATCACCTGTCTTCGATGACCCCAAGCATCCAATGCATTCTCTAGATATATTTTCGCAGAGCCATTGCCAATCAGTTTATCCAGGCCATCAATAATAAATACAAAACCCATCGCAGAGCGTTTCAATAATGTAATTTCAGTTTCATCAAGGCCGTATTGCTGCTTGAAGGCATCATCCACACAACGCTGTGTTTGCTCCAGAGTCATATTATTTAATTCGATGCGAATTGGGAAGGTATCCTGCTGTCGTGCTGCAAATTTTGATATGAGCTGCTCTTCTAAAGAACGACAAAAAGTGGTCATACCACAACCCGCCTCACCTAATAAAAGCAATACGCTTGTTGCTGAATGTAAAAATTCATCCACCCGTTGTTGCAGAGGATGCCGCACTGAAGACTCATGACTGAATTGTTGTACTTCTATTGGGACTTGTGGACGCTCTAAGGTAACTTCCGGCGAATGCTTAAAATCTCTAAGATGCTCTAAAATTTGATCTTCTGTTCTGCCAACCATATCGTCCTCATATAACTTATTATTTGCTCTACTACTGTCTGTCTAGGGGCCTTATATAGGTCGGGTCAATATATACTATTTCTTTTTCCCTGTCTATAAAATGAGCTTTAGGAGCAAGTGTACGAACTGTTGTGGTTGCAACATTCCATCTGAAAATGGTCACACTGGTACTCTATGCATGTCTTTATATGATCATAATAATCACAAAATCTGCTTTTTAACTTAAACTAACCTTAAGCAAACATTAAAGTAATCTTAAGTATAAAAGCTTAACCGCATAAAAACATAAAATAAAAATAAAATTAACCTTAAGGTAAAATTAATTTATTAAAAAATGCCTATTTTTTTAGCATAAAATGCATATTGAGGTCTTTTATGGTGATATTTTTATCTGTTACTAAAGTGAATTTTTTTCCGCTTTTTTAGGCATTTAGTTAAAGCTTTTTATGTATTTTATTTTTGCTATAATTTGTAACTGCTTGATTAACTGTTACATAAAAAATCCTATTGTGATCGTTAGACAGGCTCGGGTAAGATGAAATTAATTTCAACGGAACAAAACAGGAAGTTTAACATGGAAATTGAAAAGACCCTTTCTACACCCGGTGACCGGCTCAGAAGAGCCCGCGTACTCGCAGGTCTCACCACACGTCGCGAATTCGAAAAGAAGCATCGCATTAGTGCAAATACTTTACAAGGTTGGGAACAGGGTAAGAACCCCCTATCCGAGAAAGGCGCACGACGTGTGGTGGAGGCCTTTAAAGGCGAAGGTTTGATTTGCTCAACCGATTGGTTGTTACACGGCCGTGGGATGCCACCACGTCCTTTTGAAATGCTCACAGCAGGTATTAAAAATAAAGCAGATCCCAGCTGTAGTGAATTCAATCTTCGAGAAGAAGAGTGTATTTATAATGAGACGCAATCATTTAAGAAACAGAATCCAAACTCTATTGTGCTGACTATTGCAGATGATGCGATGGAGCCCTACTACCACATGGGTGATTATATTGGTGGTATTCAGGTTCCAATAGAACATCTATCCCGATATGTGGGTCAGATGTGCATCTTAGAGTTAGAAAATAATGTCATCCTCCCTCGTTTGTTGCAAGCGGGTGTAAAAGAAGGTTTTTACACAGCCGCTTGCACCAACCCCATGACGAAGATCTCTCCTCTAAATATGTACGATGTTAGAATCGTATGTATTGCGCCGATACTCTGGCATCGGCGCAAACTGTCTTCACTAGCATAGCCACATCCAGCACCACCTCACATGGCTATGTTACGAACGGGGACTCCCCAGCCCCGTTCGAACCTTCTTCATATTATTGACCTCGTTATAGACTTTTCATCTGTGTGTCCTTTTGAATGCCAGGGGGTTCACACTCATCGTGTTCACCCCCTTCCCGTGTGTATTTCGCCTGCGTGGAACAAGTCCACGCGAACGGCGATTCAAGGGAAGAACCCCGATTCTCCCCTTGAAAATCCCCATCGGGATTTGTTTTTCCTAAATAATATTCGCTGTGCTATAAGCGTAGGCAGTGAAAAACGGCGAGGAGGTGGCGCGGAGGCGGGGTCCCCGACCGCGCAGCGGTGGGGTGCCGAAGCAGCCGGATCCCCGCAGCCGTTTAGTTTTATTTTTGCGCCCACACGTTTAGATCTGTTTATCTATGGGTCTTTTTGAATAACAATCTTATCTGATTTTTGACCAAACATGAAAAGAGTAATACTTAACTACCTGAATAAAGTTATTTAATTTTTCTTAGACGCAATCTCAGCCTCACGCAGCTTTGGCGCTAACTTATCTAAAACGGCATTAACATATTTATGACCCTGATCGGAACCAAACTGCTTTACTATTTCTAACGCTTCATTAATCACAACACGATAAGGTACATCCAAACGATGCATCAACTCAAATATTGCAACACGTAAAGCCGCTAATTCCACTGGATTCAACTCATCAATTGACCGATCCAAACACGGCGACATCGCCTCATCAATCTGAGCAATATGATTAACACTGCCCATTAACAACTCTTTAAAATAATCAATATCACAACGTGAAAAATCATCTTCCTCTTGAAGATGCCGTATCAACTCCTCCAACGGTACAGGATTCACTTGCCATTGATACAAGGCCTGCATTGCAAAACAACGTGACTGGCGGCGCGATGTGGCACCTTTTAATTTCTTCATGGGTTATACTTCTCTTAATTTTTCAATTTCTCGATGAAACTCACTAACATCCTGAAAGCTGCGATACACAGATGCAAATCTTACATACGCAACCGGATCCATTTTCTTCAACTCATTCATCACAAACTCACCCAACACCTGCGATTGTATCTCACGCTCGCCGGTCGCACGAATTTGCTTCACAATCTCACTCATAGCAGCATCTACTTGCTCGGTACTCACCGGACGCTTCTCCAATGAACGCAAAATCCCTGCCCGCAACTTATTCTTATCAAAAGCCACTCGAGTGCCATCACGCTTGATGATACGCGGCATATTCAACTCAATGACTTCATAGGTCGTGAAGCGTTCATTACACTCCAAACACTCACGTCTACGACGCACCTGCGCCCCATCATCCACCAAACGCGAATCCACAACCTTGGTATCAATGGCATTACAAAATGGACAATACATACTTAAACACCCGCTAAAATATCCTTCGAATAAACAGGAAAACGCCGACATAAATCGATCGATTGCTGCTTCACCCGGCCAATTGTATCACGATTTTGCAAATCGCCTAATATATCACATATCCAACCCGCTAATTGGCTCACTTCCGCTTGCCCAAAACCTCGTGTCGTCACCGCTGGCGTCCCTATTCGCAAACCACTCGTCACAAAAGGCGATCGCGGCTCACCCGGTACCGTATTCTTATTCACCGTAATATTAGCCTCGCCTAATGCGGCTTCCGCATCCTTACCAGTAATATCCTTATCAATCAAATCCAACAAAAACAAATGATTCTCAGTTCCACCAGATACCACCTTATAGCCACGCTCCATACACGTAGCCGCCATTGCCTTGGCATTTTCAATCACCTGCTGCTGATAAACTTTAAACTCAGGTTGCAATGCCTCCTTAAATGCCACCGCCTTGGCAGCAATCACATGCATCAAGGGCCCACCCTGCGAGCCTGGAAAAATAGCCGAATTAAGCTTCTTCTCAATTGCCTCATTTTGGCGTGCCAAGATAATTCCCCCACGCGGACCACGCAAAGTTTTGTGCGTTGTCGATGTGGTTACATCCGCAATATTAACCGGACTCGGATACAAGCCAGCAGCAACAAGCCCCGCCACGTGTGCCATATCCACCACTAAATAAGCATCTACACCATCTGCAATATCACGAAAACGCTGCCAATCTGCAATACCCGAATAGGCAGAAAAACCTGCCATAATCATCTTCGGTTGATGCTCTTTTGCTAACGCCTCTACCTGATCGTAATCAATATCACCCTGCTCGTTCAATCCATAGGAAATTGCATTGTAAAGTTTTCCCGAAAAATTCACACGAGCACCGTGTGTTAGATGGCCACCATGAGATAAATCCATCCCCAAAAATGTTTCACCTGGTTGCATCAAAGCCATAAAGACAGCAGCATTTGCCTGCGAACCTGAATGCGGCTGCACATTGACATAATCCGCCGAAAATAATTGTTTGAGTCGATCTCGCGCCAAGTCTTCTGCAACATCCACATACTCACATCCACCATAATAGCGTTTGCTAGGATAGCCTTCGGCATATTTATTTGTTAACAAAGATCCCTGCATCTGCATCACCAAAGGACTGACATAATTCTCAGAGGCAATAAGCTCTACGTGGTCTTCTTGGCGCTGCTCCTCGGCTTGCACCGCCGCCCATAACTCAGGATCAAAACTTTCAACAGTCACATCTTTCTCAAACATACGATTCTCCTCAATCAACGATACTCTTCTGGATAAAGCAACAACATCAATCCCGACAGAATGATAATGATTGCAAAACACATAAACGCCCAGGTATATAAATGCAATCCATAAATAATACTGCCATAACCATGCGTAGAATTAATATGTAACAAAATTTGTTGGATACTCACCACAACACCTGCGCAAGCTGACAAAATTGCACAAGACCAATGAATTGCCTTATTGCCATAACGTAAATTCAGTAACAATGACAGTCCAGCCCCTATAAGCGCAGCACGTTGAAGCGCGCAGAGCGTGCAATCTGATTGCCCGTAAAACACCTGCAAAAAAACCACGCCCGCCAGAACGGCAATAATGCCAACCAAGCCAATCAGACTGTTAATAACCTCAAGATTATGAATATAACGAATGACTCTTTCTTTTTTCATGGGTCAACCTCTAAAAATACAAACGACTAAGCGCTGCAGCATCATGATAAAACGATACTGCAATCGCAATGTTCGCAATCATTAACACCACCACAACCCAATAACGTATGGGCATACCCAAGGGATGTGCGGTATTGCGCACAAACATCAGTAAAAATGCAAATATCTGCACCATTACAATCGGCCAAACTGCCCAATAAGCCATTCTAAAATCCCTATTTATTCGACTAACACAAGTCTAACGGTTCACCAATACCTGCGCAAGCAGTTGGTCAATCGTCGCAACACCAATCACTTCAATGTCATCTGGCATCTGTTTTGGCATATTCGCCTCCGGCACAATCGCACACTTAAAATGATGCTTTGCAGCCTCTTTAATGCGTAGCTGACCATTTGGTACCGGCCGAATTTCGCCGGTTAAACCCAACTCTCCAAATACCACGGTATCCGCAGGCAAAACACTATCACGCAAACTCGAGAGTATTGATAATACCACTGCAAGATCCGCCGCCGTTTCAGCAATGCGTAAACCTCCCACCGCATTAACAAACACATCTTGATCGTAGGTCGCAACACCACCATGACGATGCAATACTGCCAACAACATAGCTAAACGATTATGATCTAACCCCACCGTTACACGTCGTGGATTCGCTAAATGACTCTCATCCACTAAGGCTTGAATCTCAACCAACAAAGGCCGGCTACCTTCCCAAGTAACCATAATGCTACTGCCTGCCGCCTGCTGTTGAAAACGTGACAAGAAAATCGCCGAAGGGTTACTCACTTGTTTTAACCCTCGATCCGTCATGGCAAATACGCCAAGCTCGTTAACACCGCCAAAACGATTCTTCACTGCACGGATCATACGGTATTGACTGTCGGACTGACCTTCAAAATACAAAACCGCATCCACCATATGCTCCAAGACACGTGGCCCTGCAATCGCACCTTCTTTTGTAACATGACCTATAACAATTAATGCAATGCCTTTTTGCTTCGCAAAACGCACCAGCTGTGCCGTTGATTCACGCAACTGACTCACGCCGCCCGGAGCTGATTGCACAAGCTCGGTATAAATTGTTTGAATCGAGTCGATCACCATTACACTCGGTTGGTGCTTTGATGCTAGAGTTAAAATACGTTCGACATTAGTCTCTGCTAACAAAGATACATTATCTTGTGACAAACCTAATCGTTTTGCACGCAAGGCAATCTGCTGCAAAGATTCTTCACCGGTAACGTATAAAGTAGAATGACGCTCAGCCAAATGACACAGCACTTGCAATAACAAAGTTGATTTACCAATACCAGGATCACCACCAATCAAAATAGCAGAGTCGGATACCAAGCCACCACCCAAAACATGATCAAATTCAGTTAAGCCCGTCGATAGCCGCGTTTGATTTTCAAGATTAATATGATCTAACGAAGTCAGACTCGATTGTTCGGCGGCAAAGCCTTGTTGTCTTGGATTTTTGCTGGTTGCTTTAACTTCAACTTCTTCAACAATCGTATTCCATTCTTTACAACCCGTACATTGGCCTTGCCACTTAGTATGTTGTGTTCCACAATTCTGACATGAATAAATAACTTTAGATTTAACGACCATTTAACAGTCTCGCCACATCCTTAGCAAAATAATTAATAATGAAATTTGCACCAGCGCGCTTGATCGCCAACAAACTTTCCATCATAACCTGTTTCTCATCGAGCCAACCCTTTTCAGCAGCCGCCTTAATCATCGCATACTCACCACTCACCTGATAAGCACAAAGTGGCATCTGCGGAAATTGCTGTTTGATACGATAAATAACGTCTAAATAAGCACCGGCCGGTTTTACCATTAAGATATCTGCCGCCTCATCGATATCGAGCTGGGCCTCACGAATAGCCTCGTTACTATTAGCAGGGTTCATTTGATAACTACGGCGATCGCCAAACTGCGGCGCCCCTTCTGCTGCTTCACGAAACGGTCCATAAAAACTCGAGGCATATTTCACTGCATAACTTAGAATGGGAATGTTGTTAAAGCTTGCTTGATCTAATGCTTCACGAATAGCTACCACCATCCCATCGATCATGCCACTGGGTGCAACCATATCAGCACCCGCTCGTGCAAAACTAACGGCCTGCTGCGCTAGCAATGCTAGTGTTTCATCATTAGCTAACTCAAATTGATTATCGACACCCTGTTGAACAACACCGCAATGGCCATGATCTGTAAACTCACAAAAACAACAATCAGCAACGACCAATAATTGCGGCGCACGTTGTTTAATATGTTGAATTGCACGTTGAATAATACCATCGGCTCGACAACTTCCCACTCCGGTTGCATCTTTTTTTGAGGGAATTCCAAATAGAATAACGGCTGGAATTTTAAGCGCCACGATACTATCGATTTCTTCATCAAGATCTTGTAGGCTTAATTGGTAGTGCCCTGGCATCGAGCTAATGGCTTGCTTTTGTTTTATACCCTCTTTAATAAAAAGCGGCAATACTAAGTCATTTACACTCAGATGCGTTTCTTGCAACAGATCCCGCAGTGCGGCATGTTGACGCAAGCGCCGCATGCGGATGTTCGGAAAAGAAACTGTCTTGTCTTTTAGCACTTACTTCACTATCTTCCAGCTACCATCAGGCATACGACATGCACGACCATAACCCGTGTGCCATTTACCATTGATCTTAATGCGTGTTTGATATTCACGACAGTAACGGTTGTTGCTTCGATAATTTTTCACAGGCTGCACCACATAAGTGACATCCTTTTTATTATTAGTCCAACGTGCCTGAGAACCTACCGGTGTATTAATAATTGCAGAACGCATATTGGCACGGTCCTGGCGATCCATATATTGACCCACTTGATTACCGACGATACCGCCTAACAGCGCACCACCAATAATGGCGTAAGGGTTACTGCCAAACAAACCACCACCGATTAAACCACCAGCAGCTGCTCCAGCAACGGTCGCTCCCGTGGTATTATTTCCAGGTGTACAAGCCACCAAACCAACCGCTGTGACAGATACCACGGCCATGGATAATAATTTATTCATATGGATTTCCCCTTATAAAATTGCTAAAAAAACCAAAATATGAACAACATACTACACCTTTCTCGAGTAGCATTCAATATGAGCCTTAATCAAAAATGTCTAAAATGATTGTCTCAAGAGCAATATAAGGTGATAATATGGGAAGTGCTTTATTTGATCAAAAAGGAGATGCACATGAATCAGATTGAAGGCAAGATGGCAGCAAGCGATGCTAGTTATGCCTCCCCAATGGCAAAGAACTGCTCCCGCTTTGGAATCCTATCGATGCTATTTGGAATTTTTATTCTGCTCAGCTGGGTTAATCTAAATTTTGCGCACACATGGTCCATTAGCTTCACATGGCTTTGCTATATTGTGTTGGTGATTTACTACTATTTTCTAGATGTAAAACTAGCAGTAGTAGCAACTGTAGTGATGTTTATTTTCACTTTAATCGCAACATTAATTGGTGGGCACTACCCCACTACAGCGAATATCATATTATTTTTGATATTCTTTGTTGGTGGATTGGCGTCTGTACTGATTGGACATTACGTCATCGAGAAGAAGAAAGCGTCACTACTGAATAATTTACAAGAGTGCTTAATTATACCGTTATATGCAATGGTTGAATGTTTGCAAGTATGCGGTCTGGGCAGTATGTTTGGTGTCTCTGACAACAAGGCGCATTCAGCACCCACACATGAAACAGAACATATGCATGATCATTCTCATGATAATGATCATAGCAACGATCACGAAAGCAAGTAAATATACCCTAGCTTAAGTGGCCCCGCGACGTAAAAAACCGCGGGGTTTTTTTAGACCTTTAACTTCGGTTTTTATGGCCGCATTACTGCAGCTGCAGATGGGTCTTCATCTAATGGCTGTTCTTCTTCAGGCATCTTTCTTTTTACACCTACTCCAAACATACCAGCTGCATGTTGTTGAGCCATCAGTGCTTTGAAATTTTCTGGGTCCATCGTCTCAGCGCCTTTTAAGGAAATACGTTTCTCTCTAAGTAATCGCAGTCCATGTTGGCAAGTCAACAATTCAAGAAGCTGTTGCTTACCCCTCTCCACAGGGTCTTCCTCCTCAGAGTCTTCTTCCGGAGAAACCTGGCTGAAAATCTCACAAAACTGCTCCATGTTGATAAGCTTATCTCTAAACGCTTGCCTGCCATATTCAGAATTCAGCAGATTTCTCAAGTGGGGTTTCATTGACTCCACTTCTTTCGCTAAGTCAAAAAAATCTTCGAATTCTTCTAAAGTAATAAGCCCCTCTTGAAGCATTTCCAAGCAATGTACCTTACCAAAAAACTTAATCCCCTCAGGAGTACCAAAAAGGAATGCGAGGTCTCCTGGATCCATTTCATTAAATTTCTCACGGGTAATAATCCCCTCTTTAATAGCCAGTCTAGCGTCTTCAGCGCAGAGCACATCAATATAATAGAGGTTCTTCAACTCTATCACTTGCTCTGCTGTCACGTCTTCATCTCTCAGTAGATCTAAGCCTGTATCGTAACGAAGTAACCGAATCACACAGTTAACGTGTGAAAGCCTGCTTATTTGTTCTGGAGTGATAAGTTTTTCAGCCAGTGCTTTCAGTGGTATCTCACCTAACAAATAACTGAATAATGTACACAGATATTTTTGATTCATTTCCAGTGCTTGTCTTAAGGTCATTAAATCAGTAATGATGGCAAAGGCTAGACCTGGAAATCTACCGCTAAAGTAATCACATTGATTTGCCTTAACTACTAATTCATTAGAAAGATCTGCCCTTCTACATAATTCACTGATACGTTCTGAGTCTGATTCTAAACTGAAAAACAATCGGCACTGCTCAACTTGCGCTTCTGTAGCAATACCTTCAGACACTAGTTTTGATAAGTTTGTCTCATCTATGGGGACCATCGGGCGAATGTCTTCATGCCCTTCCGGTGAAATACGTGCAAAACCTGCTGCTGCTGAAGCAGCTGACTGTCCAGCCGGAACACTTGAACTAGATCGCGACATA
>JAHZIV010000028.1 GCA_022601255.1 Gammaproteobacteria bacterium
CATTTTCTCATTTAGGTCTCTCTCAATAGTTGGTGCCGAAGGTCGGACTCGAACCGACACGGCTTGCGCCACAGCCCCCTCAAGACTGCGTGTCTACCAGTTCCACCACTTCGGCTCATTTTTCCATCTAACAAGCTGGCATCCTGCCGCTACTCTTGTACCTCTGGATACCCCTGGCCTTACTTGCAACGCTGCGTTTCCTCGCGTTGCTCCGTGTAAGCCCGTTCGCGTTGCGAACCCACTTCGGCTTGTCAATTCTTCTTGGATGGGGTCGAACTGGGGATATTCATTACCCCATTCGGTACATTCGACGACTCATGCTTTAATGAGGGTGTGCTCATTCTCTGACTGCGCTCCATATGCGCTACCAAATAAGTCAAACCAAGACTGGTCGCAAAAAATAAAGCCGCCAACAACACCGTTAACTTCATCAGAAACGGCATCGATCCTTGACTACCAAACATTGTATTCGAAGCACCACTACCAAAAGTCGCACCAACATCCGCGCCCTTACCATGTTGTAACAACACCAAACCTATAATGCTCAGTGCAAATAATACATGTAGAATAATCATTATTTGTTGCATGCTTTACCTATTGCTATAAATTGTTGTGCATCTAACGATGCGCCACCTACCAATGCCCCATCAATATCCGACATGGCAAACAACTCCGCCGCATTGCTCTGCTTGACACTACCCCCATAAAGGATACGCATGTTGGTCGCAAGCGTTGCGTCTATCGACTTCAGTTGGTCTCTAATTGAACAATGCACTTGCTGCGCCTGCTCTGGCGTAGCTGTCTTACCCGTGCCTATTGCCCAAACTGGTTCGTAGGCGATCACGGCAACCGCTAACGAAGCCAGATTATCTTGCAAAGTGATGATTTTAGCAAGCTGTTCTTGCACAACCTTGAGGGTTTCACCGCGCTCGTATTGTTCCAGCGTTTCACCGACACACAAAATAGGTTTTAATCCAGCATTTAAAGCCTTTTTAAACTTATTGAAAATTAATGAGTCGGTTTCATGAAATAAGGTTCTGCGCTCAGAATGCCCAAGGATAACATATTCACAACACGCATCGAGCAACATGCTAGCCGATATTTCTCCCGTATAAGCACCCGCCTCATGTTCGCTCATATTTTGAGCACCCCACTTGATCGGGCTCGCGTGCAAGGCCTGCTGACACTGCTGAAGGTATATATAAGGTGGGAATACGGCGAGTTCAGCACTGTCACACTCTACTGCCTGTTGCTGAATGCCATCTAAAAGTGCCGCAACAGATGCTGCGCTGCCATTCATCTTCCAATTTCCAGCAACCAGCGGAATTCTACTCATGCGTTTCTCCTGTCTAAGCGGAGCAACAATTGTAAGCAGTTACGGGTATGAACGCAAATCATCGACACGCATTATGGCGGATGTACGTGAGTACATAAGAACACGTAATTGATGGCTGCCAGTAACTCTGAAACCAAATCAGGATCCGCCTTAAAACCACTCGAGGTAAGCGCCCTCGATACGGGATTTTTCTTAAGCCGTTCCTGACGAAGATCTATATAGCGCTGGGCAGCAATTAAGAATCGTTCTTCTATGGTTTGCCAATCAGCGGGGCGAACAAAGTTAGGTAATGCACCAATAAATCCAAGCAGTATCTGTGATACTTCCTTCATCTTCGTATGCAGCGCCGCCACTTTTTTCTTTTCCGGTCTTGCGCGATACTCGCGCAGCAGCACTAAAAAATCGACCAATTCCACTTTTGCATCAAAAGCCATTGGAACATCAATCAATGGGGCTTTATTCGTTTTATCGCCAAAATATCCAAACGTCGTCGCGCAAAACTCATCGAAACCCGCTTCGCAAAGAATAACACCATAGTTTTCATTTGGAATTAAACGATGTGCCAATAATGACCCCATCAACCCCTTAAGATTGTCTGATGAAACCGAACTTTCATGCTCCAATATTCGTGGAACATAGACAACCGCGTAACTATGCTCCGGAGTTGATTCAGCGACATCCAAATGAAACTCTATATCCGATTTCTTGTCACTTAAGTCTGTGCCTAAGGGAACATGACGGGCATAGACACTGGTATATTTTCTAGGTTCTTTTGCGAAAAAGAAAAAAACCGCCACACCATCATGCAAATAAGAAATACGAAGCAACTGCTTCGATTCCGTTATAAAACCCTCGCCGCCATTTTTTATTTCGATTGGGGCATCATAGGGGTGGTCCGGAAACTCCGGTACCGTAAAGCCCGTTCCCTGCATCGGCGGCACTCGAGGAAAATCATGTGCCGCACAACCACTGTCGCGAAATGCCGTAGTAGCAGCATCAAAGCCTTGGAGATACACACACACGTCACTATCAAGCAGTGCACCAACTAATGCCTCTGTATGGGGTTGCAAACGCACGACTTTATCCTACTGTAAAATAATGGATTATTATAGCATCTAGCCGATAGGTAGTGCTATTGATTATTTGGTGTACAATATGTTATCATCCCACCGATGACATTACGTGAACTATACAAGCAGGCAGATAATATCCAGCAATTCGGCGCACCGATGCTTGATCGCGCTATTGAAACTTTAATGACATCTAAAAGCATCAGATTTCATGAAGACACTCATGCAAAGATGCTGGCAGCATGTCTAATAAAGCGTGCTATTACAAAAAAATCTTCTGATGATCTATACCTGCTCATTCATCTTACCTATGATGACACTCGATGTACTTTTTTAAGTATGCAATTGTTATCTGACGCAATCACACCTTTTGTATTGCAGACACAAAAGATAAGTAAAAATGATTTCTGGGCGCAAGAAATTCTGGCTAGAAAAATCTTTGGCAATAAATTCTTCTTTGAACAACTTTATGGTGCAGTCTATTCAGGCGCTTATGGCGCATCTATATGTCTCAGCCCAGGCATGCAAGTCATGCGCGCCATTCACCATCTTTACAAACACGAGTTTATTGCTGCACAAGAAAACATGAAAACCGTTCTTAAAAGAGTGCTACAATTTAAAAAAAAATCAGGCACCTCCTCCCCGATGGTGATACGCATGATTAAATTGGTTCGCATCTTTTTACCGATTGCTGAGAAACGTGGCATGCCAAGCCATCTGTATTGTGAGCTCAATGCACTTCGTCTCAAATATGATTATGTTGCACCTGAAGGTTTTGTCAGTTTGAAAACATTATCCATAAAAGCCTTAATACATCATGAAGGCTGCCTATTAAGCAGGCCAGAAGCTTTTAAACAACTACCACCTCAGTTACAACGCGAATTAAAATGTTCGTAGTAAGGGTCTTCCATCACGCGTGGCAGGCTTACAAAACGATAGCCTTGTTCGCGAAATAGCTGAATCATATCTTTTAAGAAATAGGCATTCAACGTATTCATGTGAATTAACACGATCTGCCTCACCGGTCTGCCCTCACGTTTTTGTGTCTTGCGTTCTGCTTGATGAATACTGTGATTGATTTTATTGAGGTACTCGTGTCGGAAATATCCTAGATTCGCACGACGTTGGCGCCATGGCACCTGATGAAAGCGATGATTCAATTTAAAGTCTTTGGTGTCTATGGTCACTGGCACAATCACATAACCATTATTTTCGAGATACCGCTTCACCTTTAAATAGGTGGCGCAATTTCGACCCGTCGCAAGGAAGGGGTAGCGAAAATACTTAGGCGTTGACATCAATGGTGCAATAACCTCATCGGCTTTTTTGATATCTTCGATAAATTGATCTGCAGAAATTCGGTTAAGACTTTGATGACTAAAGCTATGATTGGCGATGATGTTACCTGCCTGCTTAAATTTCTCCAGCAATTCCCATTGCCCATGATCGATGCTGCCCGGCACCACAAAGCCTGCCGCTGGCACGTCTTCTGCCTGCAAAGTGTTTAATATTTTAAGGAAGCGTTTATTCTGTCGGCGCAACTTGCCTGGGTTATCACGCGCATTGCCCACATACGGTAAATCATCAATCGTCAGCGCCACTTCTTTAGCCGTGGCTGATATACCATAGGTAAGTGTTAATATTAGGATTAATAAGCCAATCACTTTTTGGGTGCGCATGCTGTCCCTCCTAGACAAACTATAAGTGTGGCTTATCGAGCCTTAGGTTTCAAGCGAATAGCCGAGATTATCTGCGGGCAGCGCGACGAATATTGTCCGGCAATCCTGCTACAGTATGCGCTACCGTTGCTAGCAGGCCATCAGCTGTTGGAGCTTCTTCATCGCCTAATGTCATATAGGACACTAGCGCAGAAGCTATATGGCCAGGGTACGAACTAATATCTCGAAACACACCAGACGCTTCAAATCCATCGGGAATCGAATAGGGCTCTCTGCCAGATGCTTTAGCAGATTCAGCTGCCTTACGCGCTTCATTATAGACAATTTTGGTTCTAAGTAATCGAATCATTGCCTCATAAGTATCCGTTTTCCCATGAGCCGCCGGTCTAAAAAATCCACGATGTCTCGTCACACCCGCTAATTCAGCCTGAGAATCAGTCTCTGCAGCCTGAAGTGCTAGATATATAGTATGTAATGCCGTTGAATCTTCGCTGAGTGTTGGGTGTTGCGCCACTATTGTTTTCAAGCACGATAACGCTCTGTCCTTTTTCTCTTTAAGACTATAAGAACCTTCAGGTAAGTTAAAATATCCCTGCAGAATCTCAATCACCTTTGTTGCAAGCCCCTCACTATCCGTAATCTCTTTGATACTTTCGACATTAAATCGTTCGCGCTTACAAGCAGTAATAGCAGCCATCATGTGTTGATAAGTTGTGGTTGATTTGTGCTGGCCTCTATATAAACCCCAGCGTCTTAGAGTGATTTGATTTAATTTAGAGTGTAATGTCGGGTTTAATGAAGCCTTGAGATCTGCCTCTATCGCCTCAGCAAGTTCTGCTCTTAGCTGTATAGACTGGCTCTCATCTTCGATGATTCTATAAAAAAGTGCTTCAACATTACTCTTACGCTGTGTTAGTGGAGTAGCATTTTTACCCGTAGCGTTGAACTCAAGCTCTCTAGCGAGTGTATCTACCGCTTCATCTCCAGACTTCAGTGGGCGCTTAAGTGCCGCATCGTGTCTCATTTTTGTGAGCCCGCTCTCAGTAAGATAAACACGCACATAAGGATTGTCACCCAACTGGAAAGGATCTGGGAATCTATGATTTTTCTTTTCCCGCTTATAAGAAGGTAGGTGGGTTGTAACACTATTATGCCCATACTCATCAGGCTTTCTTTCACAACCTGCAATAGATCTCTTCACAAACGGATACACTTCGTTAAGATTCTCACGACAATAATCAAGTGATGAAGCATCTTTTAATTGACACACTGAAACGACAAAATTCTCAGAATCTTCAACACGCTCAAAGAACACCTTCAAATGATTCAACGCAGCATTGAGCTCATTTTCATTGACAGCAAAAGCAACCCAACAGACCTCAGAGCCTTCCGCTACTGATTGACATAACACAATAGCCGCGTCACTCACACTCTCGCCATAGACATAGATCATGGGAGTAATAAGATCGTAGTGTATAGAAGCTATCTCAGATTTCGCCGGCATAACGTTTCCTCAGGTTATTCATGTATCCTGCGTCTTTTATCAGCTCTCAATATAAGCGTCAAATTATTCCACAAAAACAGCATAATTTAATCTGGTGTTAATGTTTAATACCAAACTACTCCATTAATAACCTCAATTTCTTACACAGAACCCTAGTTGTTTTGATGAGTGTTTTTAAAGTAGTTTCTGCACCTCCTGGACCCTGAAAACAATCAAGAGCGATGACTAAAACCCGGTATTTCTAACGACACGTGATAACGCTAATCTTCTTTTAGCATGAAATACTGGACTACAAACGAATCGATGCCTGCGCATGTTGAATCAGCATTGCGTAAACAACCACACCTCCACTTAAAGCCTGAGTGGGTAATACACCAATTTGAACCTATATTTCCTGTTATCCCTGAATTGATCACACAGATCAATCCTAAGGACTTATTAATTTTTCGTATCGACAAAAATTATTTCAGCGATAAACATCACGCCACATTAATTCATCACACCGACAGTATTGCGCCACTCCCTCATATCCAACTAACGGATTATTGTTTGCAGCGGATCGATAACAATTTCAAGCCACACCATCGTGTGTCATTTGAAAAAGAAGAGATGCTGAAAAAAAGCTGGGTTTCACATCAATACATCGATGAAAACACCGAAGGAATACGAAGTCCTATAGCCCATGCTCCTTACAGCATTCACTTTAGTGATGGAAGCAAACGTAGCGGGCGCCTCAACCATGATGGTTTTGCACAACACGATGATATTGCTGCAGGACCTGTTCGAATTATTTATGCCAAAACTATCGCAGATAGCCAGCTTGATAATAAACATTTTTTAGCAGAGCATTTAAATCAACAGCGACAACAATTCAAAAATGTTCTCGACAAAATTATCCAACGTGATCGCAAGCGTTTCAAAAAACAAAATCATCTTTTGAAGCAACATAGCCTGGTTGGCCAACAATGGATGTTAACACGCGCATATTGGAGCGGTGTCTTTTCGACAATTAAATCAAACACAGAATCCATCATACACACATGGGTAACACTGCAACAAGATGAAAATACTCTAGCACAGGATATTCTAAGCTCCATTGAACAAGGTCGATTACAGCCTCTGCGAGATCAATTGCAGTGTTATTGTCAGAGAATTTCACATTATTGGCGGACACGTGAGAAGGCGATTCGCATCCTTTTGACGCTGTGTTCTGACGCCGCCACACGCAAGATGTTATTGGATTTTGTCAGGCGTTATTTTCAAGTGGCATCCAATCAAGATTTGGCGCACATGTCTGGCAGCGCGTCTGTGCAAATTTTACTGGCCATTATTACGGGTGGTGAGAGTGTTAGTGTTGATGCATCAAAAAATGCAGCTGAATGTGCAAGCGCCATCGAACGTTTTCATGCTTGGGCAGAGCGCATGTCACAAACAGAGCACCATATTCGTACGGTGCGCCGCAGCATTATTGACTTACGCACACAAAATCATTATATGCAGAGCGTGCAACACGATTTAAAAAAAATAAAATACGTCTACCGCGGCATCAGTCGTAATTTGTATCGTCACTATAAAAAATCAGGCAAGATTACCGACAAATCGGGTGGCAATCATGTCTATTTCGCGCTTGATGTCGATCATATTATGAATGAAATATCGCCCCCCAGCTATAAATCGTTAACGCAGATTAAAGATCTGCCTGAGATTATTCTAAAAATACCGGTGGGTGAGATTGAAGAAATCAATCTCCCAAAACCTAATTGGAACCAAGATATTTATGGCTATGAATATTTAATTCGCTATAAGCAGCGTTATGGTATGGGTGGATTGTATCAGTTGTTTGGCAAAACCAATCGGTTTCTTGATGATTGGATTATTTATGGAGGAGATGAAAAATGAATAAAGATGTAGAGCTGACGAATGATTTTTTAGCGTTGGTATTTGATGAGGGTGAAACTTATTCGATTGAAACATTGACGAAAGCGTTTTATGTTTTTTTAGAGCGGCATCATTCGGGGCAATCTGATAAAGACACGCAGTTGTGGATTCAATATACCTGGGGCATCCTGCAAAAAATTCCACTGGAGGATTTAGAACAGGCTTACGGCGATGATGATTTAATGCATGAGCTTTTGTATGAGTATTTTGGCAAATGATGATACGTAATATACAATATATTGCATTTTCTGCCAATAATTTTTGATTTTAGGTACTTGCGTGGTAGTATTGTTGTTATTGTTTAATGGGAACACTTAATAAAGGCATGGAGGCACTCTCATGAAAAACGCTTTAACCAAACGATCTCTTTTGGCACTTTCTGCTATTGGTATAACACTTGCGATGAGCAGCCCCGCGATTGCCGGTGGGCCGGATCGTTATCCAGCAAATAATTATTCTTCAAAAGGCAGCTTCTATGTCGGTGCCGAAGGCGGCCGCGATGCAACGGATATGAAGTTCCGTGAAACAAGCGTCGCAGCTGACGCAGTAATTCGTGTCTTTAATGGTGAGTCGTTGCAAGGCTGGCTCGGTGGTGTGTTTGCCGGTTATCAGTGGAACTTAAGCCCTAAATTCTACCTCAATACCGAAGGTTTCTTCGATTGGAACAGCAGTATGTTCACCTATAGCAATCCATCGGATGGCGGAAATGCAACCTATTACACCTATCGCAAACAATATACTGGCGGTATTAATCTGATGCCCGGTATGCGACTTAATAATAATGATAGTCTTTATGCCTTAGGCGGCTGGGTAATCTCTAAGTTTAAGAGAGTAGCTGATAGCAATATAAATGCAGATTTTGGTAATGACTTTAATAATGCTGATAATGGTTATGATGCCGGTTTTGGTTTCCTAACCTATTTATCGGATCATGTTGGTTTACGCCTACAATACCGTCACTCCGGGTATGGCACCATTTCGAACACAAACTCAGCAGCCACTAATAATTCTTACTACACCCCAACTAGTGATGATTATACTATTGGCTTATTGTACCAAATGCATAAGACACCCTATCATCAACCTCATTATGATTTACTGTCAAAGAACATCTATATTGGTCTGCGCGCCAGCCGTGATATGACTCAAGTTAAACAACATGTGCTGGACACTGATGATGATGAAAGTTGGCCGCATTTAGCTGATGGGTATTCGGGTGGCGTGGCGCTGGGATACAGCCGTATCCTCTATCAACATTTTTACTATGCACTCGAAGGCTTTTATAATTTAAGCAGTGCGGTATTTGACTTTCAACATCAAACTGTCGCCCGAAACTATCAAATCCGCGAGAAATATAATTACGGCTTAAGTTTCTTGCCCGGTTACAATTTTAATGCATCCAGCGTGGTGTTTATGCGCCTTGGTTGGATCGCGGCTAAGTTTGAGAAAAACGGCGGTGTAGCTGCCGGCGGTAATGTCGGGCCTAACTTTAAGGAAACCGAGAATGGTTTCGAGACCGGTGTCGGCTTTGAGACCGCGATCTGCAAAAATACCAGCATCGTCGGCGAATACGACTACGCCACTTATAACGACATTAAAAATACCAGCGGCTCAACAGAATTTAAGTACTATCCCAGCAGCAACCTGTTTACGCTGGGACTAAACGTAAGATTTAGCTAAAGTAAATAAATTAGCACCATTGCAGACGACACTGTGACTGAGCCTGCCCCGTTAAATCATTACAATCGCTACAACTCTGCGGCGCACTATTAGTCGGTGCAGCCGTAGACGGCGGTGCTGTCGTTGGGAACAACGATGGTGATGCCGTCGTTGGAATATTTGTCGGTCTTGCCGTCGGGAAAAACGTAGGTCTTGCTGTCGGTGCTGCCGTCGGTGCATGCGTCGGTGCATTGCTGGGCCCGGCCGTTGGGAAGAACGTCGGTCTCGCCGTTGGTTGCGCCGTCGGCGCCGCCGTTGGCGCAACAGTCGGTGCATACGTCGGAATACTCGTCGGTGCATCCGTTGGCATATCTGTAGGCCCTACCGTTGTCGGAACACGCGTCGGTGCATGTGTCGGTAGACGCGTTGGCGCTGCTGTCGGCGATAACGTCGTTGGCGCAAATGTTTCTCCCGGACGTGTCGGTGGCAACGTTGGCCTTGCCGTTGGCATGCGTGTTGGCATCGCTGTCGGTGCCTGTGTTGGTACACTCGTTGGCACGGATGTTGGTGCCGCCGTCGGAACTGTCGTTGGTGCATGCGTCGTTGGCACACGCGTCGGAACACTGGTCGGCGCTTGTGTCTGTCCCACCACAGGCTGGGTTGGCGAACCACCACCTGTACCACCAGGTCCTGCCGTAGCACCATCACCACTGCTGCCACTACCACTGTTCATAGCAACTACCGTACCCACTACTGCAGCAGCAACTGCTATCATGATAAGGCCTACAACAACCTTCTTCCTGAATTCTCTGCGCTCTTTGTCATTTGGATTATTCCAATGATTCATAAACGATTCGCAACAACAACACAACGCCAACATACTTATCGCTGACGATGACGTAGGCTTCTGAGCCAATAATAACAGCTTAATATCTTCTAATAGTTCACCCTTAGGCGGCTTATAAGGCGGAGCAAGTGCCGCAGGCACTTCATAGCCACCGCCACCTTTAACCTCCTTAAATTCACCTAACCATTGTGGCGTTTGGCCCGACGCATTAAGAGGCGCTTCCGCAACACAATCAAACCCATCCATCATTGGATACTCTGTAAGCGTATTATAAGCATGATCCCGGGCATCATCTAGGGTAAAATCTGCAGCAACCTGATAAGTAGGGCCAAGCATTTCCTCTACGGATTTTGTTGGCTGACGCACCAAATACACATCGTCTCGCAAACAAACATACTTCTTACCTTCATCTTGCTTAAAGAATCCTAGTCGAAACGACGTCACCTCATTGACGCCCCCTCCCGGTATTGTATCTTGATGCAACTTAGACATTAATAACACTTTCGTTGGAATATCACCGGCACCATTAACAACATCATCTTTACCCAAATAATACTTTATCATTGAAACTGCAAATGGCAGCAATAAATGTTCAGCAATAAAGTCATCTTTGTATTTAGGATAACATCGTTTAATAATATCGTAGAACGCTAAAATATCCTGTGCAAACTGAGTAAACGCCGCGTTGGTTAATCCATATCTATTATTGGGCTGCACTCTCGGTGGTGCTTCCGGTGCTCTTGCATAATCAGCTTCTTTTGCATTCGCAGCAGCATAATGACTCGACAGTACTGCAACAGCTGCTTCTCTCATCGCATTAAACGTACTTAACGCCACCACACAATCTGTATCCATGA
This sequence comes from Gammaproteobacteria bacterium, assembly GCA_022601255.1. Classification (GTDB taxonomy): domain Bacteria; phylum Pseudomonadota; class Gammaproteobacteria; order Coxiellales; family Coxiellaceae; genus JAHZIV01. The sequence goes on from JAHZIV010000028.1 coordinate 10,891, forward strand.
CATTCTTATTCAAACGATTTTTTTGCTTGATAACACCAAAATGCTTTTGAAAAACTGATGCGCGCTTCGCAAGACAAGCCGCTGCCATTTCCTCTAATATTTCTTGAGCAGTAGGAGCCGTCACTCTAACAGTAACTTCTGGTGCTGCCGGAGCTGGAGCAGCTGCACCAGGATTATCGTACACGACACCAGGACCTGCTGCAGCTGTGTCATAGGACACATCGGAAATACCACACGCTCCTTGCATTGCCATCGCATATTGTGCAAATGCTCCTGCCATTGAATATTCCGCAGGGGAAAAATGCGCGGGCCCATCTTCCATTGCCACAGAATAGTCTGGAAGCTTTGGCTTTATATCTTCAGCCTTTGGGAATGGTAGATCTTTAAAGAACTTCCCAAAAAGTTCTGTTCGTGTTGTATTATAGAAACCCTCGAGAAAATCTGGGGCTGCCCTACCTTCACAAGCTTTATCAAAAAGAATTAATCCCAAGATTCTACCAGCAATTAATAATGCATCATCACCAATTCCTTCAAGAGCAGATAAATCTAAAACCGCTTTGTGCAGCACCTCTGGGTAGGGGCACGGTCCTTCTGCAGCAGGTAGTGGTGTAACGCTAGGATCATTAACTGCTGCTCTAATCGCATCGATAACTGCCTCTATCTCCATCTCTACATCGCGCGTCTTAAAGAAATGCTCATTTAGTTTTGTAAGGATTGCGTCGTTATTGATAGGCTCGTGTTCAGGCGCCATAAAAGCTGCATTATCGACAAGTAAAACATCTCGCGCGTCACCTGGACCTCCGAAACCAGCAAATTCAGGTGGAGGTGGTTGATCATCTCCAAAACCAAATCCGCCACCACCGGCAGACCGAGCAGAGGAGGCCTCTGAACTTCCGGACCCGGTATCACCATCAGGTTGATCGTGACTTCCATCAGCGGCAGGTTGATCGTGATTTTCATCACCGGCAGGCCTTTTTATTGTAGGAGCACCAGCATATTTATCACCTTCGTAAAATCTTTCTACCCCTAGTTTCACGCCTTTAGGAGCCGTGCCGACTGGAGGGCTTTGAGCATAGACAACTGCTGGCGGAGGGTCTGCTGGCGCTCCGCGCGACACATGATTTACAACAACACTCTTCTTACCACCTTTTCTACCACCAGCTTTTTTTGCACCACCACCAGCAGCAGCATCCTTTTTCTTACCAGCTTTTTTTGCACCACCACCAGCAGCAGCATCCTTTTTCTTACCAGCTTTTTTTGCACCACCCCCAGCACCATCCTTCTTCTTACCAGCTTTTTTCTTCTTACCACCGTCTTTTGCAGCAGCAAATTGTGCAGCCGCCGCGTTTGCAGCAGCTTCTTCCTCTCTTTTTTTCCTAAATACTTCAGGGTCATCATTAATTGCTTCGTATGCAGGCGCTGCAGCTGCTTGTTCTGCGGCTAGCCTTCTGGTTATTGCATCAATTTGCTCAGGAGATAACTCTCCACCGTAGACATCAGCCTCATCATCAACAACAGCCTCACCAGCATCATCTCCAAATAGGGCCATATATTGTAGCTCCTCATCACCAGCTGCCCCTCCGTCGGGAGCTGGTGCTGCAGGTGCTGCTAGTGCTGCTGCACCCCTGCGAGGAAGCGTCGGATCTGTTTTTGTTTCACCAGGGCCAGCAACTCCTGCTCCATCGGTACTCAGTACTACCCGCCCTCCTTGTCCGGGTACAGAAGCAACAACTGCATAGGTTGTTGGATCGTCTGCCTCTGGAGGCACTCCACCGCCAGCTGCTGCATCCGCGTGTCCATTGGGTTGGCCTATTTTGTGATCGGGTCTAGGTGGTCGTGGCATGGTTTCGTTCCTCTCATGTTAATGACTTTCTTGTGAAAACTTTTATCGTTACTATCCGCAGCTGGTTGTATATAAATCAGCCATCATTAAATCTGATTTTAGTCCAATGCTTATGGCTTATCAATGAAAAGTTACAAAATGAGTTGGTGAGTATTCAATCTTTTTCACTTAACAGAATAAGAAAAATACAATTCAGTTTGAGCCTATTTTTTAAGTACTTTTTTGCGATTTGATTTTTAAAACATTTAATCTTTTCTTAAGGAAAGGTTTATGTAATTTAGTTTTTTGAACGAAAGTATGTCGAAAGCAACAGTATCATCGAGGCCTGCTTTTCAGCTACGCAGGCAGTTTGAATGATAATGTGAGCGAGCAGCGCAGTGTACGCGACAGTACATGAGCAGTGTAGCGAGCATTATCATTCAAAATGACTCGTAGATGGAAAGATTAGAACGGGGGCTTAATATTCAGAGAGAGGGTCTGACGGGGGCATCCCTGCCCCTCATTTAGCATCCTTGCTAACAGACCTTAGACTACCTACACCCGAAGCCCTAACACCGTAGGCTAAGAGGTTTAGAGCTGTAGAGATGTCTTGGACTTCCTTGTCCCGATTATATTTCTATAATCCAACTTCCTTGTTGAGTGCTATCCCTACACTCATATTCCCTTATTACAGGGACTATTACGATAACATAACACTTCACCCACTCAACTAAGCAAAAATATAAAAAAATAGTTTTTTTTTGACTCGATATAAGTCTGTATAAGTTTTTTGCTTTTAAATCATACAGTTAGTGCATTTTTTAGGCTTTAAAAAAATACAAACTTAGAGAAATCTGGGTAAAAATATATCATATTTCCTACAATATCACAGCAAGATTTCCCGCACAGACAAGACAGGAAATATTTTCATAAATAAACACTTAGCATTCATGAAAAGTAGTTCAGGAATGTTAGCATAGCTGCAAAAGAAAGAAAGACCCGACTAAATAAATTTTTAGCAATTCACACTGCTTTTTTGTAACGCATTGTAACATAGTCGAAAGACTATACAGATTGGGCTATACGCAAACAACCCCAGCAGTTGCCGGGGTTGTCACTCGCTTCTCTAGAGAACGATGTTATACAACTGAATCGCCACTAGGACTAGGACCAGGTGCTGGCACTGTGCCCGCTGGTGTTCCCGCTTCTGCTGCTTTCTTCAGTTCCGCTTCTCTGCGTTGACGATCACCAAGCTGCTGACCTAAACCAGCAAAAAATGTTCCTGTTACACGTCCCGGTGGCGTTGCAGGCGGTTGCCCTGGAGCATCAGCTGCTCCAGCCGCCCCCTTCGCTCTAGCTGCCGCCTCTCTACTTTCACGCAGTGCTCTTACAGGACTAGTTCCAGCACCCGAAGCGCTAGCAGCCGCCGACCCTTTTCTGCGTGGCGTTACAGCTGGCCCTGGCTTTGACGGTCTCGATCTCCCCGCAGGTTCGGCTGCAGGAGCTGCAGCCAAAGCATCCTCTAATGGTGCATCAGGGGGGAGTGATACCACTGCTGGCTCCATACCCTCACCCCGTTTTAATGTTTTTGTCAGATCTGCTGGCGGTGCTGGAAGCGAAGCCAGATGGTGTGGCACCGCATCATCCGCAGCTACTGCTTCATCGTCTGCATCTTCGGCTGTAGTTTCAGCAACGGCATCCACATAAATTTCTCCATCGACAACCACACTACTATCTGCTGCTCCAGAGGCTGTGCGTCCAACCATTATTGCGCCTGGATCTTGCACTGCTGATGCACCAGCATCATCGCCGGGATGTTGATCATAAGTTGGATTTACTCCAGCGCCTTGATCGTCACCCTCGGTGCGGACCACATAGTCCTCAGAACCTCCAGCTGCTGCACCCTTGCCTGCACCTGCATCATCGCCTTCTGCATCACTACTGTCTGGCGAAGCGTCTACTCGATCGGCATCTAATGCTGCTCCAGGCGCATATGGTTCTTCAGACTTCCCTGCCATCTTGTCTATAACACCTGTTCCCGTTGCCCCTGGTGTCATTTCTTCTGGTACTGCTGCTGCAACAGGCGAAAGAGGCACTTCAACTAAAGAATCTTTTCTTCCATGTCTTGGAGATTCCTTCTTTTTAACAAACGCTCTTTCTCTTCTGCCCCCACCAGTCGTTGCACCCGGAGGTGGTGGGTCACCAGCAGCTGCTGCTGCGCCCCCGGCTCCTAGCGCATCAAGATCTACAGGACCAGCATCATCATCACCAGAATCATCTTCATAATATGGATTCGATGACGCCGCAGCTTTACCTGGCCTCAAGCTCTTTAACCAGGTCAATTTTCTTGCAACGAACTGTCGCATGCCACTGGCACTCCAGTTTCTTCTTCTAGGAGCGCTGGCTGCCGCTGCCAGGTCTGATGCTGCTCCTTTTTTCTTCCCCACTAGGGTCTCAATGGCTCCTGTCTCAAGTGGTGATATCCAAACTTCGAGTGTCTTGGGATCGCCAACCTCATCGATCGCATCTCTATCGATACCTGCCATCCTCAGCGTGCCCATACCGTCTCCGGCAGTCATCTTTTGAGTGAGGGCAATCTCTTCTGCCATCGCATCATACGCATCCGTAAGTAACGTTCTTTCATCGCCATCTAACTGCAGAGCAGCATTCCCCCCCATGCCAGAGATAGTGTCTTGAGCGAATTTAAGCTTCAGTACACCGGCTATTAACGATGTTCGATAGCATTGTTCTTCCACAGCCATACCAGGTAATTTATATTGATTAAGTTTATGTATCTGTGGATCAGACAAACCCTCAAATTTTTGATTAATTAACTTTTGTTTTAGATCTTCAGCTTCAAGGTATGTTCTTAACGCACCATCATCATCCGTGAGCTGACACATCAATTGACCCACTGTTCTCAAAAACAATCCTTCGATTTGTTTTTCGGCAAGATCGTTATAATGGAATAACAACAGCATCAGGTGTTTGCGCAATCGTCGACGGTGGCTATCATTTTTTGGAATAAGTGCGTCTGTATCAAAGTTGTCATCACCTTTGAAGAATTCATTCTTTCTCAAAAGATCATAAACAAATTTACTGTCTTTGTCTCTCTGACAGACACTGGCCGCAATAGCGGTTGCGGCAGGCATTACTTTCCCAGCAATTCTTATTGCAGCTGCCATCTCATCTCTTGCCTTTTTCTCGCTATTCGAAGGACGCCAACGCCAGTAACTAAAATAACACAGCGCTTGGTAATCTTTTAACAATAAAACAAAACACGTTTGTGCTAATGCAATACTGGCTGCTGAGTTTCTAAATCTGTCTGCTTCCGTTTTAACAGAATCATAAAGTCCAAGGCCTCTTTGTTTTCCATCAATAAGTGTTGCTCTATGAGTATCAATATAACCCGCTAATCCCTCGGTTTTAAATGTGTTAAGGACATCTAAAGTAAACATTGTATCCCCAAGATAAGGGTTTTGCCCTTCTTCAGGGGCAGGGGCAGTTGCTGCATCTCCATCGGCTGCCAAAGCACGCCCTCCAGCAATTGATGCTGGTGAACCTGCCTTCAAAGGTGGTGGCGAATCACCAGCTCTATCGGCTGCTAAGGCATTCCCTCCATCCATTGGCGGGGGATCACCAGCTGCGGCGGCTGCTACTTTGGCAGCTCTTTCTCTTGCTAATCGTTTCACGGGACTCAAGGCTTCGCCATCTCCAGCGGGGGTTCCTGCAGGCATAATCATTCACTCCTTTATAAAATTAATTGTGATAAAAAGTTTATTGCATGATTCAATCATTATAATTTTCGTATCATACCGAAGCGGGATGATGAAGACCACGAAGAAATTAAATTAATATTATCTTAAGGTGAAATTATAAATTATTATTTCATTATGAGAGATTTGTTTAATATTTTTATTTTTGCGTTGTTCATAACACTCTTAACATAAATTTGATACGCTAATTGCCCCCACAAATTTTGTAAACGCTGTTGCAAAAGTGCGCGTTGTTTTGCAGACGCAGCTGCAAACGATGCACTGACTAGGGTATTCACATATAGCACTGCATAATTACCATTCTTTAATTGAATGCTGTTGGTACCTTGTGGTTGTGTTGCAAATGCGCTCTGCACTAATTGTGCATCTATGGTTTTATTATCACGCGCAACGTTACTCACCTGATGCCACTGTGTATCAAACTGTTTTGCCAACGCAGGTCCTGAATTTTTTTTCTGCAAGGCAGTTTGCACCTTATAGGCATCCAAACCCGCCATTCGATCCGCGTACTGATCTTGTAATTGGGTTTTAATTTTGGTTTGCACCGATGCCAGCGGCAATAACTTACTGGGAACACGTTTTGCCACTCTTAACACCATTAAACTTCCATCTTTTAACGAGATAGGATTGCTGTTCACACCTTGCGTGAGCACATCCTCACTGAATGCTGCCGCAACCACTTTGGGGTCTGCCAACACGCCTGAAAGTTTTGCACTACGCTCAAATAAGAGTGAATGGCGAACCGGCACATTCAATGCCTTTGCAGCTGGCGCCAGCGTGTTGGGATTGGTATAAGTTAAGTTTGATAATTGTTCGTTTTTCTCAGATAACAATTGATCGAGCTTCTGTTGCACTAATGTCTTACGCAAACGATCCTTGATCGTTGCAAACGGTCTCACCTTTGCTGCCTGCACGTCTAGCAACTTCACAATGGCAAAACCACTGCTGGTACGAAACGGTGCCGATACTTGTTTTACAGATAAATCGGATAAAAAGTCTGCCAATTGCTGCGACACCATCGCCTGGCTTAGCCATTGTGGCGATGACGGCGGCACACCAAAACGTTTTGCCGCAGCTTTCGCAACATTGCTAAATGTCTTGCCTTGTTGCAGTTGTTTTTGTACCCACTGAACCTGCTGCTGATTGGCGAGCGCAATCTTCTGAATCTGCCAACGCTTTGGAACGGTGTAATTCACTTGATTCGTCTGATAGTAATCCTGTAACTGTTGCTGTGTCACATTGATATGCTGCCCTATTTCCTGCGGTGACAGCACAATGTAATCGATACTGATTTTTTCAGGGGTTTGAAATTGTGCTTTATTCTGCTGGTAATAATCCGTAATGCTTTGTAGCGTGACGTTGACTTTGTTTTTGTAATGCGCTTTTGGCAAGATTAAATAACCGAAGTCTCTTTTCTGTTTGACCAAGGCATAAGCCTGTTGCAGTTCATTCGGTAAAATAATGGCGCTGTTCTGAATGCCCGACTGCATTTGTTGCGTCACAAGATTTTGTTGAAATTGGCTGTAAAACTGATCCATCGTTAAACCGTTGGCATAAACCAATTGCTGCAAACGCTGTGGGTCAAACTGCCCTTGAGTCTGAAACCCCGGATCTGACATGATAATTTGTTGCGCTTGATCCAAACCTACATACAAGCCTGTCTGACTTGCGGCGTGACTCAAGGCCACCTGTTGGATAAGATTTTGTAAGGCATATTTTTTCAACTGCGTATTTTGTTGTTCCGTTAAGGGTACGCCACCTTGTTGTTGCTGCACGCGACGCTGAAACGATTGGAAAACATTATCCAGGTCTTTCTGTGTGATCTTGATGCCATCGACTTTAGCAACGGGCGCTTGCGCACCTGTCTCACCCTGGATGTAAAACTGTATTCCCCAGAACATAAAAGCGATAGCAATGATGCTGACCACCACGATGATCACCCATTTTGTGATGAGCTTATTGAGCAATTGCAACATGATAATACCCTCTCGGTTTTACAGGATATAGAAATGGCGGAGTGGACGGGACTCGAACCCGCGACCCCCGGCGTGACAGGCCGGTATTCTAACCAGCTGAACTACCACTCCGCACAGGAACTTTTGGTACACTGGAACTTGGTGGGTGCTGTAGGGCTTGAACCTACGACCCTCGCCTTGTAAGGGCGATGCTCTCCCAACTGAGCTAAGCACCCGAAAGCTGGTGGCAAACGATAAACCATCCTACATAAATAATCAACCGGCCTATTGGTTAACGGCTTCTTTTAATTTCTTTGCTGGTTTAAATTTAACCACAGTGGATGCTTTGATCTGAATTGTCTCACCCGTTTGTGGATTACGGCCTTCACGAGCGGCGCGTTGACCGGTTTCAAAGTGGCCAAATCCTGAGATCACAATTTTATCACCTGACTTCAAACCAGCTTCAACTGCATCAATCATTGCATTAAATGCACGCTCTGCGCTTGCTTTACTGATATCGCCTTCTGAAGATAGAATTTCTATGAGTTCTTGTTTATTCATGGTTACTGACATCCCTTTTAGTATTTTTAGTGTTTCATGGCCACCCATATCTGGATGGAAAGGACTGTTATATCAATTAACGAGAACCGCTGTCAACCGGGATGTTGTAATACCGCCGTGCTTAATTACACATCCGTCATGTCCTGACTTGGCCAGGGTATTGGAATTGTATAAGTTAAGCAATTAGCCAGCATAATTGATTAATCCGACTTGAAGGCTATTTTTCAGAAACGGCAAATATTTTCAACCTTTACTTCTACAGCATCATCAGTATCTGTATCATCATCAGTATCAGCAGCATTTGCATTTGCATTTGCATTTGCATTATCTGCTTCTGGAGCTGAATTTGGCCGTTCAAAAAAAGAGGGCAGTAGCTGACTTGCAGGCTGAGCAGCGGGTGCAGCGGAACCAGCGGGTGCAGCGGAACCAGCGGGTGCAGCGGAAGCAGCAGCATCTTCTTCAGGCTTATAACTTTGACTTATTGTGACAAAAACCGGAACCCAATCATCATAGCGGTCAAGAAAAGAATAGCTACCTTCCTCAGGAATACCCACGCCTCCAAAAGTTACTACCGAGTCACGTTTCTCTGAAGCAAAAGCAGAATTAAGAAACTCCGCCCTAAGAGCATCGATTTCCTGCTTTAATTGACATACCTCAGCAAATAGTTCCATATCTAATATACCTTTCTCATATTTATCTCTAAGCCGGCGCATTAAACTAGGAAAACGCAAGGCTTTACCGCTAAGTTCTTTACGAATCTTTTCAAGCTCTTCTTTCTGTGCAGCTGCTTCTGCTCTTCTGGCATCAACATCATTGCTCACAACAATCTGTTTCTCTCTTTTCTCCTGACGACATCTACTATCATTCCAACGTTGAGCAAGAAGTCTTTGCCTTTCCTCATGGCCCGGCACATACGTTATGCCCTTCCCCCAATGATGGATAAAAACAGGATGTTTACCATGACCTTCTACAGCAATTTTTTCGAGCCACTCATCTATTTGAACTTTCTTTTTATGACCCTTTCTGCCAACAATCCCCACAATCATCCTTTTTTCACCATATTGAATAAGGCAAACCGGCCCCATTGTTTTAACAGGAAAAGTTTCAGTAATATCCAATGTCACAACTGCCATTTACTTACCCTCATAAAAATTAATACGCACAGTGATCCAGTATCATTGGGGAATAGCTTAACGAACGCTTAAATTGTACTTACTGTTATCTAAACACGACATAACCTGTCCCCTTACCCATACACGTACCACATTTTCTAAGGGATAAAGGCTACTACCAAATCAGTAGTGCGTCAATATTTTCATTTTCACGTGGATTCCGCACTTGGCACAGAATGACAGGAGTGTGTGGAGCGACAACAACCTACTGACTGCCGCCGACGGTGATCTTATCCACTTTCAACGTGGGCTGCCCCACGCCCACCTCAACCGACTGCCCATCTTTACCACAATTGCCAATACCACTGTCCAACTGCAAATCATTCCCTACCATCGACACGCGCGTTAACACCTCCGGCCCATCTCCAATCAATGTCGCCCCCTTGATCGGTTGCGTCAACTTACCCTTCTCAATCAAAAACGCCGAACTTAAACTAAATACAAACTTACCCGAGGTAATATCCACTTGCCCACCGGCAAAATCGGTCGCGTAAATCCCCTGCTCAACCGATGCGATAATTTCTTCTGGATCGCTCTCTCCCGGCAACATGTAGGTATTGGTCATCCTGGGCATCGGCGCACAGTTATAAGCCTCGCGTCGACCATTGCCCGTTGGCTCCATCCCCATCAAGCGTGCATTATGCCGATCTTGCATGTAATTTTTTAGAATACCTTTTTCGATCAACACCGTATTCTGTGACGGCGTACCTTCATCATCCACCGTCAACGAACCACGCCTTCCCGGAATCGTACCATCATCAACAATCGTGCAGAGCGATGATGCGACACGCTCACCCATACGACCACTAAACGCCGAACTGCCCTTACGATTAAAATCACCCTCCAAACCATGGCCCACCGCTTCGTGCAACAACACACCCGGCCAACCAGGACCCAACACGACCGGCATACTGCCCGCTGGTGCTGGAACCGATTCTAGATTTTGTAACGCCTGATTCACTGCCTTATCAACATACTGCTCTACTAACTCTGGCGTGTATATTTGAAAATTTTCACGCCCACCTCCGCCTGCAGAACCGCGCTCGCGTCGACCATTTTGCTCGACAATCACACTCAGAGATAAATGCACTAATGGACGAATATCGGCTGCCATATGGCCATCACTTCGCAACACCATGATCACATCATAAAAACCCGACAAACGCACCATCACCTGCTTCACACGAGGATCGCGTTTTCGCGCTAACCGATCGATCTGCTTCAACAAAGCTACTTTATCTTGATCCGACAACGAATGAATCGGGTTATCCGCCGTATAAAGCATCGGGGCATCTGCTGCACCTTGCACCTGCAACGCACCACTACCACCGCCTTGCACAATACTGCGCGCAGACTTTGCCGCATCATTCAGTGCGGGCAAAGTAATATCATCAGCATAAGCAAAACCCACTTTCTCACCACTGATCACACGCAAACCAAAACCACGATCAACGCTGTAGTCACCACCCTTAACAATACCGTCTTCCAAAAACCAACTGTCCTCATAAGAAGATTGTAAATACACATCCCCAGCATCGACACTCGCACCTAACGCCTTATCGAATGCAGACTCGAGCTGCTGCTGATTCACACCACTTTGATCTAATAATTGCGAAGACACCGTTTTAATAATATTGCTCATGCTATTTGTTTAACCTCTTTCACTTGTTTTATCTTAGGATGTTTCCAATCACCTGTTAACTGATAATGATAGGCAACCATTCTACCAACGGCAGGCTCAATGATTTTATTGGCTGCCCACGCCACCGCCGCAGCGACAGGTCCACCCAGTATACCTGCAATCACAGGCGCACTCGAGGTTAAATAAGGCCGAACCGTGATTGTTAAATGATAATGTTTATCCAATAACCCCACTCGCCCACCAATCAAAACCTCTGCCACTGGCCCATCCAATATAAATTGTTGCAAATTTGCCACTCCCTCACTCAGGGTGAGCGTTGCTTCAAAACTCGAGAATGGAAAACCCGTGCTCGATTCATCATTCACGGAGTTTGATACATTCTGCATGATCGATTGAAAACTTAAGACATTTAACAGTTTAGCAAAGCCTAATGCATCGCGTGTCGATTGACTGATCTTCAGCACATTGCCATCTTTTAGATGCCAAGCTAATTTACCTTGCAAAGACTTTGGATTGATTTGCCATGGCGCGCCACGCCAGTGCAATACACCTTTCAAGTAACCATTGCCACCCGATAATATTTTCGGGTAACCCAACTGCTGCAACAAGCCTGCAAAATTGGCATTCATCATCCAACCCGACACATCTGTCGACATGGGCTCTGCGTAATGCCAATCACCTGTTAAGTTTACATCATATTGATTGGGTAACTGCAAACGTAACTTCTTCACCAACAATTGCTGCGCTTGGTTTTTTGTAATAAATGACAAACTCCCTAATGCAGTATCGCCATAGTGTAAATCTGCAATCGACACACGCATAGAAGGCAATTGCTTGATACGCTGTCTCCAATTCGATGAGGCCACTTGCTTTAATTGAGGTATATATAAGTGCTGCAAATGCGCCTGCCAACTCGACAAGAAGTCCTGAGATATCAACAAAGATCCCTCAATTAAATGACTTGCTACCGATATCTGCCAACCATTATGCTTTAGCCTAGCCAACAGCGACAGTCGCTTACCGTAATGAATCGCTAACGACATCGGCTGTTGATTCTTAAAATTCACTTTCACGCGTGACAACACATCTTCAGATGCTTTTTTTAATAAACTCTTTGGCAAATGCGTCAATGCGATACCCTTCAAGTGTGACGCCAAAGTAATACTATTGCCTAACGGATTAGCATCATCATGTAATTGCAACAACACCTGAAAAATACTTCCGCCCTCGATGTATGGACTCAACAAAGGTATCATATGTGAAAATTCATTCTTGCCTAAATGGGATGCCAATAAGACTTCTACAGTAGACTGATTGGACGGCTCAACATCTGTCGACACCTGTATGTGCATAGGGCTGTTAAAGATATAACCTTGCAAATTATTTGATGTTAAATTTTGATCGGCAAACGACATCGTACCATTTACTTTCGTCAAAGGAATATGCCATCTTGGAAAACTAAGACTCGCATCTTGAAGGCTCAACAGACCTTGTGTATGTACAGTAATAGCATCGCAATACAAACATGCATTTAAGTGCAGGTGTAAATGAAAGAGTCCGTCCAAATCAACATGATTAAAATCATTAGCAAAACTCAATGGTGTTTGCGCTACAAAATGCCTCCCTTGCAACAGATTGCCTTTTGCCTCACCATCGATTAACAAACGAGCGTGCAATAAATCTGGAATCCACGCCTGTACGTGTGACAATGGGATACCCGAAATTTTGGCGCTATCAGAATCAATTCTCATATGCTTATCATGAAAACTGATTACCGCATCTCCATTTGTAATCGTTGGCCAATCTGGGTCGAACTTCAATGAGGCTTGTTTTATCCTTGCAAACAGCTGTTCATGCGAACCTGACAACAAAAATTCACCATTGGGCACCGTGCCCGCAACAAATGCCGTTTGCAACCACTGTGACAACTGCTGATTGATTTCATGTTGCGGCACGTACTGATGCATGGATGCAACATCATTAATTTGAAAACGACTCAATAGGTTCAACGATAAAGGATGTTGCGCTTGTTTTAGCAATCTAAACATCCCACGCTGCTGTAGATTACCATCGGTCCAATAAAATGATGGGCTGGCCAGACTCCAGCCTTGCGCTAACGAACGCCAGTTAAAGTCACCTGAAACCCTATCAAACACAAGAGGATGATCATACAACGATGGAAGTCGTAGCTGACCTCGAGCATAGTCAGCATGTATACGCCAACCCCGATTTTCACGCTGTAAGCGCAACCACGCTTGCAAATTACCTTGAACGGCAGATGTCACAACATGTTGCAAACGAAGGTACACTTTAGCACGCAAATGATCATCTTGTAGCGAGGCACCCTGCAGGTAAGCAATAAGCTTGATGTTCGCCGCTTGCTGCTGGTGCAGACGTGCCGCCACTGAAAAATGGTGTTGTGTCAGCGTGTTGGTAATACGCATCTGGATATTCTGTAACTCCAAATCCATCCCGTTGACATGATGCAGTGACAAATCCACATGGTTTACGCGAATATCCGCCTCTGTTAACAACCAAAATAACAAATCGGTTAATTTACCCTTATATCGATGTTGATTGTTCGCCAGCTTTGGCATGCCGGTAATTTGTAACTGCCCCTGTTCATTTTGATAAACATCAATATGTGTACCCATAATATTAAGTTTTGACGGCACCAAACGCCACTCAAACAGGCTCAACCAAATGTTAACCCCCATCGCTAAGTGTTGTATCTTGATCAACGGCTTGTGATTTTCTTTCTTGTAAACGACAACTTGGTTAAAGTGTATTTCAGGGCCAAAACCATTCCAATAAGCTTTGATATCATGAATTTTTACCGGCTCACGCAAGGCCTGACCCACCCAAGATTCATAGAACGGTATCTGGTGGTTCATCTGTGGAACAATAACGCGCGCTAAATTAAGCAGAACCGCATAACCCACCACCATCACAGCAAACAGATGAAAAATAAATCGAACAATCCTGTTCACTATCGTTTCCCTCCATCGGCACTAGGCAAATAGATCTAGCTTTTCAACAAATTCTTGCAGCAGAATACACATCCATGGCCATACGATGGCATTGGTAATACAAGGCAACCAATACATCCATGAAATCGGGCGCACACCGTACAACGTCATCATAATATACTGAGATACTAGATTAACAATACTCACCAGAAAAACCAGCAATGATTGCTGCAACAATGGAAACTGGCGCAAACGGCGACTAAATTTCAAACCCAAATAACCAATAACACTATAGATGAAAGCATGCTGCCCCAATACCGTACCCGTTAGAAGGTCCATCACAAAGCCCACAAACCAGGCCATCGCAATGCGCGACTGATTTGGCGATGACACACACCAAAATAACACCACCAAGAAAGTCCACTGTGGTCGCGCCCAAACGATCCAGGCAGGCAATGGCAGTATCGTGAGCAGCAGTGCACAAATCACGGTAAATATAAGCCACAAATGTTCTCTCATGATGACAACCCTTTCGCCAATAAGCGCTTTACTTCATTCTGGTATACAGACTGACTCGGCCACACCAATAAAACATGCTGCGTTTGATCTAAGTGTGCAGCAGGTGACAACGTTATCGCTACAAACTCATTCCCCGTGTGGTGCGACACGTGCGTTACACTACCGACTGGATACCCTATCGGATAATGCAAACCCAAACCTGATGTGACAAACACATCACCTTGATGCACATCACTGGTGTCTGCAACGTTGATCACGGATAACTGCCCCAATGTTCCAAGACCGATGGCAATACCACGCACACCATTACGACTGTCTTTGACAGGAATTGCCGAATGCGTATCCGTCAACAATAATAATTTGCTGGTCATGTAACCGACTTCTACTACCTGACCCATCACACCATAGGCATCAATAACCGGCTGACCGCCGTACACACCAGCATGTCGACCCTGATTCAAGATAACTTGCTGCAATGCAGGATTCAAATCAATCGCTAATAATTCCGCGATTCGAACTTTTCCACTGATTTGACGGGTTGAACTTAACAGTTGACGCAGCTGTTTATTCTCATGCTCCACCACCAACAATTTCTGCAACTGCGACTGCAATAAAATCGCATGCGCACGTAACTCAGCATTATCGCGTAATATTTCTTTCTGGGAAAACCAACTGGTCGTGGCCGTATGAACAAACTTAATGGGTGCGCTGACCACTTCCTGCAAAGGATAGACAACAACTGAAAGTTTATTTCGGAACGCATGAAACGATGCCGAACGAATATCCAGCACCATCAATACCAAAGCAAACAATGCGAACAGGAACACCCTGAAACCTAATAACGGTGCATTTTTGAAGATATGTTTTATTGCTTAGTCCCTTGATAATAGCTCACTACGGGTGTTGCGCATCATGTCTAATGCACGCCCACCGCCGCGCGCCACACACGTCAATGGATCATCAGCCACTACCACTGGTAGCCCCGTTTCTTCCATCAACAAACGATCTAAGTCTTTCAATAAGGCGCCACCGCCTGTTAACACCATGCCTCTCTCGGCGATATCTGCAGCCAACTCGGGTGGTGCTTGCTCTAACGCAGCCTTAACAGCACCAATAATACCCGACAAAGGCTCTTGCAGTGCCTCAAGAATCTCATTGCTATCCAGCGTAAAGCTGCGTGGCACACCTTCAGCCAAATTACGACCACGCACATCGAGCTCTCTTACTTCACTCGAAGGATAAGCGGTACCAATATCTTGTTTAATACGTTCTGCGGTAGTTTCACCAATCAAACTACCGTAGTTACGACGCACGTAACTGATAATGGCTTCATCAAAACGATCACCGCCGATTCGAACAGACTCAGCATAAACAATACCGTTCAATGAAATGATGGCAACCTCTGTTGTACCACCACCAACATCCACTACCATTGAGCCACTCGCTTCTTCAACGGGCAAGCCTGCACCCATTGCTGCTGCCATTGGCTCTTCAATCAAATACACCTCTCTGGCACCCGCACCTAAAGCAGATTCTTTGATGGCACGTCGTTCTACTTGGGTAGAACCACAGGGCACACACACTAAAACGCGTGGACTAGGACGAAAAACCTTGGTCTGGTGAACTTTGTGGATAAAATGTTGCAGCATTTTCTCAGTTATCTGAAAATCGGCAATCACACCATCCTTCAATGGGCGTGTCGCCTGAATATTGCCCGGCGTACGACCAAGCATGCGCTTAGCCTCACTACCAACAGCTGCCACACGACTCTGCGTGGAATAAGCGTCTTTGCGCAAAGCCACAACTGAGGGCTCTGCCAATACAATGCCCTTATCACGTACATAAATCAGCGTATTCGCCGTGCCCAAATCGATCGACATATCGTCCGAAAATAAACCACGAAGTCTTTTCAACATGTTTTTTTACTCTTATTAAGTGTCAGAAACCCCATACTGTAACCTAAAAAATATAATTGGTCTACATGACTTAAAAATATACATGCCCTGGTTATCATGTATCGATGATCTATTTTCACCTAAGTACAAATAACGTCTCTTGTACCAATCACCAGTTATTTTTTACAAATAAAATTGTGTTTCAAGTATAAGACTATTAAAAAACAAAAAACCTCAAACATTTGCTTTGCATTGTGCAAAAAAGGTTGTATGTTGTATAGAAGGAGGACTGCTATGAATATAAGCCCTATCCAAGCGAATTCATTCAATGATTGTGCTCCTAAAAATTTATGTCATATGCACTTAAAAGGAGAATCATTATGGCAGTGACTTCTATTCGAGGAGACTCAGCAAACGAATTAGTACGTAAAACATTACGTCAATTAGGCGAACAGGGTGAAACCTACACCAGCAATGAACGTTCGCATAATGCAAACAAACCCATTTTGGAATTATTAAATTGTCATTTAGAATTAGATAATCCCTATCATCGACTTGCCTACTCGGACAACCTACCGGGATTTTTTAATCCTGGGTTAGGAGTAGCACGCTTTATTTATATGATTAGCGGTTCAGACAAGATGAATGATATTGCATTCTATACTGGCGGAGTAAAACCTTATTCGGATGATAATATTTCTGTACCCGGATCAAGTTATGGCCATCGAATTTTTTACCCCAGCATTGGCCTGGATCAGTTTGAAAATGCGGCTACTTTAATTCGAGAACGCAGAAACACCAAACGTGCTGCTATAGCAGTCTATCAACCACAAGACTGTGGGCGCACAACGAATGATATGCCATGCTGCTTGAATATTGTATTCTCCCCTCGCGGAGAGCGATTACATGCAAGCGTTATCATGCGTGCTAATGATGCTTTTTCAGTATTATGTTATAACATTTTTGAATTTACTTTGTTCTTTGAGTTTTTTGCCAATTACACCAACATGACGCTTGGCACCTATTCGCACTTCTCCGTATCGATGCACGTTCGTGGCAAGAGAATTGAAGACATACCGTTGATTGATTATGAAAGAGTGCACTCACTCCCCATGCACAAAATGCCTCTTGTCGATAAGACCACACGAAAGTCGCTGATTGATGAAGAGTTTAATATCAAGAAGGCGATCATGTCACAGAAAGAGAGTGTTATCTTTAATGCTGCAGAGCGTATCGTTAATACTTACGAACCTTACTGGGCTGACATGTTGATAACACTGTTAGCGCAGGGAACGTTTGTGAACTTTAGCAAAGATTTTTCCTACAAAATGATTTGCGAGCTAAATCTCTCTGGTAGATATTATTTAGCGCATCACTATTTAAGATTTAGCATGAATATGCATGCTCAGGCCAAGCGAGCAGCTCAGGCCGCTTAAGTCACGAAATTGCCGGGCGGCAATTAGGCTTGTCCGGCAATGTTTTTTATTTCACCAGGGTAAGACCTTCATTTTGACTTATATCATTCCCGTGTTTCTGTAGAAAATGAGAGAAAAATGCCAGCAGTGGCGCGAACAACAGAATAACAACAGCAATCACCGGGTACTGCAACATACTTCGTTCAATGATAAATAAATATGCTAGCATACTAAAAAACACATTAAGCGTTACCAGCAAAGTGAATTGCGTCTTTGTTTTAGCAGTTAGCCAATCAGACACGATTTTTATATTCAATAGACCCAGAACAAGCATCAGTGGGAATTGTTTGAAATAATTCACGATGAGCGAATCGATGATATAGTGATAATCAATCTGATATTTCCAGTGATTAGGTGATGGCAAATGAATCAACACAACCGACAAAGCAATGAAAAACAGTCCACAAAAAAATGTCGAAAGCATAATATTCAATGCCATTTTTAATTTATAAACAAAAGCAATTAAGTTAATCCATAAAAACCATAAGGTAATCACAACCGCGCTGACAGAAATATTCACTGAGGCAATAACGACGCTCTCACCGTGCATAATGACTGCTATATAAAACATGCAAATACTTAACATGGATAGCAAAACAAGAAAATGAGAACATTGGTTTTTGCTGTTTTTATGGGCCATTTTATCTAACCTTTTATTTTTTAACGTAATCGAAATGGGTTAAAATGAGTGTTTTTATCATACACATCGGCTGACTCTCCTTTCTTCATGAAATCCATAAAACACTGTGCTGGATAAGCTGCTATGCAACAAAAAACAACTCTAAAAATATAAAC
>JAHZIV010000029.1 GCA_022601255.1 Gammaproteobacteria bacterium
TGGATTTTATTTTGTGGTGGTGTTTTATCCGTCGTTTATCAATAAATTGGGTATCAGTGCGCACCATTACTTGCATATTGTGACGATTGGTTTAGTTTTATTATTTATTATGACGCCTATTGTCGGTGTGCTTGCCGATAAGTGTAATCTCGTCAAGGTATTATCGGCAGGTATGATCGGTTATATTGTTCTGCCGTTCCCTGTTTTGTGGGCTGTAAGCCATCATATGGATCAATTTATCTTATTGGGCGAGATTCTGTTATTTTTACCGATTATAATATTAGAGCCGTTGTTGGCACCTACGATTGCATTATTGTTCCCCTCATCGGTACGTTATACAGGCGTTGCATTATCGATTAATATTGTTGTATGTGTTTTTAGTGGAACTTCCCCATTAATTGCATTATGGCTGATTAAGGTGACACAATTAAATTACTTTCCGGCTTTTTATATTGCATTAGCAGGTTTAATTTCATTAATAACATTGTGTTTGAGGAAGAAGATTATCCCGTCACAGTACCACAAGCTCACTGGCTAGGTAAATATCAATTAATTGTGAGCGAGATCCTACGGAGAACTTTTCTTTCAAGCCCGCGAGGTAGTGTTCAACTGTTTTAGGTGCTAGGTTCGTGATCTTGGCCGTTTCTTTATCCTTTCGTCCTTGGCCGCAGCATTTTAAGCATTCAAATTCTTTGGTCGTTATTTTGAACTGCTGGTTCTCATGCATAATGGAATAAAATTTAGGGACGATATCTTGGTTAAATTGTTCTCTTAAAAAAGGCATATTCACTCCTCCTTCCGATGTAGACCGCGCTTTATCATTATCAAAGCTTAACTGTATGCGAGTCTTGTCGGCATCATTAATAAGGTCTTCACTATGACTCAGAAAATATTGTTTAAACTGTACCAGTACGTCCCAGTGGCTAAAGCAAAATCGAACCAGGTCCTCATCTCTGTGAGAGGCAAATGTGACCCCTTCAAAGTAGCCATCTTTATGAAAATCCGCAATAACCAGTGAATTATTATAACCTCTTCCATTCATGATGCTGTTGGCAGCAATATTGTCTTCTTTCAGTAGGAAGAAGAAGATGTTATGCAGGCTATTAATTTGTCGTCGATCAGTAAATAATTGGTTAATTTTGCTGTAAGTATTAACAGCTTTCTTCGAGATCGCCTCTTTATTAATGTCAGGCTCACTGCTGAGGTAAATGCCTCTGTTGTCAGTATAAAGTCTTTCATAGCAACAAAAATCGATGTCTGTCGATTTGAAAAAAGGATCTATGATTTCTTTCGCGTGATTTTGGTAGGATGCCAGTGTTTCCATATATAACACTCCTCAGCGCTGCTCTTGATAACTATAGTAATCGCCAGTATATCACTAACGTATTCTTCGTGCTATAAAATAACCGGCGTATGCTGCAATTGGCAATATAATAAATGCAGCTTGAAAATCATGAATTGAATATACGGGAATATTATTGACCAGTTTGCCTTGCCATTTTTCATGCAGTATATAGCCTACCAGTGGCTGTGAGAGCGCACCACCTAGGATGGCGCCCATATTGTTAAATCCTGATGCAGTGCCAAATAGATTGTCAGGTACGTGATCCTTAAGCAATGCAAAGGATAGTGATTGGGCGGAGGCGGAGAACCCACAGAGAAACACGGCTAATACAATCAGGCTAACGGGTAATTTCGGAGCGAGAATTAGCAGAATTGCTCCAACGATTCCAAATAGATAACACCATGCGAATGGTTTATTGTGATTGTTTAATCGATTAGATAGCCATCCCATGAAGGGGCTGCCAAGTCCGAGCCCAACCCAAAAAAACATACAAATTTTTCCAGCTTGTATATTGTTAATGTGTAGTACTTTCATGAGATAGGGAACTCCCCAGAGCGCGCCAATGGTTGCAACGGGTACCCATGAGGCCAGACCGCAGAATGCAATCAACCATACTTTTTTAATTTTAATGAGTGCTGTGAGTCGTTGCCATTCGTTTTTGGTATCGAGATGGTGTTTAGCGGGTTTTTCTCCATCGCGTATCACGAAAATAAATAAAATTGCCAGTGCGAATGTAAAGATACTGATTTGGAACATGGCGCTGCGCCAGCCATGATGATCGATCAATAAAGCCATCGGTGCTAAACCGATTAATGAGCCAACGCAACCACTCAACTGCACCATGCCTGCCCCCATGGCAAAGTAACGGTGTGCAAACCAGCGAGATATTAAAAATAACGTGCTGATAAATGCAAAAGAAGAGCCTAGTCCAATTAAGAAGCGTGCCACACACAAGGACGCAAAATGCTGTGCCATTGAAAATAACAAAACGCCAATCGCGCTGGTGATAACGGAAAATGTTAATAGCTTGCGCGCACCAAAACGATCCAGCAACATGCCGGCGGGTATTTGCATTAATGTATAGGAATAATAGAAGCATGCGCTGAGAATGCCTAGTTTGCCGGCTCCGATTGAGAAGTCCTGCATCAGCGATTGTGTCATCACGCTGGGCGAGACTTGGATGAAATAATCATATAGGTAAAATAGTGCAGCGAGTGCACAGATAAAGCTAGGTAGTAGTAGCGATTTTGTTTGGCTTTTTATGTGATCCATTCAGCGAGTATAGCAGAACTCGCTTAATGATGGATACCGTCTTGAAGAGTGCGTTTACTCGCCAGACTTCTTGCCCACTTGCTTCAGCCCGCTTTGATCGTCGCCCAAGCCTTTATAGTCACGTTTTGTGGTAACGTGAGATTCCTTGCTTTTTACTTCGATGCTTTTTGTTGTGGCTGATGAAGCTGCCTTGCTGCTTACCTGTTGTAATGGTGTGTCTGATTTATCAAGCACACTATTGATAACAGAGCTTGCAGGTACGCCGCGTGGCTTTTCTTTCTTGGGCTCAGTTTTCGTTTCAGTGATGGGCGCAGCTTTTGGTGCCTTTATTTCTGGAGCTTTCGTTTCAGGAGCTTTTACTTCAGCGGGTGGGCTGACAGGAGTCTCTGTGATTGCTTTGTTATCACGATTAGCAGGCCTGCGTCTTTGGCCACTGTTTTGAGTATTACGTCTGCGGTTACCAGAGCTTGCTTCGACTCGATTACCATCAACATCGCCATGCTCATCTTTTGGAAGATTAGTGCGATTTTGATTACTACGTTGGCGGCGTTGCCCACCGCGTGTGCCGCGTCGTGTTTGTGAGCCGTCATTTGTTGTTGAGGTTGATTTACGCTGGCCAGATTGAGCTGATTTAGAGCTACGTTGACGTTGATTTGAATTACGTTGCTGGTTGCCGCTAGGTTTTCTTCTGCTGCGGCTGGCACTATTGGTGGATTTTGTTTTTCTGGCGGCAGTCGTGCTTGCTTTTTTTGCAGCAGGTTTGCTTGTCGCGGGGCTAAACATCATATCCCAAACACGTTTTATTAAACCATTGCTATCGTCTTTTTTCGCTCTAGGAGGAGCAGGCCTGCTTCGTTCAATAGGAGCAGGAGGAGGCTGATCTGCTAAGAATTCATTGATAGCCGGTTCGTTTTGCGAAGGCAGGGCCGCATTTTTCTTGGTTGGTGCGGCATCTATTTTTGGCATTTTCATTTGTTTGTAACTAGGGATGACGCGCGTTGGATCATCTTTATTGATTTTGATATTGTAGTGTGGCGATTGTAGATATTGATTGGAGATCAGTATCACTTTGACATTACTGTTTTCCTGAATCTCTTCAATCTGTGCGCGCTTTTCATTTAGTAGGTAAGTGGCTATATCAATGGGTAATTGAACCTGAATTTGCATGCCACTTTGTTTGACAGCATGTTCTTGTACTAAATGAATAATCGACAGCGCCATCGATTCCACAGTGCGAATGCTTCCCATGCCTTCACAGCGTGGGCAGTTCATGCGGGTTGATTTACTGAGTGATGCGCGCAATCGTTGACGCGACATTTCAAGTAAACCAAATCGTGAGATACGCCCAATCTGGATGCGAGCACGATCAAAGCGCAGTGCTTCACGTAAACGGTTTTCGACGGCTCGTTGGTTTTTGTTAGCGAGCATATCGATAAAGTCAATTACCACAAGTCCGCCAATATCGCGTATGCGTAATTGGCGTGCGATTTCATTAGCGGCTTCAAGGTTGGTGTTAGTGGCAGTTTCTTCAATGCTGCCGCCTTTGGTGGCGCGTGCAGAGTTAATATCAATGGCGACCAGTGCTTCTGTTTGGTCAATAACAATAGAGCCACCAGAAGGTAGGCGGATTTCATGTTGGTATGCGTTTTCAATCTGTTGTTCTATTTGGAAGCGGCTGAATAGTGGCATTTTATCACTATACAACTTTACGCGATCAGCAAAATCAGGTCGTACCTGGCTTACATAACTCTTAACCCGCTCAAACGCATTAGCGTCATCAATAATGATTTCCATAATATCGTGGCGTAGATGGTCGCGTATAGCTCGAATAATAATGTCATCTTCTTGGTGAATCAGGTAGGGTGCAGGCTTGATAACAGCCGCTTTTTTGATGGCCTCCCAATAGCGCAATAAAACTTTTAAATCCCAATCCAGCTCTTCTTGGCTGCGACCGACGCCGGCAGTCCGTACGATGACGCCCATGCCTTCCGGTATTTCAAGACTGCTCAAGATAGCTTTAAGGTTATCTCGGTCATCAGGATCAATGCGTCGAGAAATACCGCCAGAGCGTGGGTTGTTCGGCATCAATACTAAGTAGGAGCCCGCAATACTAATAAAGGACGTCAGTGCAGCACCTTTGCTGCCGCGTTCTTCTTTTTCTACCTGGATAACAATTTCTTGGTCTTCTTTTAGTAGTTTGCGAATATTGGCATTGTCCGGGTTGCCCGACACTTCAGTTTGGAAGTATTCACGTGATATTTCTTTAAGTGGTAGGAAGCCATGTCGTTCGCTACCATAATTAACAAAGACAGCACCTAAGCTGGGTTCGATGCTAGAGATCTTGCCCTTATAGATGTTTGCTTTCTTTTGTTCATGCCCTGGATATTCAGTATCGAAATCAATTAAAACGCCATCATTAGTAACAGCAACTCGCAGCTCATCAGGCTGCAGATTCATCAGCATTCTTGTCATTTTTAAAACCTTCTTTTAAAGGCGCTCTACTGGTAACTCTTAAGCCTCAAGCTTTGTAAAGGCGGGTGTTAGAAGTTACCTGAACCACGTATTGTGGGTTCGCCGCGTATCTATTTGTTTGTAACAATCATTAGGCCGTCAGGCCCTTTTTATTCACGCTTTGTCAATGAGCGCACTCATTATTATAAAAATCGTATTGCTCGCTAACACCTTGATTTATCATTCTTTCGGACGAGTCCATGGTGTTTATTTAGCTTTTTGGGTGCAATACCCCGAAAATTCGTTTATCTTTCAAGCTTAGGACTATACCAGGAAATTGCCTGTTCAGCAATCGATGAAGTAAACAAATGAGTAATGTAAAATACCACAAAATAACACCCTCTGAGGCGGGCCAGAGAATTGATAACTATTTGATTCGTATCATGAAAGGGGTTCCAAAGTCACGTATCTATAAGGCCTTGCGAAAGGGTGAGGTACGCGTCAATAAGGGGCGAATTAATGCCCAATATAGGCTTTGCGAGGGTGATGAGCTGCGTTTGCCGCCGATTCGACAAGCAGAAGAGAAGTTGCCGTTTCAACCAACAGAGCAGCTGAGTCGATTTCTTCAAGGTGAGGTTATTTGGCAAAATACAGGGCTGATGATCGTCAATAAGCCATCCGGCATGCCGGTTCATGGTGGCAGTCAGGTATCGGCGGGTCTGATTGAGATGTTGCGAGGCATTTACCCGAAGTTGGCAGATTTGGAGTTGGTGCATCGGTTAGATCGAGATACTTCGGGTTGCATTCTCTTAGCCAAGAAACGCAGTGCATTGCGGGCGATGCATGAGCAGTGGCGGGCTGGTCGGGTGAAGAAGCGTTATCTTGCATTTGTAAAAGGACGTTGGCCCGCTAAGCAGCATAGCATTGATTTGCCTTTGCAAAAAAACGTATTGGAAAGTGGTGAACGACGTGTTCGTGTAGATCAAAACGGCAAGCCTTCAAAAACAGCAATTCGCGTTATTCGTTATTGTCAGCATGGTACTTTACTCGAGGCAAACCCGGTAACGGGGCGTACTCATCAAATACGCGTACACCTGACGGCTATGGGTCATCCGATTGCGGGTGATGAGAAGTACGGTGATAAAGCATTTAATCAATTGATGCGTCAACGTGGATTGAAACGATTATTATTGCACTCAGCGAGTTTGTCCTTTCATGACCCCGTCGAAGATAAGCCTGTTGCGATCGGTGCAATGACGGATTTTTGTAAACAGTTGCTGTAAACTTAGTTTAATCTTTGCTAGCATTAATCCATGACACATCTAAAAAACAAATTTAACTTTATAAAATTGGCAAACCAGCATAAGACGTTGCGGCTTACCGTGGCATTGACTGATATGCCGAATGTGCAAGATATAGTGGAGCAAGGTTCGGATGCTGTTGCACAGGTATCATTAGAGTTCGATAAAGACGAGTATGGCTATCGCATTATCAAGGGTGATATTAAGATGAACCTAGTATTGATATGTCAGCGGTGTAACCAACCGATGTCATATCGTCTGGTGATTGAGCCACACCTAGCTATAGTAAGAAGTGAGGCGGAGGCGAAAGTGCTGCCCAAGCTGTATGACCCTTGTATTGCCGAAGAGGATGATAATTCTATAGCGGAACTGGTTGAGGAGGAAATTCTGTTGAGCTTACCAATGGTCGCGAAACATGATGCCTGCGGCACTAGATAATAAACTCCTTAAAAATCATACAAATGTCGTTGAGGTGTGTTGTTTGAGGTATTTGAGATGTACAGATGCGTGTTGCGGCGTACTATTTTTGAATTATTGTCATTGTTTTTTCTGTTTGTTTAATGTACTATTCCGTCTAGGAAAATATCAAAAATCAATAG
Source organism: Gammaproteobacteria bacterium (assembly GCA_022601255.1). GTDB lineage: Bacteria > Pseudomonadota > Gammaproteobacteria > Coxiellales > Coxiellaceae > JAHZIV01. The sequence goes on from JAHZIV010000029.1 coordinate 6,969, forward strand.
GTTTAGGGGTTAGTTTTTAATAAATTTAGAGAGGTAAGTGGTATGTCAAGAAGCGCTTTTATTATTGTTAGTTATTCTGATTCTTCTAGCAGTGGTAATGCTATTAGAGGATTCTTAGGAGAGCTAATAGGCCATGAGACGCGTGATACAGAAGATTGTTCGGATTCATTTGAATTCCTTCATGCAGATAAACTTAAATTAGGCATAGAATCTCTTTCTTTAGCGCCACAGTCTGAGGGTTATGTGTATCATTCAAGTGTGACACTAAATTTAGCACCAACTAAGTACATAACTAAAATCACCCGTGGAGATGATAGTGCTTATAGTCTTAAGGTGGATTTGCAAGGCCAAAAAAATCATATGATTCCCCGTGGTAGGGTTTTATTATTTGTTGACTTTTCTAGGCACTCGGCTTTTACAGATATAGAAGAATTTTTATCTAAGCATAGAGCATCGCTAGGCCATAATGATAAAGTTTGTCTTGTGGGTTACTTGAGAGATGAGCGCACTCGTGATGTGACTGATGAAGAGTTTGAAGAATTAGCTAGCGAATATAGTATTACTAATTTTTTAATAGTTGGTGAAGAATGCTCTGCCGATGTTAAGCGGGTTCATAGCTGGATTAAGGAGCCGGCTACTCCAGAGCATGCTAAAGCTGCAAGTTCAGGTGCAGCAGTCCAAAGTTTTGAAGAGCAAAGAGAGTCTGTGCGCGCTGTTTTAATGGCTAATTATAGTTTTTTTAGCCCTCATAGTAGGCACTGGAGGGCTATTGGTAAAGCTATTTTGCGTTGCGATAATCCTGTCGACATGAAATCGCTTCTTGATGATCAGTGTCGCTTATTGGTGCATGGTGGTGGCCAGCAGTTTTTTAGACCAGGACTATTTGATGGGGGTGATGCTGAATATTCGAAACGGTTTACTCGAAGACTTCATCAGGATGTAGAGGGTACGAGCCCTCTTGCAGTTTCATTAAAAGCCGCATCTAAAAAAGCTGGTTAGTAGCTAGAAAATTTTGAGACTCTTGGCGTATCTGGACAGGTGGGAAGGGTGTGTCTAATTAAGTGGTTGGCTTTGTCAAAATGGTTGCACAAAGATGAGACCATGTATTTTTCATTTAAAATCATATGGATATGTGATGAAGAGTGGTTTCTGCGCAAAATTATATCAGCCATAACTTGAATTCAACACAAGAACCATGTAAAAAGGAGCACCGTCTGTGAGCTAAGCTTCCAAAATGGCCCATAGATGAATAATTTAGGAGAATCATATGGCTGTACAAAAGCATAAAGTAACTCGAGCCAGACGCGGTAAGCGCCGTGCGCATGATGGCTTGAAAGGTGCTACTTTGAGTACCGATCCGACGACAGGTGAGACACACCGTCGTCATCACATTGCTTCCGATGGATATTATAAAGGACAAGAAATTCTGAATAAGGATGATGGCATCGAAGCGGATGATGACGAGTAAAACATTATCGATAGATGCAATGGGGGGTGATCATGGCCCTCACGCAGTAGTTCCAGCAGCACTGCAGATCATGCGAGAGCATCCAGACATTAGCGTTATTTTTGTGGGTAAAGAAGACATACTGAACCCCATCTTAATGCGTCGCGGAAAAGATCTCATGAATCGCTGGCGCATACAGCATGCGTCCGAAGAAGTTGAGATGGATGAACCGCCATCACAGGCATTGCGCAACAAAAAAGACTCTTCCATGCGAGTGGCCATTAATATGGTAAAAGATGGCTCTGCAGATGCGTGTGTTTCGGCGGGTAATACAGGCGCGCTGATGGCAACTGCTCGTTTTGTGTTAAAGATGTTACCCGGCATTGATCGACCTGCCATCATTACCCGATTTCCAACCACAGAACAACGGCATGTTCGTATCTTGGATCTTGGTGCTAATATTGATTCGAAAGCAGAGCACTTGTATCAGTTTGCTGTTATGGGTTCTATTTTAGTGCAAGCTTTGGAGAATATTGAGAACCCTACAGTTGGCTTATTAAATGTAGGCGAGGAAGAAATAAAGGGTAATGAGCAGGTCAAAGAAACAGCTGAATTATTAAATAAGTCTGACATTGTAAATTATGTTGGTTATGTTGAAGGTGGTGATATTTTTAAAGGTAAGGTAGATGTGGTCGTTTGCGATGGTTTTGTCGGCAATATTATGTTGAAATCAGTCGAAGGTCTGGCAAAATTAATAGGACAATTTACCAAAGAAGAATACAAGCGCAATATTTTCAGTAAGATTGCAGCGCTAATCAGCTTGCCAGTATTAACACGCGTACGCGAACGTATTGATCCACGTCGACATAATGGCGCCACTTTTATTGGTGTTAATGGCATCGTTGTAAAGAGTCATGGTGGTGCGGGTGTGATGGCACTTAAAGCTGCATTTGAAGAAGCCATTATTGAGATTGAAAAAAATATCCCAGAGCGTATTCGAGAAAAATTATCGCAAGCATTGCAGGAGAAGCAAGAATAATGCCTTATTCAAAAATAGCCGGAACAGGCTCTTATTTGCCAGAAAAAATTTTAACGAATCAAGATCTAGAAAAAATGGTTGATACCACCGATGAATGGATTATGCAGCGAGTGGGTGTGCGTGAGCGCCATATTGTAGCGGACAGTGGTGATACTACCTGTTCGATGGCGACAGAGGCGGCACGTCGAGCGATTCAAGATGCGGGTGTTCAGGTAGATGATATTGACATGGTTATCGTGGGCACTGCTTCACCCGATTATTACTTTCCCAGTGCTGCCTGTATCATACAAAAAAACTTAGGAATTGAGAATGATTGTGCGGCATTTGATTTAAATGCGGCATGTGCAGGTTTTGTTTATAGTTTAAATATGGCAGATCTCAGTATTCGCTGTGGTGAGGCAAAGACGGTTTTAATCGTTGGTGTTGATACACTGACAACCGTGGTCGATTGGACGGATCGTTCAACCTGTGTGTTATTTGGTGATGGTGCCGGTGCGGTTGTGCTACAGGCTTCTGATGAGCCAGGTATATTGACATCAAATATTCATGCGGCAGGCCGTTATGCGAAATCTCTTTATGCAAAGAACGCCTTATGGAAAGAAGAGGATGCAGGTGTGTTAAATATGGATGGGCGTGAAGTATTTAAGGTTGCAGTGAAAAAATTAGATGAAATTGTCGATCAAACGCTCGCAAAGGCAGGTGTCGAGAAATCACAAATTGACTGGTTGATCCCACATCAAGCTAATGTTCGAATCATTCAAGCGGTGGCAAAACGATTGGAATTATCGATGGAGCGAGTGATTATGACGATAGAGCATCATGCTAATACTTCAGCCGCATCGATTCCATTAGCGTTAGATCATGCATTAAAGGAAAATAAGATCAAGCGTGGTGATTTATTGATGTTGGAAGCGTTCGGTGCGGGTCTCGCATGGGGCGCTACATTAGTACGATACTAGCAAGAGAAAATTAATATGGACGATCAAAATAAACAGTTGGCATTTCTGTTTCCAGGACAAGGCTCGCAAAGTGTTGGTATGTTGTCAGAGTTGGCGCAATCATTTGCGCTTGTGAAAGATGTGTTTGCAGAAGCGAGTGATGTTTTGGGTTATGATGCCTGGGACTTGGCGCAGAATGGCCCTGAAGAAAAGCTCAATCAAACTGAATTTACCCAGCCTGTGCTGTTAGCGGCAGATGTTGCTGTGTGGCGCTGCTGGTGTGAGCATAATGGTGTAACGCCAGCCTTTATGGCAGGACACAGTCTTGGTGAATATGCGGCTATGGTGTGTGCTGGAGTGATACGCTTTGCAGCAGGGTTGCGCTTGGTGGCAAATCGTGGTCGCTATATGCAAAGAGCAGTGACAGTTGGTAAGGGTGGCATGGCAGCTATCGTTGGTTTATCTGATGAGGATGTTGTTGCGGTGTGTCAGGAGGCGGCACAAAATGAAGTCGTCAGTCCTGCAAATTATAATTCTATAGGCCAGGTTGTAGTAGCCGGTGATATTGATGCAGTCAAGCGTGCTGTTGAAATTGCAAAACAGCGTGGTGCGAAAATGGCTAAATTTATTCCGGTAAGTGTGCCTTCGCATTGTGCTTTGATGAAGCCAGCTGCGGAGCGTTTGGCAAATGACTTAACGAACGTGCAGATACATAAGTCATCGATTGATATTATCCAGAACGTTGATGTCGCTGTGCATCACGAGGCTCAAAAAATTCGAGATAATTTGGTTTTGCAGTTAACCCACCCTGTTCGTTGGGTTGAAACAGTGCAGTGGTTGGCGCAGAATGGCATCGATAATATGGTGGAGTGTGGGCCAGGAGTTGTGCTGGCTAAATTAAATAAACGCATCACGCGAGATGTGCCTACGCACAGTATTAATGATGCAGATAAATTACAAGCCACATTAACTTCACTCAATGTAGGAGAATTATCATGAATACAAAAGTCGATAGAGTTGCATTGGTGACAGGTGCGAGCCGTGGAATTGGCCGTGGTATTGCAGAGCATTTGGTGAAGCGGGGTTATACTGTTGCGGGTACTGCAACCACAGAGCAAGGTGCGCAGAAGATTACAGATTATTTAAGTGGAAATGGTGCAGGGTATGTGCTGGATGTTTGTGATCTAGATTCAGTAAGGCAACTGCATGCTGCGGTAACAGAGCAATTTTCTGCTCCATTAGTATTGGTTAACAACGCGGGTATTACTCAGGATAATATTTTTTTGCGCATGAAGCCTGAGCAATGGGATGCAGTCATCGATACCAATCTAAACTCAATGTATCGTGTGACTAAAACGTGTTTGAAGGCGATGTTGAAAGCACGTTGGGGGCGCATCATTAATATAACGTCAGTGGTGGGGGCGATGGGCAATCCAGGGCAAGCAAACTACTGTGCTGCTAAGGCGGGTGTCATTGGATTCACCAAATCACTTGGTCAGGAGATGGCGGCTGCGGGGATCACCGTCAATGCGATTGCTCCTGGGTTTATTGATACCGACATGACGCGATCTTTGACAGAGCAGCAACGTGAAATGATTAACAATCAGATCCCGATGAAGAAAATTGGCTCGGTTAATGATATCGCTGCAGCGGTGGATTTCTTCGCATCTGAGCAAACAGAATACATAACTGGGCAAACATTGCACGTAAATGGCGGAATGTATATGATTTAACCGAAAAAACTACTTGCAAGTTATGGTTGAATCAATAAACTTATACGGTCGGTTGACTAGAAAAGAGGAAATAACATGACAACAGCTCCAATAGAAGAACGAGTACGCAAAATTGTGGTAGAACAGTTAGGCGTTAAAGAAGAAGAAGTTACTGAAGAAGCATCATTTGTTGATGATTTAGGTGCAGATTCTCTAGATACTGTCGAATTAGTAATGGCACTAGAAGAAGAATTTGATATTGAAATAGAAGATGAAGAAGCTGAAAAGATCACAACGGTTAAGCAGGCGATTGATTTCATCAACAAGCAACTTGCTACCGCCGAATAATCATATTTCTCAAGGGAGATGCCATGTCGAATCGTCGAGTGGTTGTAACAGGGCTGGGAATCGTCAGTCCTGTTGGTAATGATGTTGAAACTGCTTGGTCCAATATATTAGCAGGTAAGAGTGGCGTTCGTGAAATTGATCGCTTTGATACATCAGAACTTAATACAAAGATTGCGGGTCTTGTGGATGCATTCGATCCCAATAAAGTATTATCACCTAAAGAACAGCGCCGTTTTGCGGTATTTGTTCAATTTGCTGCAGAAGCTTGTCGTCAGGCAATGTTGGATGCTGCGCTCGAAGTGGATGATGAGTTAGCGCCTCGTGTAGGTGTGTCTGTTGGCTCTGGTATTGGTGGTTTGCCATGGATTGAGAAGAGTCATAAAGCGTTATTAGATGGTGGTCCGCGTAAGGTGTCGCCATTTTTTATTCCAGGTGCTATTGTCAATATGGCGCCAGGTTTAATCGCGATGAAAAATAACCTTCAGGGCCCTAATATTTCAATTGTAACGGCGTGCACAACGGGTACTCATAGTATCGGTGTGGGCGCACGTATGATTCAGCACGGTGATGCAGATATCATGGTGGTCGGTGGTACTGAAATGTCTACCGACTCATTGTGTATTGGTGGGTTTAGTTCGGCACGCGCGCTGTCAACGCGTAATGATGCACCTCAGAAAGCAAGCCGTCCATGGGATAAAGATCGTGATGGTTTTGTGTTAGGCGAGGGCGCAGGCGTACTAATCCTAGAAGAATACGAAGTCGCAAAAAAACGAGGCGCAAAAATTTATGCGGAGTTTAAGGGTTTTGGCATGAGTGATGATGCCTACCATATAACTTCTCCAGAGCCGAATGCGCGTGGTTTTACTTTAGCGATGAAGAATACTTTGCGTGATGCGGGTGTATCACCAGAGGATGTAGATTATGTCAATGCACATGGCACTTCAACCCCGGCAGCAGATCATGTTGAGGCGTTAGCGATTAAAAATACTTTTGGTGAGCATGCCTATAAAATGGCGGTAAGCTCAACAAAATCAATGACGGGGCACCTATTAGGTGCGGCTGGTGCTGTCGAGGCTATCTTTAGTGTGTTGGCACTGCGTGATCAGGTAGCACCACCTACTATAAATCTTGATAATCCTGGTGAAGGTTGTGATTTAGATTTTGTGCCACATAAGGCGCGGAAAATGGATTTGAATTATGTGATGTCGAACTCATTTGGGTTTGGCGGCACTAATGGCAGCTTATTATTTTCAAAAGTTGAAACTGCTTAGCTTTTTTGGAAAGCTTATATTGACCTTACCTGTTGCGCTACGTTATCTATTGTCACATGAATGCTCTTTATTCCATAGTCACTTGCGGCCTGAATATTTTTAGGATGATCATCTAGAAAGATTACATCTTCTGCAAGGTGCCCGCTGTCATTAATAATATGTTCGAAGATACGTTGTTCAGGTTTGCGCATACCAAGATTGTGAGAGTAATAACATTTATCAAAAAGCTGATCTAAATTTTCAATTTGATGTTCTTGTTGTAGGTGTTGATCCATAATATCAACGTGCATTTGATTGGTATTACTAAGCGCATAGAGTTTGTATTTGTCACGCAGCCCCTGCAGTAAAATAATTTTTTCTTTAGGGATGCCGGCAATCATATGGCACCAAGCTTCTCTGATGTCATTAACATGCGTATTTGGATGTGCAAGCTCTTGCAGTGCGGTACAGAATTGTTGTGAACTTATTTCACCGCGTTCATGTTGATCGCACAGAGCATTTTGTTGGCGCACTTGAAATATTTTCTCAGGACTTTCGATACCGAGTTGAGAAAAAGCGCCTATAGTTTTTTCAGCGTTAAGATTAACGATAACATTACCAAGATCAAATATAAGTGCTTTCGTAGTTTGTGACATTTGGTAGCTCCGGTATCTAATTTAAAAAGAAATCATTATAGCATGATTGCCTAAGTTTTAGTACTGTAGAAAAAGACTGATTTTCATGTAGTCTACTTTTCAGTTAAATAAAAAAATGCTTAGATAACTTCTTTTTTACTAGGGAGTGGATTTATGAAACACAATAAAGGATTTGTGTGGCGATGGAGTGATATTCTATCAAATGTTGAAACGGATAAAATCATTCAAAAGCAAGCAATAAACGGCATTAACTATTATAGTCATCAGTGTCGTTGTACGCGATATTATTTAAGGTTTCCTTATGAGCATGTTTATTTGACGCCAAGAGAGTTGCAAACGGCGCAACAATTAATGCAATGTAAAACAATGCGACAGGCAGCTGATGCATTAAGATTGTCTCATCGTACTATAGAGTTTTATTTAAAAAGTATTAAGAAGAAGCTTGGTTGTTATAAGAAAAAAATGTTGTTGCAAATTCTGAGAGAATTAATTGATTGTTAATGTTTAAATAAAAACTACTTGTCGATGAGTTGTAGGAAATACGGTATTGATAAAAACACATCATATAAGCTATATTTTCTTGCTGATATTAGATAAGGAGAAAATAACATGGCAACTTATATAAAGATGAATGACATTGAGGGAGATGTCACGGCACGAGGACATGAGAATTGGATTGAAATAAATGCGATTCAGTTTGATGTCTCTCGTAGTATTAGCACAGAGCCTGGGCGTATTTCAGATAGGGAAGGAACACGCCCAGCCGTGAGTGAAATAACGATAACAAAAAAGATGGACAAAAGCTCACCGCTACTATTTAGTGAGGCCTGCGTTGGCAAAGCTAAGCCCGAGGTGCAGATTGATATTTGTCAGACTAGTGATAGCTTAAGCCCATATGCTCAAATGACACTGAATAATGTGATAGTCAGTGCATACGAAATGATATTAGATGTTAGCAAGGGGCAGCGATACCCGCATGAAAAAATTCGATTAAGTTATGACAAGATTGAACTGAAATATACACCTTATGGTGCTGACAATAAACCTGAGAGTCCTATCCCTGCAGGTTATGACCTACGTCAGGCAACGGCGATTTAAGTGTTATTTGAGATTTCTTGGGATGCGCTCAAGAATGTAGATTTTGATGTTGTACGTTTTCAAGGTGAGGAGTCAATATCACGGCCTTTTCGTTATGAATTAACACTGCATGTAACCGATGAGCTAAATGAATCAGAGATACTAGAAACACTTGTTGAATTTTGCATTGCACATAAAAATATTACGAGATTTTTTAATGGGTATGTGATATCTGTGCATCATATTAAAGAATATGTTGATAGTGTTAATGAGTATCAGGTTGTATTGGTCCCTTGGTTTTTATTAATGGATCAAAATTTTAAGAAAAGAAATTTTATCAATAAGAATGTCCTAGAGATATGTAGAGAAATTCTATCAACAAACACTTTGGCCCATATTAATTTTTCATGCCTAGCAAACAAATATAATACACGAGCCTATACGGTTCAATATGATGAAACTGATTTTAGATTTGTCTCCAGAATATTATTTGAAGAAGGGATTTATTATTATTTTTCACAACAGCATAAAAAACATGAGCTGGTGTTATTCGATAGTAATTTGGTTTTGCCTTATTATGATGGCGGGCAACAATTATTTCATGATGGGTATGGATTGGAGCAATTGCAATCTGATAAGAAAGTAGAGTATACATATCATGCAAAAGGTTATTGTCATGAGTTATGTCCAGGCTTGATAGTTAATATTGATGATGCTAGAAAAATAATTGTTAAAATGATTCACACTGCCGAACAAATCAATAATGTGCAACGCTATTGTAATAAATTTAGTTGTGTGGACAGACTCGACAGCATCAAAATCAAACAGATTAATAAGGCTATCATTAACGGCTTGCAAAACGCCAAGGCAATAGAAGGCTGCACGCGTGTGCAATATGCATGGGGTAAATCGATTAAATTGCCGGTATCGCAATACTGGGCAGGTTGTGAGTGGGGCAGTATGATGTTGCCACAGCCAGGTGATTTAGCAGTGTTGGCATATATTGATGGCGATGCATCACGGCCAGTGGTGTTGGGTTGTGCATTGACTGAGATGCCACATCAGCATGGTTTTGTAACGCGGCATGGAGATCAATTGATATTTTCCTCCACGCATTCTGAAGACTTAATGTTAAATGTATCAGGTGACCATGAGGTGGATGTGCCGCATAATTTAACCGAGGCAGTTGGCGGTGATGATACGTTAACTATTACTCAAGGTCATCAATTAATAGATATTTCACATGGAGAATATGGGGTGTCTGCGTCAAAGGGTGTTCGTTTTCAAGTTGGTGACAGCTTTCTTGAGTTGTCTCCTGATCGCATAATTGTACATGCTGCTAAGATTACCTTGAATTAATGCCGCGATGACCTAACTGTACAAGGTAAGACATTTCGCACAATCATTGGCGATATTGGCGAATATTAATGCAAGACTTTTTTGTTTAATATGAGACATATATTAATAATCAATAGATTAGAGCGCATATATAATGCATTATATTACCGAAAAAGTTGTGTGGAATCAAATCCGTCAACAGGTGTCAGCTGTCAATCCAGAATTTGCCAGAGAGGTTGATCGACTGTCTCCAGGGGTAAATTTACCACTTTATAAGGTTCGCTACCCTTTTGGTCAAATGATCTATCAGAATAATCAAGTTCAGTTATCACCACAGTATTTTCTTGAAGAGGTAAAAGAAGCGCTTTCTTATCGTGCAATTCCAATGGCAGTTATGTTGAATCGTAATGCAGAAGTACA
>JAHZIV010000030.1 GCA_022601255.1 Gammaproteobacteria bacterium
AATAAAGCTTGAGGGGTGTAGTGATGAGGTCGTTGAAACGATTCGATCAATTATCAAGACCGGTATCCCGGTGATGGGCCATCTGGGTTTGACCCCACAGCATATTCATCAATTCGGTGGATTTATTACTCAGGGTAAAACAGAGCAGTCGGCAGAGCTTATCATGCAGCAATCAAAAGCGCTTGAAGAGGCGGGGTGTATAGCCGTTGTTTTAGAGTGTATTCCATCAAGACTGGCTAGGCGTATTACAGAGTCTTTATCAATCCCTACCATTGGGATTGGTGCCGGGCCGGATACGGACGGTCAGGTGCTTGTGTTTCATGATTTATTGGGGCTGCAAACAGAGTTTCGACCTAAATTTGTCAAGCAATATCTCAATGCTGCGGATCTGTTCGAGCAAAGCATTAATCACTACGTTGATGAGGTGCGACTGGAGCAATTTCCAAATGCAGAACACGTTTACTAGAGGAGGCATTATGCAAGTCATTACTACAGTCAATGATTGGAAAAAGATTCGTCATACGCTCGATGGTTCAATTGGGTTCGTACCAACGATGGGTGCTCTACATAAGGGGCATGCATCATTAATTGCGAAATCTATCGCGCAGAATGATGTTACGATTGTTAGTATTTTTGTAAATTCATTGCAGTTTAATAATATTGATGACTATAAGCATTATCCAGATACTCTTGATGCTGATAAGAATTTTTTGAATGATTTAAATGTTGATTATTTATTGCTCCCATGTGATGAGGAGATGTATCCCCATAAAGATAAATTCTTTGTTGAGACTGATCATTCATATATGAGCATTTTAGAAGGTGCGCAACGGCCAGGACATTTCAATGGTGTTTTAACTATTGTTCTGAAGTTGTTAAATTGTATTCAGGCTACGCGTATATATTTTGGTGAAAAAGATTTCCAACAATATGCTTTGGTTAAGGCAATGGTGAATGATTTGTTTATAGATGTGGATGTCATTGCTTGTAAATGTATTCGTGAGACAGGTGGAATGCCTTATAGTTCGAGAAACTCTCGTTTAACAGTGGTTGATAAGAAATTAGCAGCCTGTGCATTTGAGATTATACATCAAGTCAATAAGGATAATATTGCAGATACTATTGATAAGATTGTTGAGATGGGGGTTGGTTTTGAATACCTTGAGATCAAGGATGAGCGTGTTTATGTGGCTATTAAAATCAATGGTACTCGGTTAATTGATAACTTTTCAATTTGCAAGGACAGTAGCGATTGCATTCAGGTGGTATCATGATTATTTGTTTAGATGTCGGTAACACGCATATTTTTGGTGGTGTTTTTGACGGTGATATAATAAAGTTACGTTTTCGTTATCCAGCAAATGTTTCTTGTACTTCTGATGTTTTTGGTTTGTTTTTAATCGAAGTGCTTGAAAAAAATCAATTGTTACCGAAATCAATTGAAGCAATTTCAGTTTGTTCTGTTGTGCCCGCGTTGAATTATTCTGTTGTTTCTGCATGTAAGAAATATTTTTCTATTGATCCGTTATTACTCAAAGCTGGCGTTAAGACGGGTTTAAAGCTTAATATCAAAAACCCACTGGAGTTAGGTGCGGATATGATTGCGAGTGCTATTGCCGCTATTAAAAATTTCCCCAGTAAAAATATTATCATTGTTGATTTTGGCACAGCTACGACTGTTTCAGCTGTTTCGAATGATAATGCTTTTTTAGGAGCTGCAATTTTGCCTGGCTTTACACTTTCAATGAAGGCATTGTCATCTAATACTGCAAAACTATTGGATGTTGATATTATTGCGCCGGATACTGCTTTGGGTAAATCTACTATTAGTTGTATTCAGTCAGGGCTTTTTTACGGTCAGTTTGGTGGGGTTAAAGAAATTGTCACTGAAATTTCTCAGCATGTATTTAACGACAAGCCGCCGATATTAATTGCAACAGGGGGGTATGCACATTTATTTGAAAATAAAAATTACTTTGCAGCCATCGTGCCCGACCTTGTTTTGCATGGGCTTCGAATTGCCTGGGAAAAGAATTAACGCTTTGAGGCATGATGATGTGGTTTATGATGTGCTCTGATTGTGCTGTCTTTTAGAAATACGATGGCAATGAGCATAGAGACTAATTGACATATTGGGATGATGATAAATACTTCGTGAAATGAATGTCTACTAAATAGCAGGGTACCGTGTTGCGTGCTGCCGTGTTGGGCCCATTCGAGTAAAAATCCAATAGTCGGTATTAAAGAGCTACCACCGAGAAGTGCTGCCATATTGGTAAAGCCCATTGCAGAACCTGAATTTTTGCGTGGATTTATATCTTTTGCATTGGCAAAGTTCAGTACGTGCGCACTCTGGAAAACCCCAAAAAAGAAACATAAAGTATATATGGTCCAAATTGTTATATGATTTGCAAATATAAGCGCAATTGTCATTAACGCAGAGCCTAATGCGGCTAATATTAATAGTGGCTGACGTTTTTTGATGACATCGGACCACCAGCCAAATATAGGGCTACCTGCTGCAACCCCTATAAAGATTGCTGTTGATGCACCTGCAGCTAATGTTCTGCTGAGCCCATCCATTTGAGTGAAAAAGGTAACTCCCCAGAATGCTGCAAATGCTGAGGTGGCGCCCATCATGAATGCAGCGTAGATTCCATTCAGCCAATTTATTCCGTTTGAGAGAACCGTTTTTAAGCCTTTAAAAATTTGTGGGATATTTTTCTTTTTAGCTTGCTGTTTGTGTCTTTTGACATTTTTACGGTATACAAAAGGTTTGTCTCGAATAATGATTGCCATCAAAATAATAATAATGATGCCAATACCTGCAGAGCCATAAGAAGTCGTACGCCAGCCAAAGTGATGCACTGCCTGAGTCAGCGGTACCTCACCTATGCTAGCACCAATATAGCCTGCTAAGTTAGTGAGTCCTGCTAGCAGTGCAAACCGACCGGGTGGGAACCAGATAATAATGAATTGCATCGCACAGATAAAAGCAAATGCAGAGCCCAGACCCATTAAAATTCGAGCTAATATTCCGAAATCCAGTTGGTGAATAAAGCCGAAGCAGAATGTACCAATTGTTAATAATATGACGCCAACGATGGAAAGTTTTTTGGGGCCGAGAATATCAATAAAAAAGCCACCGGGGATTTGCATGACGGCATAAGCAATATAGAATGCAGATCCCATAACGCCTAGCTGCGCTACGGATGAGTTAAGGTCGAGTGAAAGTGTTGGTAAATAAACGTTTAAAGAGACACGTTGTGTGAATTCATATGCATAGAATAGTACTGCTATGAACCAAATTAACCAGGGCATTAAAGTAGTTTCACTGCGCAGTGCCTTGGGGTTGCTTGGCTTATGGATTAAGTGGTGCTTAGCCGGGCTCATCAATTTTCTCCATCGTTATAGATTGAAGTTCTACTTTTTCAATTTTACTAAAGCGATTCGTAATTTTCTGTGATGATTTATGCACGCTATCGACATCTTGATGTGCCTGATCGATATGCCGTGCAAGGTTGTCCATGCGTTTTTGGAATCGGTCGAAGTCTTTACCCAGTGCTATCAGGTGTTCTTGAATGATGTGCACTTGTTTTCGTGTGGCGGCATCTTTAAGTACGGCCTTGGCTGTAGTTAAGATCGCCATCATCGTGGTGGGTGATACCAGCCATACGCGTTGTTGTTGCGCGAATTCAACTAATTCGGGGTAATGGGCATGAATTTCTGAAAAAATCGATTCAGCTGGGATAAACATCATGGCGCCATCTGCAGTTTCATTGGCAATAATATATTTACTGGCGATGTCTGTGATATGTTTGCGAATGGTTATTTTGAATTGCTGTTCAGCCAGTTTGCGCTGCTCTGTATCAGCATTTTTATCGGTCATTACACGGTAATTTTCGAGTGGGAATTTAGAATCGATGGCGATATTGCCAGTAGGTTCGGGTAAGAATAGAATGCAGTCACAACGTTTACCATTCGAGAGAGTGTGCTGAAAAGCAAAGTGTGCTGGTGGCATCATATTGGTTATTAAATTGTTAAGCTGCACTTCTCCGAATGCGCCACGCGATTTTTTGTCGGAAAGTACTTCATTGAGACTAACAACATTAACCGATAGTTCGGCAATTTTCTTTTGTGCTTGATCGATAATAGTAAGGCGTTTTATCACATCGATAAAAGTTGCATTGGTTTTCTCAAAGCCTGCATTTAATTGTTTATCGACTTCTTGACTGATATCTTTTAGGCGCTTTTGTGTTTCGATTGTGAGTTTATCGATATTTTTTCCCAGGTTATCACCGTGTTGTTTTAGGGCGGCATTGACTTGGTTTCGTATCTCTAGCAGCGCATTTTGCATGCTATCCTGAATTAATTTTAGACTTTTAATTTGGTGTTCATCGAAGCGCTCACGTTGTAGCTGCTGCTCTTGTTGTTGTTGTTTAAGCAGTGTTTCAAGTTCGAGGCGATTTGTGTGGCTGCTTTTTAGCTTTGTATAGATGAGTATGCCTGCGATAAGAATACTTACCGTTGGCAGCATGGCTAAAATAAACGCAGCATTGTTCATTAAATCCCTTCTAGTATTGATTAGGACGAGTGATTTTAGCAGAAAATTTGCGTCTTGTAATCACTGGGGGTTCGATGTAATGTTGTGCTATGAAAATACAGAATTCAGAAAGCAATACTAATATTGCAGTTATTGGTGAGTGCATGTTAGAAATGAGCTGTGCGCATGATAATCATTACAGACTTTCGTTTGCGGGTGATACTTATAATGTTGCGGTGTATTTGAAGCGCGCGTTACGAATAGCTACTGCTAGTGTTGAATATGTTACGGCGCTAGGAAATGATCTTTATAGTCAACAGATGATTGAAATGTGGCACAGTGAGGGCATTGAGAGTCATTTAGTGCGTCACTTTGCAGATAAGCTCCCGGGGCTTTATACAATTGAAACTGATGCAAGTGGAGAGCGTCAATTTTATTATTATCGTTCGAGTGCTGCGGTGCGTGATTTATTTGCGGGTGATGATGGTTCGGGTTTGGCGGAAAAACTATTAGGCTTTAAATATTTATTTTTATCGGCCATTACGTTGGCGGTATTACACTCAGAAAGCCGTCGAGTTTTGATTGAGGTGTTAAGGGAGGCGCATAAGCGTGGTTGTATTATTGTTTTTGATAGTAATTATCGCCAACGTTTATGGGAATCAGAAGATCAGGCGCGTAGTGTGATTGATGAGGTGTTACCTTTTGTAAGTTTAGGTTTTCCGAGTTTTAATGATGCGCAAGCATTGTTTTCTGATAAAACACCGGAGCAAACTGCGCAACGTTGGCGTCAAGCGGGTGTCAAGCAGGTGGCGGTGAAGTTGGGAGAGAAGGGGTATGGTTTGTGTGATGACAGTGGTTATGAGTTTGTGGCTGTGACCCCTGTTAAGCAGATAGATACGACTGCGGCGGGTGATTCGTTTGATGGCACTTTGTTGGCATCTTTGATTAATGGTGATGATTTTAAGGTTGCTGCTGCTAAAGCCGCAGCGATAGCAGCCAAGGTTGTTGCTCATAAAGGCGCGATTATTCAAAACACGTAATAGATGGGTAGGCTTCGAGGGCGGGCAGCTATGAGTGTAGGTTTAAACGGCTGCGGGGATCCGGCTGCTTCGGCACCCCACCGCTGCGCGGTCGGGGACCCCGCCTCCGCGCCACCTCCTCGCCGTTTTTGTTATCGTTCAAAATGGACCATAGATGGACAGACTTAAACGAGGGCGGTTAGAATGCGCTTATTTTTGAAAGGCCTGCTGTGCAGCTATGAGTGTAGGTTTAAACGGCTGCGGGGATCCGGCTGCTTCGGCACCCCACCGCTACGCGGTCGGGGACTCCGCCTCCGCGCCACCTCCTCGCCGTTTTTGTTATCATTCAAAATGGACCATAGATGGACAGGCTTAAACGAGGGCTATTAACATAACAAGAAGGTGGTGTTTGGCTGGTGAGATCACACGATAATAAAATATTTTGAAAGAGGAGACGCGTGCCTATTAATCCAAACACCACGTCAATAACTATAGACCTAAATCACCAATATTC
>JAHZIV010000031.1 GCA_022601255.1 Gammaproteobacteria bacterium
GCACTGAGTTTATTGCGACCTTCGATTAAGAGCACATCAGCAATGCGCACTTCATGACAGACACGGTCGAAGTCACACAAGTAACTGCGAGGATTGTGTTTGTCACGCGTTAACTTGCCACCAATCTTTTTGACTAGCCAGTTGCCTAGTCCCATTGTCATTATCCTTTTTGTGGGCCTGTCCATCTATGGGGCATTTTGAATAATAACGCTTGCTGTGCTGCTCGTTCACGTTATCCTCCAAACTGCCAGAATAGCTGAACAGATTTGCCAAACAGAAACATCTGCTTTAATTTCTCAGTTTTGGTTTACTCCTTTGCAAGCTCAGCGGCTTTACCGATGTAGTTTGCTGGAGTTAACGATAATAGCCTATTTTTCACCTCTTGTGGCAGATTAATTTGTTGAATAAAGGCAGCTAGTTTCTCCTTGGTCATTATTTCACCGCGACTGAATTGTTTGAGCTGTTCGTAGGCATCATTAATGCCGTGACAGCGCATGACCGTTTGTACGGCTTCTGTTAACACCTCCCAGTGCTGGTCTAAATCTTTTGCGATTTCCTCCTGGTTGGCTTCTAAACGTTCCAGTCCTGCTGTTGTTGATTGATAGGAAAGTAAGCTGTAACCAAAAACGCTGCCTAAATTTCTCAGTACAGTGGAGTTGCTTAAGTCACGTTGCCAACGCGATATTGGCAACTTGTTTGCTAAGTGATCTGCCAGTGCATTGGCGATACCAAGATTACCTTCAGAGTTTTCAAATTTAATTGGGTTGATTTTGTGCGGCATGGTGGAAGAGCCTACCTCGCCGGCAATCTTTTTCTGATGAAAATAATGGATGGAAATATATCCCCAAGTGTCTCGATTGAAATCAATTAGAATCGTATTAAAGCGCATTAAACACTGCAGAAGTGCTGCAAGGTCATCATGTGGCTCGATCTGCGTGGTATAAGGGTTGTGCTCAAGTCCAAGACCCTCAATAAATTGTTGGCTTATTTTTTTCCAATCACAATCAGGAAGCGCTGTATAATGCGCATTAAAATTACCAACGGCACCATTTAATTTTGCACTTATTGCTATTTTTTCAAATTGTTGCTTCTGTTTTTTGAAGCGATATGCGAAGTTTGCTAATTCTTTGCCAAGCGTTGTGGGTGATGCGGGTTGGCCATGTGTTCGCGAGAGCATGGGAATATCGGCGTACTGGCGCGCCATGTTGGCCAGCGTTTCTATCAATTGGGTCATGGCGGGTAGCAGGACGTCCTTTCGCGCTTGTTGCAGCATCAATGCATAGGCAACATTATTGATATCTGCTGAGGTGCATGCGAAATGAATCGCAGGTATCAAGGCTGAAAGGCCGATGGCCTCGCATTTTTCGCGTAGAAAATACTCAACCGATTTCACGTCGTGGTTAGTCGTTTGTTCAATTTGTTTGATTTTTTCTGCGTCTTCAATACTGAAATCGTTTAAAATTTGGTTGAGTTGCTTTTTTTGTTCAGAATTCAGGGGTGACGCAAATTTGATCTCTTTGTGGTCAGAGAGGGCGATCAGCCAGTGAATTTCGACGGCAAGGCGATAATAGATGAGTCCATATTCGCTCATGATACTGGTTAAGGGTTCCACTTGCTTCGCATAACGTCCATCCAGTGGTGATAGTGCTGTTAAATAATTCATGGATTCAATGTCCTTCAGTTATAATTGATCTTGCGTGACACTTCGATTAAGATAGCACACTTTCACAAGGAAAATAACATGAAATTTATAGACTTAGGGGCGCAATATGAGATTCTCAAAGATCCTATAAAGCAAGCCACAGAGCGTGTTATGTCGCATGGACAATTTATTCTCGGTCCAGAAGTGCAGGAATTAGAGCAGAAGTTAGCCGACTATATTGGTGTGTCTTATTGTGTGAGTGTAGCTAGTGGCACTGTTGCATTGCAGGTGGCATTGATGGCACTGGGTATCGGCCCGGGTGATGAGGTGATCACGACACCTTTTAGTTTTTTTGCAACGACTGAAACGATTTTGTTATTGGGTGCAAAAGCAGTCTATGTGGATATCGAGCCGGATACTTACAATCTAAACGCCAATTTATTAGAGCAGGCAATCACAAAAAATACCAAAGCCATTTTACCCGTGAGTATGTATGGTCAATGTTGCGATATGGATGCGATTAATGCAATTGCAGATAAGCATGGCATTACAGTGATTGAAGATGCGGCACAGAGTTTCGGTGCGCGTTATAAGCAACGTAAATCATGTGCGTTGTCTACAATTGCATGTACCAGTTTCTTTCCATCAAAACCATTAGGTGCTTATGGTGACGCCGGTGCATGTTTTACCAATGATAGTGTGTTAGCAGAGAAGATGCGACGTGTGATGAACCATGGTCAGGAACAACGTTATAAGCATGTTATGTTAGGTATTAATGGTCGTTGTGACACGTTGCAGGCAGCTATTTTGTTGTGCAAGCTAAAAATCTTAGACGATGAATTGGCAAAGCGGCAGCAGGTTGCAAATTGGTATGCGCAGGCGTTACCGTCATCACTGCATCCACCTGTGATATCAGAGCATAATAATTCTGCATTTGCGCAATATACGATTCAATTAGCAGATCGTGACGTCTGCCAGCAGGCGTTAAAGGAAAATGGTATTCCATCCATGGTGCATTATCCTATTGGCTTGCATCAGCAGCCGATCGCACAGCGATTGCAAACCGAGGCGCAATCTTTTCCTGTGACTGAAGTGGTTGCTGCGCGCGTGTTGAGTTTGCCATTTTATCCGTATATGCAGCAACAACAAGTGCTGGAGGTTGTGCAGGGTTTGCAGCAAGTAACTTCTTTGGAGCTTGTGAGTGAGTAGTGAAGACGATCGTGCTTGGTATTTGGTTTATGCGAAGCCACGCCAAGAACAGGTTGCTTTAGAGAATTTAGATCGTCAGGGTTATCATGGATATTTGCCTAGAATCGTAGTACGAAGACGACGTTTGGGTGCCTACAAGGAAATTGTCGAGCCGATGTTTCCACGTTATTTGTTTCTTTCGATGTGTGCGAAAGTGGATAATTGGATGCCAATACGGTCTACTCGTGGTGTGGCGTCGTTGGTGCGTTTTGGTGGTTATCCCGCCAAGGTTCCAGATTCTTTAATTGAATTTATTCAGCAAAAAGAGGCTAAATATAAATCTGTCGGCGAGATTGCTGAGGTGTTAAAGCCGGGCGATAAGGTGCGTATTCTTGATGGTGCTTGGGATAATTATGAGGCTATTTTTGAGACTAAATCGAGTAAACAGCGTGTTGTTGTTCTGTTGGATATTTTAGGTTCTCCAACGCGTGTTGAGATTCCTCGCGATTTAGTGGAGCGTTCTTAAGCGCACTTTAGCTAAAATTTAATTCACAACAACATGGCTGCAATACCAATCGATAAACTGTTTAATGCCTTGTTCGATCGTAATCTTAGGCCTGTAGCCTAAATCTTTCTCGAGTCTCTGTGTATTGGCATAAGTAGTTGGCACATCACCGGGTTGTAATGGCATATTATTAATAATTGCTTTTTTATCTAAATGTTTTTCAATGGCAGCGATAAAGTCAGTTAATCGCACGGGATTACCATTACCAATGTTATATACGCGCCAAGGCGCATTACTGGTAGCAGCGCTTGGGTTGTCGCCAGACCAATTAGGGTCTGGTTTAGCTGGATTATCAAGTGCACGAATAATGCCTTCGATGATATCATCGATGTAAGTAAAGTCGCGTTGCATGTTACCGTGGTTGTAAACGTCAATGGGTTTATCTGCGAGAATGTTTTTTTTGCAAATTTAAATAACGCCATGTCGGGTCGACCCCAGGGGCCATAAACAGTAAAGAAACGCAGGCCAGTACACGGTAACCGGTAGAGATGTGCATAGCTGTGTGCCATCGTTTCATTAGATTTTTTGCTGGCAGCATAAAGTGCTACCGGATGGTCGATATTGTCATCTTCGCTAAAGGGATAATTAGTATTAGAGCCATACACCGAGCTAGAAGACGCATAGACTAGGTGTTCAATATTGTGATGACGACAGCCTTCCAGGATATTAGTAAAGCCTATGATGTTTGATTGGATATAAGCATGAGGGTTTTCAATGGAGTAACGCACACCTGCTTGCGCTGCTAAATTTACAACACGATTAAATTTTTGTGATACAAACAGTTATTCGATAGCTGTTTGGTTGGTGAGGTCGAGTTTTATAAATTGAAAATTATCAAATGATTTTAATTGTTCCAGTCGCGCGAGCTTCAGGTTTACATCATAGTAATTGTTTAAGTTATCAATACCGATAATTTCATCACCGCGTGAGCAGAGCGCCTTGCAGAGATGGAATCCAATAAATCCTGCTGCACCTGTGACTAGTATTTTCAATGTTGTGCCTTATTTTTGTAATAATAAACGGCTGCGGGGATCCGGCTGCTTCAAAGTGTAGCTGCCATCCCTGGCGAGACTTGTGAGTTCTTTTGACCTCCTGCCCATACTTGCAACGCTACACTAGCTCGCGTTGCTCCGTGTATGGGCGCTCACTTCGTTTGCCCTCCTCGCCGTTTATCTCCAATCAATAGCTACAATGTTAGACTTGTTGCCATTGTTCGGCTTGCGGTTTCAAAGATGCATTTTTTCAAGTAACCAGATCAGTACCTACCACCGATAAGCATCATATAGTATAATGCCGTCCTTGTGAACAGTGAGATTGGTTATGAAAATTACAATATACGGTGCAGGATATGTCGGTCTTGTCACAGGAACTTGTTTAGCGGAACTGGGTCATGAGGTACTGTGCTGTGATATTAATCAACTGCGCGTATCACAATTACAGCAAGGTATTACACCAATCTATGAAGAAGGCTTAGAACAATTATTAAAAAACAATATTAATAATGCTCGACTATCTTTTACTAGCGACGTTCAACAGGCTGTTGCCTTTGCATCGATACAGATGATTGCAGTGGGCACTCCAGCAAAAGCCGATGGCTCATCTGATTTACAATATGTCGATAAAGTTGCAGAAACGATTGGTTGTTATATGCAAGACTATAAACTTGTTATCAACAAGTCCACAGTATTAATGGGGACTGCGGAGCGTGTTAAGAATATTATTGAAGCGCAACTTGTTACGCGCCATTGTGATATTAAATTCAATGTGGCGTCAAATCCAGAGTTTTTGCGTGAAGGTCGTGCGATAGAAGATTTCATGCATCCAGACAGAGTTGTTGTGGGCATTGATAGCAAGCAATCTTTAGACTTATTGCGGGAGTTGTATGCACCCTTAATTGAGGCGGGCTATCATTTCTTGCCAATGAAAATTCGTTCGGCAGAACTCACAAAGTATGCGGCCAATGCATTTTTGGCAACGAAGATTAGTTTTATGAATGAAATGAGCCGTATTGCAGAATTGTTTTCAGCAGATATTTTGGATATCAAGCGCGGTATCGGTTTAGATGCACGTATCAGTCCTCAATTTTTAAATGCTGGTTGCGGCTTTGGAGGCTCTTGTTTCCCCAAAGATGTATCAGCACTGCAAATGACTGCTAAAACTCAGGGTTATGATGCGCCGATTCTGAACGCTACTTTGCAAACCAACCAAGAGCAACAACTCTATTTATTAAAAAAACTGCAGCAATATTTTAGCAATGACTTAAAGGGCAAGCGAATAGCACTTTGGGGGCTTGCATTTAAGCCAAATACGGATGATATTCGTTGCGCGCCCTCATGTTGTTTGATGGAAGCTTTATGGGAAGAGGGAGTATCAGTGCAGGCCTATGATCCCATGGCGATGGAGGCAATCCAGCAAGTTTATCCAGATCAACCATTGTTGCAGCTGTGTGACAGTAAAGAGGCGGCATTAGAGAATGCTGATGCATTGATGATTGTAACCGAGTGGGATGAGTTTAAGCACCCTAATTGGAAAATAGTCGTGGATTCTCTGCGTCAGCCAGTGGTATTTGATGGCCGAAATTTATTTGACGCTGAATCACTGGAGTCAGTTCCGGTAGACTATTTTAGTATTGGGCGTAATGCTATCTATAGGTGCGAAACTGAGGATGCCATGCTACCATAGCTAAATGAATCACCGTTTTACAATTCGGATCGTAATCGGCATGTTGCTTGGCATTGGCGTCGGTATTCTATTTAAATGGCACGCGATCCCTGCAAGCGTCTACCAAATTATTATCACAGATATCTTCCAAACTCTCGGTACCATCTTTATTGCTTTGATTAAAATGATGGTGGTGCCTATCGTATTTGTATCGCTGGTGTGTGGTAGCAGTTCGCTCGGCGATATTCAAAAGTTTGGTCGTGTTGGTGGTAAAACGTTAGCGTTGTATCTGTTAACTACGGCTATTGCAGTAGCATTGGCGTTGTTGTGTGCAAAGTTATTTCATGTGGGTGATGGATTGGGCATGGCAAACTCGCAAACATTTACACCGCCTGCGGCAACACCCATCAATCAAGTACTCATTAACATGTTTCCAGCAAACCCTGTTCATGCTCTTGCTAGAGGGTTTATGTTGCAAATCATCGTGTTTTCCATACTGCTTGGTTTGGCGATGGCGGCAGTGGGTGAATCAGCAAATGCGGTGGTGAAGGTGTTTCAATCGTTAAATACCGCGCTGATGCATTTGATCACCATGATTATGAAGTTGGCACCTTATGGTGTTTTTTGTTTGTTGGCAGTGTTGTTTTCACGCATTGGCTACAAAGCTATTTTTCAGTTGCTAGGTTATTTTGCGACGGTTCTGTTTGTGTTGTTGGTGCAATTAAGTGTTGTTTACCCGGCAATTTTACAGTCACTAACACGATTAAGCCCAATAACATTTTATCGAAAGATGCGTGACGCGATGTTGTTTGCCTTCAGTGTTTCTAGTTCTAATGCTTCTATCCCGGTAGTGCTGAAGACGGTGGAAAAACGGTTGGGTGTTAAAAATACCATTGCTTCTTTCATTATTCCATTGGGTTCTACCATTAATATGGATGGCACGGCAATCATGCAAGGAGTGGCAACAATATTTATTGCGAATGTCTATCATGTCGATATTGGTATTGCAGGCTATTTAACCGTAATCGGGATGGCGACATTGGCATCGATTGGTACTGCGGGGGTGCCGAGTGTTGGGCTAATTACTTTGGCGATGGTATTGGAGCAAGTAGGTTTGCCGGTGCAGGGCATTGGCTTGATTATTGGGATTGATCGTTTATTAGATATGGCACGTACAGCTGTTAATGTATCGGGTGATTCAATGATTGCAACAGTTGTTGCTAAAAGTGAAGATGCATTGGATATTAAGGTGTTTGAGAAGAGGGAAGTAAATGCTCATTAAAGATAAAGTTGCTGTGATTACAGGTGGTGGTTCCGGTATGGGCGAAGCTTGTGCGCATCACTTGGCAGGTCATGGTGCTAAGATTGCTATTTTAGATTTTAATTTAGAGAATGCAGAAAAAGTTGCAAAAAGTGTAGAGGGCTATGCGGTGCAATGTGATGTTGCTGATGATGCAGCGGTTCAATCAGCTGTTGCAGATGTGGTGAAACATTTTGCTGCGATACACATCAATATTAATTGTGCGGGTGTTGCAACGGCAGGGCGCGTTGTCGGTAAAGAAGGACCGATGGCGTTATCAGATTTTCAGCGCACAATTGAAGTGAATCTCATTGGTACTTTTAATGTATTGCGTTGTTGTGCGGCACAAATGGTAAAGCAAGAGCCTTTGAATGATGATGGTGAGCGAGGCGTGGCGATTAATACTGCATCGGTAGCAGCGTTTGATGGGCAATTAGGTCAGGCGGCTTACAGTGCATCCAAGGGTGGTGTTGTATCGATGGCGCTACCGATTGCGAGAGAGATGTCAAAATTTGGTGTGCGCGTAATGACAATCGCTCCGGGTGTGATAGCGACACCGATGATGGGGTCGATGCCAGATAAAGTGAAGCAAAGTTTAGAAGAGACAGTACCCTTCCCAAAACGCTTGGGTGCGCCAGAAGAATTTGCAGCAGTCGCACAACAGATTATAGAAAATGCTTATTTGAACGCTTCAGTGATTCGTCTTGATGCCGGTTTAAGAATGAGTTAGTGACCCATTGGCGCTAACCGCTATTCTACTGTAAAATCCAGCCCCATGGATAATAGAGTCACATCGGAAATTTGGCAGCAATTAAAGCAACATCAGCTGCAGTGGAGTCAACGCCATCTGCGCGATGTATTTAGTTCAAACTCTGAGCGTTTTTCACAGTTCTCATTACAGCATGACTCTTTGTTGCTCGATTACTCAAAGAACCCTCTCGATAATGAAACGCTGGGATTGTTCTGTAAATTAGCAGATGCGGCCCAACTTTCAGAAGCTATCGATGACCTATTTAATAAAAACTGCCACGTAAAGTGTCGTGATCCAAAGTCTTTAGAGCCAGTGTTGTTGCAGATGCAGTCTGTTATAGATTCGATTGATCCTGAAGTGACCGATATTATTCATGTTGGCGTTGGTGGGTCGATGGCAGGGCAGGTGTTACTGTACCAAACATTTTCAGAAATCATTAAGACATCGCGAAAGATTCATTTTGTTGCGCATTATGATCAACAGCAATTACAAAAATTGTTAGCATCACTAGACCCTGGAAAAACGCTTGTCATTATCGCATCGAAATCTTTTGCCACACCAGAGACGATGCATAATGCACGCATTATAAAGCAGTGGCTGACAGTTGATAAAAATATGATTGCAATCACGGCTAATTCTGCGTTGGCTCGTGAGTTTGGTATTTCGCAACAGCAGACATTGATAATCTCTGCCGGTATCGGTGGGCGTTTCTCATTATGGTCGAGCATGAGTTTGGTGATTGCAATTGCAGTGGGAGTGCAGCCATTTCGGCAATTGTTGCAAGGTGCATTTAAAATGGATCAACATTTTAAAACAGCTGCATGGCAACACAATATGCCGGTGATTCTGGCTTTAATTGATGTCTGGATGATAAATTTCTTTGGTATTAATAATCGAGCGGTAGTTCCTTATAATACAGCATTACGTGGGCTTGTGAATTATTTGCAACAGTTGCATATGGAGAGTCTCGGTAAATCAATCGACCTTGATAGTAAGAAAGTCGATTATCAGACAGGAAATATCATTTGGGGTGGTGTTGGCACACAGTGTCAACATAGCTTTTTTCAATTATTCATGCAGGGTAAGCAGCAGAGTACGATTGATTTCATTTTGCCGTTGCGAGATTGCCTAAGGCGGCCAGTAGACATGCCTTTGATAGCAAATTGTTTGGCGCAAAGTGAGGTGATGATGGTCGGCGATCGTTCGTCAATTGCCGAAAAAAATATTAATGGAAATATTGCTAGCAATACACTGTTAATGCAAGATATGACCCCAGAATCACTCGGTGCGCTATTGGCATTGTATGAACATAAAGTATTTGTGCAGAGTGTTATTTGGAATGTCAATGCGTTTGATCAATGGGGTGTGGAGCGCGGTAAGCGTTTGGCACAACAATTACAGTGCCAATTACATGATGGCCAAGTTGGATCGCAAATGGATGCTTCAACGCAGGGGTTGTCACAATATGTATTGCAACAATTATCACATAAGGAGTCAGTGGTATGACAGAAGCTAAGGCAGCGATTACAACAGCAGTATTTCCGGTTGCGGGATTGGGGACACGCTTTTTGCCAGTAACGAAAGCGGGTCCCAAAGAGATGTTGCCGATTGTTGATAAGCCCATCATTCAATATGCGGTAGAGGAGGCGTTAGCTGCAGGGATCAAGCAACTTATTTTTGTCACCAGTAGTAGTAAAAGGGCTATTGAAGATTATTTTGATAGTAACTATGAGTTGGAGAGTCGCCTTGAAGAGCGTGGTAAGTATGACGCCTTGTCAAAAGTCAGAAACATCTTACCGAATGATGTTAGCATTGTGTATGTGCGACAGGCAGCGCCATTGGGTTTAGGGCATGCCGTATTGTGTGCAAAGCATATTGTAGGCGATCAACCGTTTGCGGTGTTATTGCCGGATGATATTATGTTTCATGAAAAAGATGTTTGTTTGAGATCGATGGTAGAGATGTACCAACAGGTGGACTCCAGTATTTTGGCGGTGGAGGAAATTCCGTATGAGGACAGTAAAAAGTACGGTGTTATTTCGGTTGAGCAAGAGCAAGAACGCTACCAGAAGGTTAAGAAAATTGTAGAAAAGCCAGCGCCTGAAAAAGCGCCTTCTAATTTGGCTGTAACCGGTCGATATATTTTGACGCCCGCAATCTTTAGTTATTTAGAAAAAACACAGCGCGGTGTGGGTGGTGAGATTCAATTAACGGATGCGATTTCTGATTTGTTAAATACGGAATCTGTTTATGCTTATCCTTTTAATGGCAGTCGTTTTGATTGTGGTAGTCGGATTGGTTTTCTCCAGGCAACGATTACTTTTGCATTACGGCGCGATGATTTACGAGAACGGTTGAAGGAGTATTTAGAGACGGTTATTTCAGAAAAAACTGCGCTTTAATAAAAATATTATATGAAAGCAAAAATTCGTGATACAGAGATCTATTTTGATGTGATGGGCGAGCAGTTGTCGAGAGCAGGTGCAGGTTTTTATAAAAAGCCAGTGGTTCTGTTGTTGCATGGTGGGCCGGGTGGTGATCATACTTGTTTTAAGAGTTATTGCCCTGAGCTAGCACAGGTTGCGCAGTTAATAATGTTGGATCACCGTGGTTGTGGTCGCAGCAAACGTGGCAACCCTAAGAGCTACACTCTAGAAAATAATGTCGAAGACCTAGAGGTATTCCGACAATATTTGGGTTTGGATAAAGTGATTTTGTATGGGCACTCTTATGGTGGTAGTTTGGCTCAAGCTTATGCATGCAAATATCCTGATAATATAGCTAAATTAATTTTAGGTGTGACAGCATGTGATGGATCATTTATTGCTGCTGCGAGAAAAAACTTACGTGAGCGTGGTAATGAGAAACAACGTGCATGGGAGCAGGTGTTGTTTGAGCGGGGGTTCGAAAATAATGATGAGCTTCGTCAATATTTTATTGATTTAATGCCATTGTATTCAAATAAAGCACGTACTGAGGGTGCCAGTGTTGAAGCATTTGATAATATGATTCTTTCGTATGAAGCGATAAACAATGGTTTTTTAGACTTTCTGTTGAAAATGGATTTCACTTCGCAGCTTCCTGAGCTTAAGATGCCAACATTGGTTTTTGGAGGGCGTGACGATTGGATTTGCCCAATAGAGTATTCTGAGAAAATGGCCAAGCTTATTCCAAATGCTAAGCTTGTTGTTTTTGAGCAAAGTGGTCATTCTGTACCGTTAGATGAGCACGATGCTTATATAGAAATGTTAAGTCAGTTTGTAAAGATTTAGCCCATCCTGCGTCGAGCAGGGGGTGTATTTGGTTATTCCGTATCCGTGGTGTATAATGCCCCTCTTTTGAAGCCATACTGCAAATGACAGTGGTTCTGGCACTAACAATAAGAGGTATACAATGTCATTAAATTCTATTGAAAAACAAAAACTTGTAAAAGAATTCCAGAGCAAAGAGGGTGATACGGGTTCATCAGAAGTTCAGATTGCGATTTTGACTGGAAAAATCAAAAAACTCACAGAGCACTTCAAAAAGCATAAGCATGACTTCCACTCGCGTCGAGGGCTGTTGGGCATGGTGAGCAAGCGTCGTAAGCTATTGAGCTATCTACGAGGCCAAGATATCGAGGGATATCGCAGCCTTATCAAGAAGTTAGGTCTTCGTGATTCAGCGTCAAAAAATTAAAATAGGAAAAAATAAGTGAATAAAGTTGTAAAAACGTTCCAATATGGAGCACATCAGGTCTCGTTGGAGACAGGTCGCATCGCACGTCAAGCTGGCGGTGCCGTATTGGTCACTATGGGTCAAACGACTGTATTAGTGACTGCAGTAGGTAAACAAGATAATAGTGGTGAAATTAAAAGTTTTTTCCCACTGACAGTGAATTATGTTGAGAAAACATATTCCGCAGGTAAGATTCCTGGCGGTTATTTTAAGCGCGAAGGTCGTCCAACTGAGAAAGAAACATTAACATCGCGTCTGATTGATCGTCCTATGCGTCCCCTTTTTCCAAAAGGATTTTTCTCAGAAGTGCAAATTATTGCAACAGTGATGTCATTAGACCCAGAAGTACAAACAGATGTGCCCGCACTTATTGGTGCGGCAGCAGCAGTTGCGCTATCAGGCATGCCTTTTGGTGGTCCGTTAGCGGCAGCGCGAGTCGGTTATAGCGATGGGCAATATTTATTGAACCCAAGTTCAAAAGATATAGAAAATTCACAGCTTAACTTGGTTGTTGCTGGTACTGCTAATGCAGTATTGATGGTGGAGTCTGAAGCCGATCAGTTGTCTGAAGAAATTATGTTGGGTGCTGTATTGTTCGGTCATGAGCAAATGCAGATTGCTATCGATGCAATTCAGGCGTTAGCCGATGAAGCGGGTCGTGATGCTTGGGATTGGAAGCCACCTGCTGTTAACGAAACACTGCAGCAATCGATACAGAATAACTATGCTGATGGCATTAAAGAGGCTTATACCATTAGTGATAAGATTGCACGTCAGGAAAAAATTAAAGCATTACACGATGCGGCAGTTGCAGAACATTGCAATGGTGAAGAGGGTGCTCCATCTGAATTAGAGGTGAACACGCTATTCCACGAGATTGAAAGTCGTACCGTGAGAGATCGAATCTTGGCGGGAGAGTCACGCATCGATGGCCGTGATACGCAGACAGTTCGTCCTATTAATGTTGAGCTTGGTTTATTACCGCGCGCTCATGGTTCTGCTTTATTTACCCGTGGTGAAACGCAGGCATTAGTGGTAACGACACTCGGTACCGAACGTGATTCGCAGTTGATCGATGATCTTGAAGGCACCATTCGCGATGACTTTATGCTGCATTACAATTTCCCACCATTCAGTGTCAACGAAGTTGGCTTTATGAGCGGACCGAAACGTCGAGAGATTGGTCATGGTAAGTTGGCAAAGCGTGCCTTGATGGCGGTAGTACCGGATCTTGATACATTCCCTTATGTGAAACGTATCGTATCTGAAATTACAGAGTCGAATGGTTCAAGTTCGATGGCATCTGTTTGTGGTGGTAGTCTTGCGTTGATGGATGCGGGTGTGCCGATTAAAGCAGCGGTTGCGGGTATTGCAATGGGCTTGATTAAAGAAGAAGGCAAGTTTGCTGTATTAACAGATATCTTAGGTGATGAGGATCACTTAGGTGATATGGACTTTAAGGTTGCGGGTACTGCAACGGGTGTGACGGCACTGCAAATGGATATCAAGATTGATGGTATTACTAAGCAAATTATGGAAGTGGCTTTGGCGCAAGCAAAAGACGCACGTTTACACATTTTGGGTATTATGAATGAAGGCTTGAACGCACCGCGTCAAGATATTTCACAGCATGCACCGAAGATGTTTACCATGAAAATTAATCCAGATAAGATTCGCGATGTTATTGGTAAAGGTGGTGCAACCATTCGTGAGATCACAGAAACGTATAATTGTACTATTGATATTACTGATGATGGCGTTGTAAAAATCGCTGCTGTGAACAATGAAGATTCTGAAAATGCACGCAAACGTGTTGAAGATTTAACAGCTGAGGCCGTTGTAGGTACTATTTATACGGGCCCTGTGATGAAGATTACAGACTTTGGTGCGTTCATTGAGATTTTACCAGGGCAGCAAGGTTTGTTGCACATCTCGCAGATCAGTCAAGAGCGTGTGAATTCGGTTAATGATCACATGTCTGAAGGTGATGTGGTACAAGTGAAGGTGATAGAAGTTGATCGTCAAGGTCGTATTCGCCTTTCGATGAAGGATATCGCCGTCACCACGGAGTAATATGGATAATGTCATCTTATTGCATGGAATTGGGCGTGATCAGCGTATCATGCACCCGCTTGCAAGACGATTTCAACAATTAGGTTACTCAGCTCACAATCTTAGCTATGCTTCTACAGAATATCCTGTAGAAGCATTAGCAGATCAAATTTATCAAAAGATCCAATCGATTCAAGCACAGTCGGAAGCACCACTTCATTTTGTGGCGCATTCCTTAGGCGGTATTATTGTGCGTTATATGTTGCAGCATTATGAGATCCGTCGATTGGGTGGAGTCGTGATGATGGGGCCGCCGAATCATGGCTCGGCAGTTGTAGATTTTTTAAAAGATTTTAAATTCTATAAAAAGATGTATGGCCCTGCTGGGCAACAGCTAGTGACGGGCGAGGACGGTATCGCGGCATCGTTGCCGGCAGCGGATTATCCGTTGGCGATTATTGCGGGTAACCGTTGTGTGTTGCAGGACTATTTATTCTCTTGGTTTTTATTTAAGGGTGAGCCAAATGACGGTAAGGTGAGCGTCGAGAGTACCCAGCTTGACGGCATGCAGCAGCATACTGTGTTGCCAGTGTGCCATCCAAAGATGCCTTATCAGAAGATCGTGATACAGCATGCGACCTCGTTTATCGGTCAGATTGCCCGGAAAAACCTGAGGTAATCGGTGATATAGCATCAATGCCAGCTGAATGTTTGTAGTATTTCTGCAAATCCTATAGTATTAATAAAGTACACTATGTAAAGCTATAGGGAGGATGGCCAGGATGGCTAGAAGTCCAAGTACATACAAGGTTGTAGTCTACGGTCCCGCAAGAGTAGGTAAGACACGGTTTCTTGATAGATTAAAAGAAAACATCTTTAGTGATGATGATAGCGAAACTCAAGGTATAGAGTATCTTGTTCTCAATGACTTGATTGAAGGGATGGGAATAACTCTTTGGGATATTGGAGCTTTTATGGGTTATTCGCCAGAATGCCTATCAAGAATTTTTAATGAAGCTGCACTGTGCCTTTTCTTCGTTGAGTTATCCGATTACCAAAATCTCACAACCGAGGATTTTAATAAAAAATATAATCCCTATTTGGAAAATATTAGAGATCACCATCAGGGTATGCCTGTTATTGTTATTTTTAGTAAGCGAGATGAGTTTTGTGAGTCAGAAGCGGCTGCGGATTGGATTGCAAGAGAAGCGATTGCTGCTCTTAGAAGAAGGTTCGATAATCTCAATATTTTTAGCCATGGCTACATTACTTCAGCAAGAAATAATAATAGAGAGGAATTGAGGTCGCGTCTCAAACAAATCATGACAAGTTTGCCTAGCCTGGAAGAGCGCGCTGCTAAGTTTGATGAAGAAGCTGGAGATATTGATCCTGGTACGATTATCTCTATTGAGGGTATTACCAAATTTTTGAAGCAAAAACTTCAAGTCGTTAGAGGTAAGACGCAACAGAAAAAAATTGTTAGAGATTTTTTTATTACTGATGAGGCAACTAAGGGAATTATTCGACGATTAT
This sequence comes from Gammaproteobacteria bacterium, assembly GCA_022601255.1. Taxonomy (GTDB): domain Bacteria; phylum Pseudomonadota; class Gammaproteobacteria; order Coxiellales; family Coxiellaceae; genus JAHZIV01. The sequence continues at coordinate 15,410 of JAHZIV010000031.1, forward strand.
CATTGGGTCAATTGATTGATCTATTTGACATGGTTCGCCAATCAATAAAAGATCCAGATGATCCGAATAGCCCATTTTCTTGTTTGTTTTACGAATCAGGTGGGTTTTGTTTTTTTGGTTGCGTTGGAGCAACAACCTCTTCGCAACAAGTTTTGCGGCGAATTAAGCAAGAAGTGATACAAAAGCTCAAGTCAGCTACTCTTGATTCTGAGGCTAGTAGTTTTGATGGCGTGGCCGCCAAAAACATTATGCGTGTTATTGACATGAGGGTTGGGCGAAATTTTAATTCCACTTGTAGCCTTCTGTTTGATACTACGACTTCACATAAGAGATTATTCCAAGAGGTTCGCTCTCAAGAAAAGCGTGCTGCTCTTGGTCTTTATGCTTGTTAGATAATTGTTATAGGTTTCTAGGCGCGATACTAACAGCGAGAGATGGTCGAAGTAACCTTTTAGCGGCGCATCCCTACAGCATTTCACACATCATCCCTAACAGCGTGAATAACCAAAAGGTCACTTCTAGTCGGGACATTGTAACGTGTTTTAAAAAAAATGCTAGCCCTGTATACCATTTTTTTTAAAAAATTGTTCTAATTGTTTTTTAAAAATAATTAGAAGAGATTAGATTGTTATTTTGTGCTTTATTTATAGGGTTATTTGTTGCTTCAGCTATAGTTATTTTGGGATGCTATCCATTAAAAATTATTTTTGTCACTATAGTTTTTTGTATTTTTATAAGTGTAATTAAGTATGAATGCAGTGTAAATTCTGTTGTAATTTCACATAGATCGAAAATAGAAGGCGTTATTATTTCTATCCCGCAGCATAAAATGAAATCCATTAGTTTTAAATTCAGAGCGAATAAAGTTAATGGCATTCGAAAAAAGATGTTGTTACGGCTAAGTTGGTTTCATCATTATCCTCAGCTTGAAGTGGGAGATCGGTGGCAGTTTACTGTAAAGCTAAAGCCTGCACATGGGCTAAAGAACCCGGGAGGATTTAATTATCAACAATGGTTGTTGCGACAAGGTATTGTTGCTACAGGCTATGTCGATGCAAAAGCGCTACATAAATTGCTGCAACCAGCGCAGCACTGGAGTTGGCAGTATGAGCGCCAACGATTGCAACGATTTATTGCAGCAAACATTCAGGATCAGACCTTAGCAGCTATATTAATAGCTTTGACTGTAGGCTCGCGAGCCTTATTGACGGCAGATATTTGGCAAGTTTTTCAAAATAGCGGCACTAGCCATTTAATTGCAATTTCTGGTTTGCATGTGGGTTTGATTGCAGCCGTTGCCTATTTTATATTTTCATGTCTGGCACGATGCATGCCGCGTTTATGTTTATTGATCCCAGCGAGTCGTATTGCAGCAACAGCGAGCATTTTGATTGCACTCGTATATGGTTTGATGGCTGGCATGTCTTTACCAACACAGCGTGCAGTCATTATGGTGGCGGCTGTGATGTTGATAGAGTTGATGCAAATGTCTGTGCCGATGTGGCGACGTTTATTGTTGGCATTTTTATGGATTCTCATGATTGAGCCTGCTGCTCTCTATTCGGCAAGTTTTTGGTTGAGTTTTTCAGCTGTAGGTTGGATATTGTATGGAATGTCAGGCTATAAACATTTGGGTAAATTGAGACAGTGGATACGCTTACAGTGGGTGGTAGCACTAGGGTTAATGCCAGTCACGTTGTATTTCTTCCATCAGCTTTCACTGGTGTTGTTTTTTGCTAACGTGGTAGCGATTCCATGGGTGAGCTTCGTAATTGTGCCATTGTGTTTTATGGCGAGCCTTTGTTATTTTATTTCTGCAGGTTTAGCGCGCTTATTATTCATTATCGCAAATGATAGCCTAAAACCCTTATGGTGGTGGCTACGATACTTAACCCATTTCCATGTTGTTGTGTGGCACTATTCGATTTCAAGCATTACTGTTTTGTTTACAACAATGCTGGCTATTGCTATCTATTTAACGCCCAAGGCCTTTCCGTTAAAGTGGTTGGCAGTATTTTTCTGTTTGCCTTTTATGCTCGTACGATCAACAGCTTTAAACTCAGGTGATGTCGCCTTAGCCGTTTTGGATGTGGGTCAGGGTTTATCGGTTTTTGTTCAGACGGCACATCATGATTTAATTTATGATGCTGGTCCAAAATCATTTATGGGTTTTGATGCTGGTCAGTCTGTTGTGTTGCCTTTTATGTTGTATCAGCATGTTGGTTTTCTAGATAAACTGATGATTAGCCATGGGGATAATGATCATATCGGTGGGTCCTATGCGATATTAAAACGTTTTCCTAATACGCCCGTATTGACCAGTGTGCCGAATAAGTTTCAATATTATCATGTGACGCACTGTATGGCTGGTCAGCATTGGCGGTGGGATGGGGTTCAATTTAAAGTGTTGTATCCACCTGTTGGTATGCGTTATCAGGGCAACAACAGCTCTTGTGTGCTTTGGGTGGGAAGTGGTAAAGGCGCAATTTTATTAACAGGTGATATTGAACAGCCAGCAGAACGTTGGTTGTTACTGCATCAGAGGTCAGCGCTTCGAGCTCGCATTCTCGTAGTGCCGCATCATGGCAGTCGAACCTCGTCGAGTCAGGAATTTATTCAGGCGGTATCGCCACGTATTGCAGTGATTTCAGCTGGTTTCTATAATCGTTATCATTTCCCGGCGAAAAGCGTCCTGCAGCGTTACCGGGATTATGGTGTTAAAATATTAGACACATCGAAATTAGGTGCAATACAGCTCAAAATTTAGCATAATAGCGCCCATGAAATGGAAATTAAAATCAAACTCACTGAACGTCTATGCGCGCCTGCTCA
>JAHZIV010000032.1 GCA_022601255.1 Gammaproteobacteria bacterium
CAGGCAGGTTATGAGTCTGTAAGTAAGGCTGTCAAAGCAGTGCAAGCAGCGAAGCCCGTTGAATTTAGCTCAGTGCCTAAGGCCAATGCAAACGTCCCAGGTGTGCAAGAGAATAGTCCAGAGGCTCAGTTAGCACGTTTAGCACGTATGCAACAACAACAGATGACTGCGCAGCAGCGTGCCGATTCAATTCAGGTCATGCAAGGTGCTATGACAGCACAAGCGCAAAAGATGCTAGGTGAATGGAGTACGAATGCACAACAAGCTGGAAAATACGCACTTGTCGTACCGAAGACTGCAGCAGCTGCTGGTAAGGGCGGTGCTAATGATGCGGATGCCGGTGGACCAGTTATTAAGGCAGGTACGGTTATGTATGCCGTATTGGATACTGCTATTAATAGTGATGAAAACACGCCTATTATGGCCCATGTTGTTCAGGGTCCGTTAAAAGGTGCTAAGTTATTAGGTCAGTTTACACGTGAAGACAAGAAGGTGTTGATTAACTTTAACTTGGTCAGTGTACCGAAGTATCCGAAATCGATCGGTGTGAATGCAGTAGCTATCGATCCTGATACAGCGAGAACAGCAGTGTCAGGTCTGGTGAACAATCACTACTTATTGCGCTACGGTACATTGTTCGCATCTGCATTCTTGCAAGGTATTTCAGATGCGATTCAAACATCAGGATCGACTACAAGCTGTCCTGGTGGTGTTGGTAGTATCTTCGGTTGTACCACGGTACATGATAAATTGAATACGAGTCAGCAGGTTGCCGTTGGTTTAGGTAAGGTAGGTCAACAGTATTCTGATAAGTTAGGTGATAACTTTGATACACCACCTACTATTAAGATTCCTGGTGGTACTGGTATTGGTATTCTATTAATGCAGGATTTACAGTTACCTTTAGAAAAACCTGCGTTACCAGCGCAATAAACAGTTAATAAGTGTGGAGTAAAATAAAATGAGTGAGAATGGTGATAAAAATTATGAGCAAGGGGAATCTTATCAGTTTCCTGAGAGCGAATATGTTGCTGACAGTGCGCATGAGGATGCTCATGAACAAGCACCGCAAGCGCCGGGTCTGTTTGCACGCTTTTCTACTATGAAGAATAGACGTGTCATTATTGTAATGGCTGTTGTGGTGTTAGCATTTATTATGTTTAGCTTTATGCGTAGTAGTGATCATACTAAGGTGATTGAGCAGAAACCTGCACGACCTACAATAGTACAACCAAATCCTGAGGTGCAAAACAGTTTGGATAATATTCGTCAGGGCCAACAGAGCAATCAATCGACGCTAGATGAATTACAGACACGTGTGTCAACGTTGAAGTCTTCATTGACAGCGGCAAATCAATCGCAATCGCAATTGGAACAGTCTGTGACCGAGCTATCTTCACAGGTGGCCTTGTTGACAAAAAAAATTCAGACTATGCAAAAGCCTGTTAAGAAGGTTCACAAACATGTCAAGGCAGCGCCACAAGTGGTTTATCATGTTAAAGCAGTCTTGCCAGGTCGTGCCTGGGTTGTTGGTTCGGATGGTTCTGAAAAAACAATTACCATGGGAAATCATTTGGCAAATTACGGTAAGATTGAATCGATTAATACAGATACTGGTGAGGTTGTAACGAGTAGCGGCAAAGTCATTGACTTTGGCTCGAACGATGATTAAGGAATAGAGTTATGGCAGGTGACCCAACTATAATAGGTCAGAATATTGCAACGATGGGAGATATTCTGCAGTCGTTGTCGGTATTTTTCGGCGTCTGTATGTGCATTGGTGGATTCTTTAAGCTTAAGCATTATGGTGAGTCGCGTACCCAAATGTCGCAACAGCAATCATTGATCGCTCCTGTGGCATTCCTTATGTGTGGTATTGGTTTGCTAATATTGCCGACGGTATTGGGTACTTTTCTCAATGCATTTTGGCAAACTTCCAATCCGCTTACTTATGGTGGTTTGAGTTGGGATAGTATCGATCAATATATTCCGGATGTTTTAATTTTTGTGCGTGTCATTGGTGTGGCGGCATTTATTCGCGGTATTTTTCATTTGTCTCGTGCGGGCGGGCATCAAGGTCAGCCGGGTACGATCGGTAAGGCCTTAATGCACATTGGTGCCGGTATCTTGTGTATTCATGTGCTCGGTGTGGTGGAGCTTATAAAGTCCATTCTCGATTTAGCTTAATTATTTAGTTCTCATCCATATAAAGCCATCAGTGACTCTTCAACATCCTTTTACTTCATGGCTCGCTTCGTTCCACTACGCTGCGCTTTACTTCCGTAAAAGGACGATTGAAGATTCACCATTGATGGCTTTATATGTCATGTGCCGCTTATTTGGCTAAAAAATCAATAGCTTGCAGAAAGATGTACATTTATGACGCTTTTTTTAATGTTTGCTTAAGCATTTAATATTTCCTTAAGGTTCATGGGATATATTGGTTTTATAGCAATTTGGCAAATTAACCAACCAAGAGTAAATAAAAATGAAAAAAAGAGTATTCAAATCAGTTGTTAAATCGTTAGCGATAATGACGGGTATAGCCGGTGCATTGTTTGCAGGCTCAGCGTTTGCTGCAGATGCCCCATCACTGACTAGCATTGCATCGAATATCGATAAATCGGTATCGTCGTTAGCAACAGTCTTGACAGATATTTCGTTGATTGCGGGTATTGGTTTTATCATGGCCTCATTCTTTAAGTTCCATCAACATAAGTTGAATCCGACTCAGACTCCTATGAGTCAAGGTTTAACATTGTTATTGATTGGTGCTGGTTTAACCTTATTCCCAACTATATTACCAACTGCGTCACACGCTGTGTTTGGTAGTGATGTTTCAATTGCTAAAGTTGGCGGTTCAGGTATCTCTAGCTTGATTGGTAGTTAAGTAGTAAGTAGTGATTCACTATTTACGTGTAGAGGGTGCCATGTATGAACTTACGCGAGATACAATTAACAGCAGCGGAAAGTAATTGGCGATTGTTTATGATAAGAAAGGCGGATAAAGCCTTTCTTTCATTTCAAGACAAAGTTTTCCAGCGAGATCAGTACAGCTGCCAATATTGTGGTTTTACCAGTAAGCAGCATATGGAAGTGGTTAATATAGACCGTAATTACCGCAACAATAATATTGGTAATCTTGTCACGGCTTGTCCTTTCTGCGCCCAATGTTTCTTTTTAGATGCGGTTGGTAAGGGTGATTTTGGTGGTGGAACACTGATCTACTTGCCGGAGATGTCGCAAACAGATCTAAATGCTATGTGTCATGTTTTGTTTAATGCGATTGTATTGGGTGGTAAAGCTCACCGCAAAGCAAAAAATGCTTACCGTAGTTTGAAGTTACGTGTGCAGCATGTTGAGAAAGAATTAGGAGAGGGATTAAGTAATCCAGGTGTATATGGTCAGGTGTTGATAGATGTCAATTCCGATAAGAAGCATCATGTGCATGGTGAATTGGTTAAGAAAATACGGTTATTGCCCAATATGGCGCGTTATGTCAATCAGATTGCGAGTTGGGCTGATGAAGGTTTGAGGTTGTTAAAGTAATGAAGCTATTAAATTCGGTACGTAATTTTTTTGATGGTTTTTTGATGTGGATGAGTAGTTCACTCAAACAAACGACCGCTTCGTATTGTGAAATTCAAACGGCTGATAGCAGCAACGCACTGGTTGCGCATGACGGTTCTTTGCTGTCCCTGATTAAGGTGTCGGGTGTGCAGACATTGATAGGCCAGGAAGAGTTCCGTCGCATGCAGTCAGGTTTACAACAGACCTTACAGACAGTCATGTCACAACCTGGGCATGTGATACAGGTTTTTTTCAGTTATAACAAAGATGAAGTGAAAGGTGAGATAGAAGATATCTTGCACCCAGCACAAGATACATCAAAGCGTATTGGTTTAAATTTAGAAGATTTATTTCAAGAGCGTATTGATAATTTATCGAAGCATTGTGCGCATGAAGAAGTGTATTTGGTTTTATGGACGCGTTTGAAATCATTGACCAATGAGCAATTTAAGCGTTCCAGAAAAGATAAACAAAAAACGATTAAGAAACATAAAATACCTGCTTTTATGCATACCCAGAATGTTATTGCCGCTGTTCCTGATTTGCGTGAATCACATGATTCTTTTGTGCGTACTGTGTGTAATGATTTTCGTGATTATGGCATTGTTTCCAAAGTGCTAGAAGTGCATGATGCGGTTCACATGATGCGACGTAGTGCCGATCCTGAATTTACCAGCCGATCTTGGAAACCATCGTTACCAGGAGATGAGATCATCATAAAAGAAATGAAGCGTGGTCGTGGTGAGATTTCGGATGTTTTATGGCCATCACTTGCGAAGCAGATATTACCACGTGATGCGGAGAATATTAATTTGCGTACAGCGCGTGTGGGCGATCGAATTTTTGCAACGGTTTTTGTGGACTTGTTTCCGAAAGAAATTCAGATGTTCATTCGTTTGTTTTCGCGTACATTGCAGTCGAAAATTCCTTGGAGAATGTCATTTTTTATCGAAAGTGATGGTTTAGGGCATGCAAATATTCGTTCGGCCATTGCGTCTGTATTGACCATAACGTCATCGCAGAACCGTTTGATTAGTGATTCACTGAAGTTATTGAGTTATGTGAAATTAAATACAGATGATGCCGTTGTGCGGCTGCGCGTATCTGCAAGTACCTGGGCACCAGAAGGCGACATGCGATTATTGCGTTCACGTGCTGCAATGTTAGCAAAAGCATTGGAAGGCTGGGGCAGTTGTGATGTTTCTGAAGTATCAGGTGATGCTTTTGAGGGAACAGTCTCAACGATGCTGGGTGTTTCAGGTAGTAGTGTAGCGAGCCCATCGATTGCACCATTGTCTGACGTACTGCATATGCTGCCTTTGTTTCGTCCTTCATCGCCCTGGAATAACGGTGCGATTTTATTTCGATCACCTGATGGTAAGCCTTGGCCGTATCACCCGGGTTCACGCCAACAAACTACGTGGATTGATTTATTTTATGCGCGTCCCGGTTCGGGTAAGTCGGTATTGTCGAATGCAATTAATTTAGCGGTATGTTTGTCGTCTGGTCTACAGAGGTTGCCACGTATTGCTATCGTCGATGTAGGCCCATCGAGTAGTGGTTTGATTTCATTATTAAAAGATGCACTGCCTTATGATCAGAAACATTTGGTGGCTTATCACCGATTGCGTATGCGTTCTGATTATGCGATTAATCCATTTGATACGCAGTTAGGTTGTCGTTATCCAACGCCACAGGAGCGTAGTTTCTTGGTGAACTTCTTAACGTTGTTAGCAACGCCGGTAGGTTCAGATAAGACTTATGATGGTGTTTCTAATATGGCGGGTCTTGTAATTGATGAACTCTATAAAAGTTTAGCAGATGATAGCAACCCGAAAAATTATGCGCCGTCGGTTGAAACGGTGGTCGATGGTATTTTAGAGGATATGGGCTTTGTCGGTGATGCACAGACGACCTGGTGGGAAGTGACCGATGCGCTGTTTATGGCAGGTTTTACTCATGAGGCAATGTTAGCGCAGCGTCATGCAATGCCAGTATTGGCCGATGTTACTTCTATTTGCCGATTGCCTGCTATTGAAGATTTGTACGGTAAGATTACGGCACCGACAGGTGAGCCTTTGATTCACGCGGTTGCACGTATGATTTCGAGTGCGGTGCGTGAATATCCGATTATTTCACAGGTGACTCGATTTGATTTAGGGGATGCGCGTGTTGTCGCGCTGGACTTAGATGAAGTAGCGCGCAGTGGTGGTGATGTTGCGAATCGCCAAACGGCGGTGATGTATATGTTAGCGCGTTATGTGTTAGCGAGACATTATTATTTAACTGAAGAAAATGTTACGGATATGCCTGAAGCATATCGTTCCTATCATCATGCTCGTATTTTAGAAATTCGTGAAGATCCGAAACGTATTGTTTTCGATGAATTCCATCGAACCTCAAAAGCGCAAGCCGTTCGTGACCAGGTTGTTTTAGACATGCGTGAAGGACGTAAGTGGAAGGTGCAAATTGCATTGTTATCTCAGTCCCTGGAAGATTTTGATGAAGTGATGATCGAGTTTGCGACTTCGGTATTTATTATGGAAGCGGGGCCTGATCAGGCGGTACGTAAGACTGCAAAAGTATTTGGTTTAACTAAGACAGCAGAAATAGCGTTGAAAAACCGTGTTCATGGACCGCGTGAAGAAGGTGCAACGTTCTTGGCGCAGTTTGCGACGAAGAAGGGTGTTAATACGCAGCTGTTGACGGCGACGTTAGGCCCGATTGAATTGTGGGCATTGAATACCACGGCTGAAGATGTGAATATTCGTAATCAATTATACAAGCGTATTGGTCCGCGTAAGGCGCGTCAACTGTTAGCACGTAAATTCCCGACCGGTAGTGCGACCAAGCTGGTAGAGGAGTTATTGGCTGAATATAAGGAAGATGGTGGTTTGATTGATGATGATGCGAAGCATGGTGTTATTGATCGGATCATTAATGAATTATTGCAGGAGTAAAGGAGTTAGTCAGTGTGCTCCGTCGTTGCGAGCATTAGTGCGGCAATCCAGAGAGTAAATGGCTCATTGTATAGATTGCATTGTCATTTCATTCCGCGCAATGACAAAAATGCTAGCCTCACTATTTAATATTCAGTTAATATTATCCCACTATAATAGTGTCAGCACTTTATCTATTGAGAGGATTTATGAGTAGCGAAAATGTACACAAAGTAAAATGGTATTACAAGGCGCTCAAAGAACTGTCTGAGTTAATTGAGGTAGGCAATAACGTTGCTGAATTCTTCGAGAAAATTCATCGTATCGTGTCTGGTGGTATTGAGGTTGTGGGCAAGGCAGTGCCACCTGTTGCCTTTATCGTATCGGCTGTTGGTCACATCGCTGTATTATTCCAGCTTGCTGATAAACAACATCAACAAAAGGATTATGCCACTATCGGTGCTCGTTTCATCGCCGGTGTTGCTATATTCGCACTGGCAATAACAAGTTTGGTGTTGGTGCAGTATACTTTGCCACTGCTATTTGCAGCCACGGCGATTGAGACGGGTCTGGAGGTCTTTAAGGTTGTTAAAATACGTTTGCATATTCGCGCGTTACAAAAACAGTTGTCAACATTGAGAGATAGCCCTGAGCGTAGCCAAGTCGAACATGAAATTGTTGAGCTGCAAAATCAATTGCAAGAACATCAACAAAAATCTTATGAAAAAGGCTTAGAGGTATCGTATATCTTAGTTGCAACCGCATTGGTTGTAGTGGGTATGGCAATTCCAGTAACGGCACCTTTTGTGGCGGCAGCAGTAGCGGTGACCGGTGTTGCTTATACGGCCTACCGTTATCGCAGCAACATTAAACGCTTTTTTTCGCGTGTAAGCTCTCTGATGAATCGTTTGCGGCAGAGTCTTGGTCTTGCCAGTAAGGATCAGTTACAAATGAATGATACGCCTCAAGAGACGGATCAAGAGATGAATCAGGAGCAAGACAGTCATTTAGAACACGAAACAAATACGGTACAAAATATCGATCAAGATAGCCATCAGAAACAGGATGTAGAGTCTCAGCAGGATACAGCTGTGCAGCAGACAGCGCAGCACTTCTTGCATGATCAGGAGCATGCATTAGAGCTTGCTGCGGAGATGGCGCCGCACCCGCATAGCTTTGCAGAGGCGCATGCCGATGATGCTTTGCCATTACAAGATAAACAGCAACAAACAACCGATTTCTTGCAGCATGAAGAACACACTTTGGAAAAGATTGTGGTGGCTGATGAGAGTTTTAGGGAAGATTATAAAGAAGTTAGTAAAGAAGCAGGCGAAGAAGAAGGCGAAGAAGAAGACGATGATGAAGGCGGTGAGGGTGAAGGCGGCGGCGAGTCCGGTGGTGATAATGGTCCACATCCTTATCATAGTGAAGACGATGGTGGTGAAGGTGCGCCTGCTGAGTCTGAACAAGAAGTGCCGATACCACATCTTTAGGATATAAAAAAGCCTGACTGAGTCAGGCTTTTTTAATATTAATATTTAACAAGCAAATTAAAAATGCATTTTCTTAAATTGATGTAGATTATATGCACCACCAAGCATTGCTGTTTGAGAAGCACAAGGATCAGTGTCAGATGCAATATAGCAAGGTGAGGCAGTTGTACAAGCAGAATCCTTGCCAGACATAGTGGCATAAACAATATAGTTGCCATCTTTGGCAGGACCAGACTCAGTGATTGGTGTGCTCCCGTCGCCTATTGCTACATCCATTGTGCCAGATGAATCTTTCATGAGTGGTGCTCTACCTTGCGGATTGATTGAGCCATATTGGCTGCCGTCTGCATTAAATGAGTAGAGTGGTATTGATGACTTTTCTTTTTTGGCAGTAATGGTAGAGCCATTTGCATTTACGTGACAAATCGTATCATTCCTGACGGTTATCGTTGCAGGACTTGCTAATGCTACTGACGCAATCGCGCAAAATGCAGAAGTGGTTAAAACTTTAGATAAATAATTCATGGATTCTCTCCTTGGTTAATGAACTGGTTCAGTTTAGCACTTGACAGCTATATTGTATACTGAGTGTCGCCTGACTTTGTTTGACACTCTTTTGGGTAGCATAATTTCATATTCTTATCATATTTATTTGTTAATCTAGAATTATTAAGAAATTTGTATTTACGGGGAGGGCGCTGTTATGAAAGCAATTAATGTTTCTATTGTAAATCGAGGCAGTCTTCGTCGTTATTATCTTGGCGAGAATTATCCCAGTGTTTATCTTACACAAAGAGAGGTTGACATCATAAAGCAGTTAACAGCAGGTACCTATAAAGACATCGCGTATCGTGTGGGTATTTCAAGGCGTACTTTAGAATCTTATATTGTTGAGATCAGGCAAAAATTGTCTTGTCAGAATAAGCGCCACTTAATTGCATTTGCAATAGCATCGGGTTTACTGGATCAGTTGGTATAGCAAATGCACGAAGAATCATGCTTAAAAGCGAATGACTAAACTTTTTCGTCTTCAGTTTTATCTGTGGAAATACGATCGAAAATTTCTTCTCGGTGTACTGCGATGTCTTTAGGCGCTTCAATGCCAATCTGAACTTGATTGCCACGAATATTTAACACAGTGACTTTAATCTCTTTATTTTTCCCAATCACTATTGTTTCTTTATTTTTTCGCGTTAAAATGAGCATGTTCTTTCTCTATCAGTTGTTGTGGTCCTTGAACCCATTCATTTCGAATGTAATGCGTGATATTACTCAATCAGTGTACAAAGTCAAGTAACTTATCTGTTACAAACGTACCCACTGTATTGTTATAGAGGAGATATTATGTTAAATAGACCAATAGTTAGGGTGGTTGATTAATTAGATCAAAGTTTAGTCAAATTTACCGTAAAAAAGTGAGAACAAATGCAGGACATTGAGATAGAGCTATACGATCAGTTATCAGATTATGCCAGTGCCCATTCATTACCAGAGCATGATATCTTGCGTCAGTTACGTGAAAAAACGATACAAGAAGTTACCTTTTCACATATGTTGAGCGCGTCGGTTTCGATGCGGTTTGTTCAGTTGCTATTGCAATTGATGCAAGCAAGGCGAGTCATAGAGATAGGTGTGTATACGGGTTATAGCGCGTTGGCAATGGCGCAGGTATTGCCAGCAGATGGGCAAATCATCGCTATTGATCACAGCAAACCGTGGACGGATGTGGCCAAACCATTTTGGCAAGCAGCAGGCGTGGATCATAAAATTGATTTGCGTTTAGGGGATGCTCTTGATGTTTTGGGAGGGCTGTCGCAGGAGCCAGGCGTAACACCATTTGATTTTATCTTTGTTGATGCAGACAAGATTCAATATAAAGATTATTTGGAATTTGGCTTTCGGTTTCTGCGGTCAAATGGCTTGATGGTATTTGATAATACCTTATTTATTTCCGACGGTAGTGTGTTAGATCTGGATAATCCAACCATGCGAGCTGTCGATGCATTTAATAAAGCACTTTATCAAGATGCTCGCTTCGATGTGAGTCTGCTGACTGTTTTTAAGGGTCTGACGCTAGTGCGAAAGCGTTAGTAATTATAAACCGGAAAAATATTGCCAGAATGGTATAGCTTTAATATTATTTTCAAAATCCGCTTCATTATCGTAGGTTATGATGACTCCTTTTGGAATATTATATTTCTGCATGGCTGTAGTCAGACCACTTATTTCACGCCTCATGTTATTTTCATCAAGCTGATAACACACTTGGAGTGCAAGAATATCTTTTTGAGTGTGTATGATGAAATCACACTCATTTATTTCATTATTGTAAAATATATGTTCGTGATTTTGTTTTTTAAGTTCTGTATAGACGAGATTTTCTAGCAGTTTTCCATAGTTGTTGCTAAATTTAAAGGTGGCTGCAGTAATAAGCCCATTGTCTATGCAATATGCTTTCTTTTTAGATTTAGATTGTTTTTTTAAGGAATATGAATATTGCATTAATTGATGTATAAAATAAGCATCTTGCAGAATATGTACATAATTCTGAATTGTATTTTCATTGCTTCCAAGAGATTTTTGTAATGAGTTATATGAATAGAGGCAAGAAATGTTATTAATGAGGTAATGTGAAAGTTGCATCAGAGTGGCAGTATCTCTTATATTGTGGTTGGCAATACAATCCTTTAGTAGAATGGTTTCATAATAATTTTTAAGCAGTTTTAACCTCTGCTCATCGTTGTTAAGGAGGTGAATGCGCGGAAATCCTCCCATAGTGAGTAGTTGATCTAGCAAGGATAAGACTGTGGGTTTCTCTTTTAGTAATGTTAATTTAGTGGTGATATTTTTATTAAGTAGCAGCTCTTTAAATGAAAGTGGGTAAATATGTGTTTTAAGATATCGTCCAGACAGTAATGTCGCATATTCACTATTCAGAAGATCAGCATTAGAACCGGAAATAAGAATCTTTTTAAATTTTTTACTATCATAAACACTTTTTACATATTTTTCCCATGCAACCATATTTTGTATTTCATCAAAAAATACATATTCAATTTTTTGATTTGTTAGTTTTTCGCAGGTTGTAATAATACTATAGAATGATTTTGCATCTTTGCATGCATCTGTATAATTTGGGTCGTCAAGGTTAACATACAAAATAGATTTGGGATTCACATTTTTGCTAAGGTGGTTGATGAGTGTTTGCATTAAGGTAGATTTGCCCGAGCGGCGAATACCAGTGATAATTTGAATTTCAGGTATTGAGAGGTCCTCTAATGCATTTTTATCATGGAGTCTGGCAAAATCGTGTTGATAGTCTTCAGCGCTCCAGTGCGGATTTTGTTCTACCAGGGTTTGTTCTATTTCAGCTTTCATCCTGCAATTCTACTAACTGTGATTAGTAAAATCAACCAGTATTACTAATTATAATTAGTAATATATTTAATTGATTAAAAATCAGATGGTTAGAGAGGGTAACGCTTAGAGAACAATTTGTTCAAAAAATGATTGACACAAAACATTTTAAATATTAAAATATTCAGCATTATGGTTAAAACAGATGAAAAAGCAAAGCAATTCGCAGATTACATAACCTTGTTACGGCAAAAATTTACCGATGAAGAATCAGCATTTTTGAAGAAAACGCAAGGTATGTCACTACAGCAGTTGAAGATCATGCTCATCATTGCGCTACAGCAGCCTTGTACGATGGGACACATTGCCAAGCACATGCCAATGTTGTCATTGAGTAGTGTTACGGTGATCGTTGATAAATTGGTGAAGCAAGAGTTTGTGAAACGTGCACGTGATGAGAAGGATCGCCGTGTTGTTTTTGTAGAGTTTACTACAAAAGGGCATGAGCTTTATAAGTTATATCGTGAATGTATTTTGAAAATGAGTCATAGATTGATGTCTCAATTTACCGATCAGGAACAGGATGAAATTTTAAGTATATATAAGAGACTCAGTGAGCTTAAATAAAGAGTGGTGAGAATAATGTTGAGTGTGAAATTCAGAAAAAATATAAAATATGTGGTTGCTACATTTTTGGCATTGGGAACTGCGCTAGGTTTAACTTATTATTTGTACTTTAACAGTCAGCACCCCAGTACGGATGATGCTTATATACAGGCGCATATTATTCAAGAAGCACCGCAGGTCAGCGGTATTGTGGATCACATCTATGTGAACAACCACCAACTTGTGCATGAAGGACAATTACTTTTTACGATTGACTCTAAACCGTTTTTGATTGCTTTAGAAAAAGCAGAGGCCAATTTACAATTAGCCCAGAGTAATGTCAAAGCTGCAGAAAACAATCAAGCAGCAGCGGCCGCATTGATTCATCAGCGTGAGGCAGAGTTATCTTTAGCGCAGATTGATTTAAAGCGCTATCAAACACTTTACAAGCATGAATATGTCGCTAAGCAAGTTGTCGATAATAATATCAGACAAGTTGCCGTTGATAAGACACAGCTGCAGGTGGCAGAGCAGCAGTATCAACAAGCCTTAAACGAAGTGGGTGGCCGAGGTGATTTAAATGCGAAAATACAAGTAGCGAAAGCTGCAGTGGCAAATGCAAAGCTGAATTTGCAGTATACGAAAGTGTATGCGCCAACGAGTGGCTTGCTAGCACAGTTTAAGTTACGTAAAGGCGATGTTGTCACAGCATATCAATCTAATTTTTCTTTGATTGATAATAACAACTGGTGGGTTGAAGCAAATTTCAAAGAAACGGAGATTGGTAAGTTACACATAGGCGAGGCTGTAGCGGTGAGCATTGATATGTATCCAGATATCAGTTTCCGAGGAAGAGTAGAATCCATTGCTGCCGGTAGTGGCGATAGTTTTTCGTTAATGCCAACAGAGAATGCTAGTGGTAACTGGGTCAAAGTCGTGCAACGTTTCGAAGTTAAAATCAAACTTATTCATCCTCCAAAACAATATCCATTGAGGGTAGGCAGTAGTGCCATAGTGCGCGTTAATACTTGAGGGTATTATTATGAATAGTAATAAACGCCTCTATGTCATTTTAATCACATTTACTGCGGTCCTTGTCACAACACTTGAGATTTTAGATGCGACTATCGTCAGCGTGTCGATGGATGCAATGCGTGGCAGTCTTGGCGCTACTATTAATCAGATGAGCTGGACCATGACGGGTTATATCACAGCGGCAGCTATTGTGATGCCGTTGACGGGGTTTTTGTCGCAACGTTATGGTCGAAAAAATTTAATGTTGGTCGCAATTGTGGGATTTGGTGTTGCCTCTGTTATGTGTGGATTTTCTACCAGCCTCAATGAAATTGTTGTGTTGCGTATTTTACAAGGAGCCTTTGGTGCTTTGTTGGGACCGCTTTCTCAGTCATTATTAGCTGATAACTTTGCACCAGAGGAGATGGGTAAGGCGATGGCATTTTATGGCATTGGTTTAATGACAGCGCCTATATTGGGTCCGATTATCGGTGGTGTTGTGACAGAGTATTTAGGTTGGCGTTGGGATTTCTTTATTAATATTCCAATCTGTATTATTGCATTTATAGCTGTTTGGGCATTAGTTAAGTCGACTGCCAAACAAAAAGCCAACCCGATTGATTGGACGGGCATGATGTTGTTGGTCTTATCGATCGGTGGGTTGGAGTATGTCTTAAATCGTGGTAATGAGCTGCAATGGTTTTCTTCACCACAGATATTGATTACCTCGTTTGTTGCATTGTTTGCTTTTATCTTTTTTATTATGAGAGGTGTTGATCGGAAAGAAAGAAACATCATTGATTTTTCAGTTTTTAGAGATAAGAATTATTCGGTGGCAGTGTTGCTGTTGTTGTTTTTTGCCATGACATTTATGGCCATGAATGCATGGATACCGCCTTTGTTGGAACGGCTGCAAAATTATCCTATTTTAACAGCGGGATTAACCATGGGGCCGCGTGGTATTGCCAGTATGGTGTCGATGTTATTGATGCCTTTTTTATTGAAACATGTAAAAGGCCACTATTTGATTGGCCTTGGATTTTTGTTTTTTGCAATAGGTGCCTTTATGATGTCACATTATAATCCGCAGGTGGATCAAGATTTTTTCATTTCAGCAAATGTGTTGCAGGGTCTGGCCAGTGGTTTCTTCTTTGTGCCGGTATCAAAAATGGCATACAGTACTTTGCGTGTGGTAGCGCGTGATAATGCTGCGGGGCTATTTAATTTTGCGAGGATGTTAGGCGCGTCTTTTGGTGTGGCTATTTTTTCTAATATTTTACTGAAGCAAGCACAGATCAATTGGCATTCGTTGAGAACGCGAATGGCTGTGAGTGACCCCACGTTTCAACATTGGATGCACGTGCACCATTACTTGAAGGTAGATTCGAGTGTTGCGGTCAAGTTAAGCCAAGAACTTTCAACCCAGTCGCACACGATTGCTTATAATGATGCATTTTATTTAACCGGTATCGTCACTTTATGTTTAATTCCAATCGCGTTTTTTTTAAGAGATAGAAGAAAGCGCTCTGATGAAACTCTATGAATTATTGGACGTCCATATTTATTTCATGCCAGCGGCCAACTGATGCCCGACATTAGCTATTTTGCTATGTATTCTTGCATGAAGTTCAGGTGTCATTTCAATGGTGTATACTTTGTTTACATGCTTTACTGCAAAACTTCCACCTTTTGAGAAATGTTGTCGAATTGTTCTAAGGAAATACTCTTTTTTTATGGTTTCCAGTTCGCAAAATTTTCTGCCTTTTAAATAAAATCCAAATAATGCTTCAACATCTTTATTTTGTTGGTAATCATTGTCGCCTCTTTCAAAGTTAATGTCACCCAGAGGGATTTCTGTCGTTGCATATTCATTTTTTATTTTCCATGCAGGTGGTGCGCCATCATGGTCTATAATAAATTGTTTTCGATAATTACTTAAAGCCTGATCTAGCATTTCACTGGTTGCGTAGTAGGGGTTGTTTCCATGCTTTACTTTTTCGATTAAGGGATAAACAAGATCCTCCAAAAGCTCGTGAGTTTGATCTTGGTCCATTTGGGTAGATTGAATTACAATGCAAAGCACACCATTTTCTGATAGTGAATATAATAGCTTTGTAAAGAAGTGTCCTTCTGTAGAATCACATACAATCCAGGAAGGCTGATTATAGTAAAGTACATGACTCGCAAGTATCAAATCAACAGTAGGTAGTTCAATGTCCGGGCCCTCAATGGCTAGCCCTGATGTTCCAAAAATGCTAGCTCGAAAAAGATGCCGTTGTTCGGCCTGCATTCTATTGTACTCGTCAGTTCTTATTTTATATTCAGCAACCCTATCGACTTTAGGTTCAGATATAAAAACATCAGTAGTTAATTTTAGTTTTGATAATGTTGCTTGTTCTTCCAAGGTTCTCAGAAGTGTGATCATCATGAGACCATTTGCACCACCGATGTCTAAAGCTTTTATCTTAGCTTGTGTTCCTGCTGATTGTGCTTGAGAAGCCATATGTAAGATTGCTGTGTTTCCCAAGAGTTTTGCTGCGATGGCGCAATCACCTGGTTTCAGGTATTGAAAAACCATCTCGGCTCCCGATAATCCTTGAAAGTCGTTGCGCTGCCTAGGGTGAGCACTGCTATGTTCTTGTCTTGCCATTTAGGTTTCCTTCTATATGTACTGGTAGGTGGTTTTTTCTTAATTTATATTGTTTCTCATATATTTCGCAACCAGAGATACGACATTTTTACAGTCCAGTTTAATGCGGGCGTTGCTAATGTGAGACTCGATGGTGCGTGGTGATAAGTTAAGTTTTTCTGCAGCCTCATTTGTGGTGAGTCCTTCAGCAAATAATAGGATGCACTGTACCTCTCTCTCAGATAGTGCTTTTATACTCTCATTAAAAGAATCTTTATTGTTTGAATTCCTAATGCTGTTAATAAACTCATCGACATCAATGTGTGATGTGGGTTCATTTAATAGAGGTGAGTGACTTGTTGTCATGTAACAGGGCGGTGTCACAATTCTCTCATAGTATTGTCGTGCTAAGATAGGTCTTATCTGCACTAAAAAATAGTTTATGAACATCATTAATAAATTCATATTATCGAAATAAAATTGATTCATGTGAGGGCTGTTTTTATTAGAATAGAAGCAATAGGTATCAGTGAAATCGATATCATGTCGTCGAATAGAGATGCCATTATCCAAGTCAAATTGATTGGCACCATCAGCCCAAATTTCATTGTTAGTATTATGCTTCCATAGGCTGATATCATTTGCTACAAACATATGGTCATAGATATTTCTAGGGCAATAATGTTCATTAAAAAAACGGTTGAAAAATAAATCAGCCCACTCAATATGAGTAGCCAAATCAAGAAAACTGCCATCACTAAAGTGGCGCATAAAAATGAACCCTTTTACACCAATTTTTTTCAATGGGGCGCAAATTTTCTGAATAGCTTTATATTGAGTGAAGAGAGTGTGATTTTTTACTACATTTTCATTTTCAAAATAATTCATAATGGGCCCTTACAAGATTGACCAAGCGAATTTTACTACTGATCTATGCTTATGTCATCCGGGAATTCCCTGAGTAAAGATGTTTATCCAGTAGGTAAATTCTTTATTGTGTGGAAAGACAAGCCAATGTATAGTAACTAAAAGTGACATACACTTCTGATACCCAAATCTGTAATAATGTGATCATATACTGAGAGAGTGTAATAACGTAAGTGATTTTTCAAAAAAGGCGGGTTGAAATGAAACTTTTTTGTGTCGGAAAAAGAGCCAGGTTGTCAGAACTGATGCCACATGATGGAGCTTGGATTAGTCAGCGAAAACATGAAGGGCCAAGCTGGCAAGAAATAAAGTTACAATATGAGCAATATTATTTGACAGATGTCAATTTTGGTTTTTCAGGATTGTTGCAAAACACTTTACTGAGGATTCAGTGTGCCATGGTTGATCTTCTAAGGCGTGAGGGAGTTCGACGAAAGCCGAGAGTTTTTATAAGTTTTGCATATCCTTTTGGTGAGGAATCTGGGTATCGTTTTGAGGGTTGGACACTAGAGTCAATTAAAGTTTTTGTAACGCACCTAACCTGGATTGGCTTTGACTGTTATTTTAGTGAGGGCATGTTTGATGAATTAGTGCCAAAACTGGGTAAAGATATCATTAAGTTTATGAAAAATGGTGTCTCTAAATGTGATCAGCTATTATTTTTCGGCACGGAGACGTTTTGGTATAAGACTACCCACCATAAGGGTGCTGATGTTCAAGATACTTATGCAGTTTGTACCGAATATAAGGCGGCACTAAAAAGGTCTGCATCCACTGCTACAAAAACTCCCATTATTATTCCGCTAGTTTTTAGTAGTACCGGTGAAAAAACTTTTCCTCGCTTGTGTAACGCGAAAGGTATGATCAATGCCCTCTCTTTTGTTCGTAATGATGCACAAGATGCGACGAACCATTCATATATTGGCGATTCTTGGCGTGTTTTTATTGAATTGTATAGAAATTATTTTAAACGACGTGGTATTCGGTTTACACAGTTGAGCTATCTTAAAAGTGAATATGTAAATTTTGGCTTAGAGATCAGAAGCAGCCCTCGAGCTGGTTTTATTAAACGGTTGAAGCAAGGGCTTTCTAAAGAAGATATTGTAGAAATTGAAAAATATGGTGGCCCAGATGCATATTGGGCCAGTATAAGCCAGATGAATATGCTTCATTTATGTAACATACTACAAAGACAGGGTATTTTTGCTAGTTGGGATAAAGCGCTAGAATTGCGAGAGAAAGATGCTATACAGGAGATTCTTTACGCTAAATTCCATTCTAAGCTAAAAGACGCAGTTAAATTATTTCATGAGCATCTCGACGGCATTAGATGGGAATTATACTATACTCAAAATCGTGGTCAAACGATACGGGCGCAATTTAGTCTGAATCAAGAAGGCAAGTTATCAGACTTAGATAGTTTTTGTCGGTTTGGAAAGCGGACGTTAAGAGAGCCTGAGAATACACGTGAATATATTTTAGGGGTGGCAGACTTTGATTTGGAGGAGCTTCGAATGTACTTTTCCAAACAAGCAAAAAGCTTGACATATTATTGAGTCAGCTTCGATATTTATATATTCTTCAAAATTTTCCGTAGATTCACGGATGAAAATTTTCTTCTAATTTTAAATACTATCGTATCTATTATAACTATAGATATGATTTTTGATTGTTTAAGAATATGAGGAAAAAATAATGAAAGTTGATTTTTGGAAAGGAAAAACCGTTTTAGTTACTGGACATGCTGGTTTTAAAGGGACTTGGTTATGTTTATTATTAAAAAAAATGGGGGCACGTGTCATTGGCTATGGGCATCTACCTAAAAAGGTTCCTAATATGTATCAGGCTGTTAATTTGGATAAATGTATAGAGGCAAGTATTGAGGGCGATGTAACAGATTTGGAAAAATTAGTCGCCGTGATTAGTGAGCATAAACCCGATGTTCTGTTTCATCTGGCTGCACAGGCATTTGTTCCATTTTCATATGCCCACCCTGCTGAAACGATAGAGGCAAACGTGATGGGTACAACGATTTTATTAGAAGCGATTCGTAAGGCTCAACCAACCCATGCGATTGGTGCAATTGTGAATGTTACTACAGATAAGTGTTATGAGAACTGTGAGCAGGAGGCAGGTTATCGAGAGAATGATATTTTGGGGGGCACAGATCCTTATAGTGTTAGCAAAGCATGTAGTGAGCTTATTACGCGTACATACCGATCTTCATATGGTATTCCTGTCGCAACTGCTCGGGCAGGGAATGTGATTGCCGGTGGCGACTGGAGTCCAGGTCGATTGATACCTAATATTGTACGAGCGATTATGGCAGAAGATGCTGCAGAACGAAGTATTCAACTATCAAATTCACAATCCGTTCGCCCATGGCAGCATGTATTGGATGCGTTGCATGGCTATGTTGTGTTAGCTGAGGCAGTTCATACAAAACCTGGCACATATAAATATGAGCAAGCTTGGAATTTTGGTCCACCCGAAGGTAGTCGTTCATTGAGTGTTGGAGCAATAACAGAAGAGTTTCTCTCAACTTGGGGGGCTTCTTTGGCGGGACGTGTTGTGATTAAGCGCGAAGAAGATATCACGCGAGGAAAAGAAACCATTACATTAAAATTAGTAACGATCAAATCAACTGACTATCTTAATTGGAAGCCGATTGTTGATTCAAAAGAAATGCTTGCAATGACATCGGAATGGTATCACTCATTCTATAATGGAAGGGTGGCTCTGGAGGTTACAAATAATCAAATTGATAGATTTATGGCGCTCTATTTAGAAAGAAATCCATCTCCACTATCAGAAGGGCGAGTATCTCCGGTACATAATGCATCTTCACTGTTTCATCCTTCAGGAAATGGTGTGCCTGGCGCATCATCATTGGTAGTGACAGCGAATGAGTGTAGGCATTAAGTTTTTAAGGAGAAGTATCTATGTTAAATTTGACGCAAATACAAGCGATTCGAGATGTTGTGTCGTTACCAATTGATGTGTTTATGAGGGCAAATCGAATTGACCTGTTAGAACAGTGTCATGCACCGCGGGGAGATGTGACGGCACTAGAATCTTTGCGTCAATTTGAAGCTAGGCTGCATGATGAGCCTGAAGCATTGCGACGTCATGCAATTATGTTACGTGAAATTTTTTTAGGTGTGAACCCTATCCAATATGGTCGACGAGCGGCGGGAACGCCGCTTCGGCTTGATGCGGTTGGACCAGCGCCTGACTGGGATGAGGTGGCAAACGAAATTGAGCAATTTATTGATTTGCATAAAGAGATTAAGCAGCAATACGATGATATGATGCGAGAAGGCATCGACCAGGAGCGAAGGCATAGTATTATTGAATTAACACGTGTGAGAGGCGCTAGTCTGACGGCACCACAAATCACAAATCTAATTTCGTCATTATCAATTATGTGTGATGGAATATTAGAGTCAGATATCGACTCTGATATTGTCGAGAGATGTATATCAGAAAACTCGAGTTTGGGATTGAGTGTGGCTGCTATTCGGGATAGTGTGGCAGGTGATAACACGTTAACTTATATCGATGGGCAGCCTTATTCGTTTGAGCAGATATTTATTAATGCTAACTTTAGGGGTGTGCCAGAAGAAATAGCTGAAGATTGGCGCAGTTTTATTTATTTTATACAAGGTAGGCCAAATGATTTTTCGGAAGAAGTGTGTCTAAGGTTGGGTCAGTACCCAAATTATAATCCTTATTTATTTGCAGAGTTGATACGTTTTAATCAGGAATTACCGCCTTTAGTATCCGCATCGACACGGGCATATTTATTACAATTAAGGGAAGCATATTTAGGCCAGTCGTTCTTGAATTCAACATTCGAGGGTTTTGAAGACAGAGATGAAGCAAGGCGTAATATCGAAATTGAAAGAGGCGTAATTACTGATTCAGAATTTGATCAGATTGAGTTAGAGGTGACACGTTATTTTTATCGTGTTGGGACATTACCATTTTCGCTAGAACGATTAGGTCATGATGAGGTTGATCAGGCTGTTATTCAGGGTATAATTACGGA